>CAZFOA010000370.1:0-1501 GCA_964520205.1 uncultured Verrucomicrobiota bacterium | reverse complement strand
GGAAACCGGCGGCAACAAACTCGAAACCGCCAAACGCCTCGGCATCGGCCGCCAGACGCTCTACAACAAAATCAAAGCCTACGGCATCGAAGTCTGACGGAGCGGCGCGACTCGCAAGGCGCTGTCCGCTTTCGCCGGTGGCCAGGATTCACGCGCCGCGGTTCGGTTTCAGGTAGGCGGCGATCCCTTCCGAGAACGGAATCGGTTTCAAGTCGAACAGTTCGTTTGCCGGGAAACCGTTTCCCAGGTTGTCTTCCCCCAGCATGAGCAATTGGTCGCGACTCAGCGGCGGCGCCCGATGAAGCAATCGGGAGAAAACAAATTCCTCCAACGCCACCGGCCAGCGAACCAGCCCAATGGGCACCTGAAGCTTCAGCCGCCCCTTTTGCATCACCTCAAGGATTTGATTCACGATTTCGTTCAGGGTGAGCGCTTGCTCGCCGCATAAGTCGTAGGTTTCGCCAATAGCCCGCGGTTCGGACAGCGCCTTGACGAACGCCGCAGCCACGATTTTCACTGAGACCGGTTGAAATCGAGTCCGCCCATCGCCCATCACCGGCACCACCGGCGAGTGCCGGATGATTTGTGCGAACTGATTCACAAAGCCGTCGGCCGGCCCGTAAATGATCGAGGGACGGAAAAGGGTCCACCCGAGACTGCTCCGGCGAACCAGTTCTTCGGCGGCCCACTTCGACTGATGGTAACGCGACGCGGCCTCTGGCCCGGTGCCCAGGGCGCTCATATGAATGAAGCGTTTTACGCGTGCATCTTTTGCCACAAAAATAATGTTTCGCGTGCCGCGCTCGTGGACGTTCTCAAAAGTCTGGTCGCCGATCTCACTGATGATTCCAACCAAATGAATGACCGCGTCCTTGCCCGCGCAGGCGGTCCAAAGCGACTTGGCATCCAGCACGTTGCCGGCGTGGACTTGCGCGCCGTATTGCCTGGCGACCTCCTTTGCGGCGGTCGATTCCGGATTTCGCGCCAGCAAGTGGACGCGATGCCCGGCAATGCGGAGCTGCCGGACAATTTCCTTCCCCACGAAACCGGTTCCGCCTGTGACTAAAACGTTCATCGATAACTACTGTTCTTTTGCCAGGCTCAGGCCGCATCATAACCACATCCGAACTGCTCCTGCAACCGCGGCGTCATTGATCATTTTGACCATAGCTTAAACTGAGCCGGAACGATGCAGTTGAATTGGGGAGCGCACCCGCCTCGGGTGCAGTGACGGGCGCCCTCGCCCGCCACCTGGGGCCTCGGGACCAGGCGTACACTTCGGTTCAAGTCCATGCGCGCGGCCCGGTCGGCGAGGGCGCCGACCGGAACACGCGTGGGCGCGTGTGCTCCCCTTTCTCAACTGTATCGTTCCGGCTGAGTATTCCACACCGGGAACGCCGGGTCAGGGGACCCGGCCTACAGGACGGCGATTCCTCGGTTGTAGGTCGCGTGCCCTCACGCGGCGCGGTGTTCAGGTACGGTTCTCGAAGATGTGTTTGCC
>CAZFOA010000369.1:0-1508 GCA_964520205.1 uncultured Verrucomicrobiota bacterium | reverse complement strand
TTGGGGTTCATGAACATTTTGGAACGCAAACCCAGGGTAGCCTGCGCCGCGTCGCGGCTATGGCAACCCTGGGCTGAACGCTCGAACGCCGTTGGCGTTCCCGGAATGACGCGAACGGTGCAGATGTTTCGTTGGCGGTTCATTTCAACATGTCCTCCAACTCTTTCATCCCCGTGGTGATTTCGTTTTCCAACGCGGCGAGACTCTTCAAAATGTCGCCCGGCAGGAGTGGCGTGCGCTTGTCGTCGAGGCTCCATCCAGCGACTGTCGGCAGGGTCAGGCCACCCTCGCGGACGTCAACGCGGCGGATCGGTCAGGACTCATTCTTGGGTGAGACTTTGGTCGAGTGCAACTTCAAGACGGCTTCGGTGCGGGAGTTGACGTGGAGCTTTCCGTAAATGTTCTCGAGATGCCAGCGGACGGTGCTGGCGCTCAGGCCGAGGCGATTGGCGATTTCTTTGTTGGGCAGACCCAGGGCGAGCAGTTCAAGGATTTTCTTCTCGCTCGGCCTGAGGTCCTCCACTTCCGCCGCCGTGGTGACGGGTTGCTGGAAGGCGGCAATGACTTTGCGGGCGATTTCGCGCGGCATGGGGACGCCGCCCAGGCGGGCTTCGCGGACTGCGGCAACGAGGTCTTCGGGTTTGCAGCGTTTGAGCAGGTAGCCGCACGCGCCGGCGCGCAGCGCGGCCGAGATGCGTTCCGTGTCTTCATACACGGTGACCATGATGATGTGGGCCGACGGGAGCAGTTGCTTCAGCCGGGCGGTGCATTCGATGCCGGACATTTTTGGCAATTGGATGTCCATGAGCACGACTTCAGGCTGATATCCGGGCAGCACCTGCAGAGCATCCTCGGCGGTGGCGCAGGCGCCCACACATTGGAAATCCGGCGCCGTTTGGACAAAGCGTGTGAGGCTTTCCCTCACGGTCTTGTTATCTTCAACGATGGCGATCCGGATCATGAAATTTCAGTTCAGCGGCAAATAAAATCGGAGAGTGGTGCCGCGTCCGGCCTGGCTGGCGACGGCGAACCGGCCGCCAATTTTTCCCAGGCGCTGCCGCATATTGGTCAAGCCATCCATTCCGGCAGTGGGGTTGGCGGACCCGAGGCCGCCACCGTTGTCGGCGAGCGACAGGCGCAACTGGTTTCCGATGATCCGGATGCCGAGTTGGACTTCCGTGGCTTCGGAATGGCGCACGACATTGGTCAGAGCTTCCTTGAAGGCCAGAAAGAACTCGTGCCGGTGGATTGGATTAAACGCCTGGCCGGGCAGATCAAGTGTTCCTTTCAAATGGCAGGTGATGTTTGCGAGCTTCAGAAAGCGGTCCGCATACAGGCAGAGGTAACTTCCCAGCGATTCCAGTGAATCATGTTTCGGGTTCATCGCCCAGACAATTTCGTCCAGAGCCGCAACCATGTGTCTGGCCTGGTCGGCGATTTGATCCAGATTCTGATTCGAGTTTGGGGTGGCGGCGGGGGGGATGGCGGCCAACATGCTGATTTCGGTG
>CAZFOA010000368.1:0-1523 GCA_964520205.1 uncultured Verrucomicrobiota bacterium | reverse complement strand
TGACGGCATGGTTTCGGTGGTTTCCATGCGCTCGATGGATGCGGTCTGAAGCACCTGCGTGCCGTCCAGGCTGCCGCGCTGAAGATAAAACCGGAGGTAGCTGGCCAGGTCCGTGGCGGAGGCGTTCACGGCGGCGCTGGGCCGGAGCGCAAAATGCCAGTAAGGGTAGGGCGTGACGCCATCGGGATGATAGAGGCGGGCCAGTCGCCGTTCCACGGCCGGGGTGTAGAAATAACCGGCGCTGTCCATGTGCAGTGGTTTGAAGATGTGTTCACGCACGTAATCTTCAAAGCGTTCGCCGGACGCTTTTTCAACGACGGCTGCCAGCACGGCCGGGGCGGCATTGCAGTAAGACATCCGGGTGCCTGGCGGCCAGCGGCAGACCCGGCAGGCAACGTTATCAGCCAGGGCATCCTTCAACGAAACCGGTGTCGGGTTGTTCAGCGCAAATTCCCGAAAATGCATGTCCTCAAAACCGGAGGTCTGTTCGAGCAAATGGACGAGTCGCAACGGGTGGGTTGCCTCCCACGGATTGACAAAGGTCACGTCCGGCACCCATTCCTTCACCGTGTCCGACAGCTTGAGCCTGCCCGCCTCCTGCAATTGGAGCATGGCGATGGCGGCGAACGATTTGGAGATCGAGCCGAGGCGGAACAGGGTGTTGGTTGTGACGGGCTGGCTGGTGGCCACATCGGCTTTGCCGATGCCCGCCACCCATTCCGCTTTGTCGCGCGAGACGATAGCGATGGCCGCGCCCGGCGTCCTGGTTTCTTTTAAAACTTTTTCTATCGCTGCCTGTAACTGTGGAATGGTCTGTGGCCGGTCCTCGCCGGCCGCCGCAGCACGAAAGGAGAATGCCGTCAGCAGCAGCATGAAACAAATGACACGAACAGCAATATTCATTTTTTAGATTTCCTTCCCTCGCTATCCGGCAGTCCTGCCATAGGGTGGCTTATCGCCATCACTTCGCCTTTTTCATTCTTAATGAATGTCACCTGCGCGCCATTGATCTTGAGGAGGAAATTGGTTTCCGATTCGGGAATATGTAATCATTGACAAGACATTTGGATCGGTTCCAACAAGTTGCGATCTGCTATCCTCCGAATTATGGCGGGTTGCAAAAATAGAGAGCGGGGTCTGAGCGAGAAGCACTAGAGCTGGCGCTTTGCGTTCTTCCACGGCTAATTCTGCGCGCCGTTCTTGATACCCAGCGCCTTGGCCCGCTGGGCCCGCTGGGCTTGCATTTGCTCCAGGTTGAGCGCCACCAACCCCTTGAGCGCCTCCATCTGGGCCGGCGTCAGGAACTCCGCCGCGCCCCGCACCACGTTCTGCTGGTGGGCGTCAACGATCTGCGTCCATTCGTCCAGCGGCCGGAACAGGTCCGTGTCGTCGAGCGGCATCGCCGTAACGATCTCCGACTTGATAAGGCCCTGGAGCTTGCCGCTTTGTTCGTCGGTCAGCGGCGCACCGCCCATGTTCTGCTGGATGGCGCCGAGCAGTTGCTTGGCCGCGTCGTTGCGCAT
>CAZFOA010000367.1:0-1528 GCA_964520205.1 uncultured Verrucomicrobiota bacterium | reverse complement strand
CCGTCGATATATTCAAATCACAAATCTATGACACGCCAGCAAGTGCTCGATCTTTATTTCATGGACGCCCGCAGCAAGCTGATTGATTTGGCGGCATTCATCGACCGTGTGGAGCGCGCCGACGGCGAAGCCGACTTTCGGATGGCGGCCTTTCGCGGCGCCCTCTCCCAACTCACCTCGCCAAGCCAGGACAAGGCAGGCGCGGTTCTATTGGCGTTCAGCGATCCGACGACCGAACCGATCCCGCGCGCCTCCACCAAAGCGGCCTGCGGCGCCTTTCCCGGCGCGCACTGACGTTCACCCGTCACGCATCACAATGAGATATATCGAACCTCACGCCCACATGGTCAGTCGCGTCACGGATGACTACGTGAAGATGGCGATGGCGGGATGCGCGGCGGTTTGCGAGCCGGCGTTCTGGGCGGGTTTTGATCGCAGTTCTGCGGATGGCTTCCACGACTATTTCTGCCAGCTTACCGAGCACGAACCGAAGCGCGCGGCAAAATTCGGTCTGCCGCATTTCTCCTGGCTTTGCATCAACCCGAAAGAATCGGAGGACCTCGATCTTGCGAAAGAAGTCATCGCCCTCATTCCAAAATTCCTCGACCGGCCCAACGTGCTCGGCATCGGCGAAATCGGGTTGAACAAAAACTCCCGGAACGAACTCCGGGTTCTGGAAATGCACGTGGACCTCGCGGCGCGGCACGACCGGCTCATTCTCGTGCATACGCCGCACCTGGAGGACAAGCTGAAAGGCACACGGCTCATCATCGACGCGCTCCAAAACGATCGCCGCATCAAACCGGGGCGGGTCATCATCGATCACGTTGAGGAGCACACCATCAAACGGGTGCTGGACGCGGGCATGTGGGCCGGCATGACGCTTTATCCCGAGTCCAAGTGCTCACCGGCCCGCGCGATCGACATGATCGAGATTTACGGCAAAGAACGAGTGTGGTTGAACAGCGCGTGCGATTGGGGCGTGAGTGATCCGCTGGCGGTGCCAAGGACCGCGCTGGAAATGAAGCGCCGCGGGCATGGCGCTGAAACAATTGACGAACTGGTATTCCAGAACCCGCTGAAGTTTCTCGGCCAGTCGCCGAATTTCAAAATCCCAAACCAGCAGGCAGGCTGAACCGCTGTTTTGGACAGCCGTTTTGGTTTGGTGAATTCCCAACTTGCCTCTGGCGTCAACATTTGGCTGCGCTGCAGTTGATTTGCTGACCCGCACTTGGAATCACACGGGTGCGATTAAAATTGGGTGCGGCCGCGGGAACCGGAATGCTGCTTTTGGGCGCCAGCATTTGGGTTTCGGACGGAGTGCGCCCGTCCCCGGGCGCAGCAGCCTGGAGCGCGGAGTGTGACACCAGAAGTTCGTGAACGTGGTTGCGTGCGAGCCTGGCTGCGGCCGAGGACGGCCGCACTCCGCCCCCAAAACCTCACCCACTTTTAATCACACCCGGCGCATCCGGGTGCGCTCCACATTGCACCCGCCGCCCGGCTCCGGGAGTTTTGCTTTTAGGATTTC
>CAZFOA010000366.1:0-1532 GCA_964520205.1 uncultured Verrucomicrobiota bacterium | reverse complement strand
GGACCAAATCCAGGCCGATGGCGCGTTCCAGGCGGGCGCGGGCGACCGCGTAATCGTGCAGCGCCTGGATCTGTGTGCTGCGGGCCTGCGTGAGCGAGTTTTCCGCGTCGAGCACATCCAGTTGCGTGGCGGTGCCGGCGTCGGCGCGGGCGCGAGCCAGGCGCAAGGCTTCGTCGGCCTCTTCCTGGACCTTCTTCTGCGATTCCAAAACCTCCTGAGCCTCGAGGAACGTGGAATACGCCGTGCGCACTTCGAGTTCAATCTGGCGTGCCGTATCGGCCAGCTCCGTTTTGGACTTCTCGTAAAGGGCTTTGGCCTGCATGACTTTGCCGCGCGTCAGCATGCCGTCGAAAATATCCCAGCTCAGCTGAGCCCCCACAACCCAGCCGCTGAAGTCGTGGCTGAGGTCGGCCTGAAACTGCGAGCTGCGCCAGTCGTAACCGGCGAAGGCCTGGATGCTGGGTTTGTACCCGGCTTTGGCGTTCACCACAGCCTCGCGTTGCAGTTGCTCCGCCTTGCGCAAGGCTCCGAGCTCGGTCCGATTCTCCAGCGCCCGCGCGATCGCTGCCGGCAGATCAATCTGGTAGGGAGAAGCCTCGAGTTTGTCCGTCAATTGCAAGGGAACATCCTCCCAAATTTCACGCGGCAGATTGTAGCCGAGCAGATTGGACAGAAGGTTTTTGGCGATGCGATGAGCGTTGCGGGCCTGGATCAAGGGCGGGCGCGCGTTCGCCACAGCCACTTCGGCGCGAAGCACATTAAAGCGCGGCACGGTGCCGGCTTCGTAACGGCGTTGCTGGTCTTCGAGCTCCTTGCTCAACAGGTTGACCGATGCCTCGTTGACAACGATCTGTTCGGCGTCCACCAGCACATCATAATAGGCCACGCGCGTGGCCAGCAGCGTGTCGGCCACCACGGATTGATACTGCAGCAGCGCTTGTTCCTTGGTCAGTTTGGCCGTTCGCAGCGCCGATATAATCCGTCCGCCCTCATAAATGGATTGTATCACCTGGATGCCGCTGGTCCAACTCTGGTGCGGGAGAGTGCTGGTGAATCCGGGAAAGGATTCTACCAGATCCGGATCTTCGCTCGTGTAATTGCCGGTGGCCTTCAGCTTGGGAACCGCAATCGCCCGGGTCTGCACCACGATGCCATAGGAGGCTTCCAGATCGTTCTTGGCCTTCAAAATGGTGCCGTTCTGCTGAGCGGCGATGTTCAGCGCATCAACGACCGAGAGCGGACGGGTAAGCCACGCGGGCAAATTCGTCAGCACCACCGGGGCGGCGCCCGACTGCGCGCGAGCGGACAGCCCGGTTGCGGCGATGACCCCCGCCACCGCGAAAAAGTTCAGACCGGCGCAAAACAATTTCCAGCGACGACTTTGGTTGGATCGTTTCATTTCGTCGGGTAGATTATCAGGGTTTAAGTCCCTGTCGGCGAGTTTTTTTGTTGGGCAGCCAGCCGCTCGGGTGTGATCAAAAGTGGGTGAGGTTTTGGGGGCGGAGTGCGGCCGTCCTCGGCCGCAGCCACGC
>CAZFOA010000365.1:0-1546 GCA_964520205.1 uncultured Verrucomicrobiota bacterium | reverse complement strand
GGCGCGTGTGGTCCCCAATTCCAACTGAATAGTTACGCCTTCAGGCGGTCCGGCCTCAGAACCGCGTAAACGCGGAACTCCGAACCCTTGAGCCTCCTGGCGCAAGGACAGTGATGAGATGCACCCTGTGGCGCCGGAAGCAAGATCGAGCTTGCAACCGAAAGCAGGGCTGGCTTAATAGACGCTCAGATGCTTTACGAACGCTGGCAGAAGGTCGCCCTGGAGAGGCGCAACGAGGTCGCTTTGCGGGATTTAGCCACCAGGCAGTGTTGGACCTTTGCCCAACTGGACCGGGAGGCTGAAACTCCTTTGCCCGGCAACCCGTCGATGGTTTATCCGCAAGGCAATAGCGCCGATTTCATCTTCACCGTTTTGCGAGCCTGGCGCCGCAATATCGTGGTCTGCCCGGTCGACTCGAATAAGTTGCCGCTCACTGTTTCGCCTCCGCCCCCGCCCTGTTGCCATCTCAAAACCACGCCCGCCACCACCGGCGTGCCACGCGCGGTGGCATTCACAGAGGAGCAATTGGCCGCCGATGCCCAGACCATCGTGTCCACCATGGGCCTGCGTCCGGACTGGCCCAACCTGGGGGTCATTTCGCTGGCCTATTCCTACGGGTTTTCCAACCTGGTGCTGCCGCTCCTGCTGCACGGCATTCCCTTGTTCCTGGCACCCTCGCCGTTGCCGGCAGTCTTGTGTGACGCCGTGCATTCGCACTGTGACATCACCTTGCCCGGCGTGCCCGCGTTGTGGCGGGCGTGGCAGAAGGCCGGAGCAATCCTGCATCACGTGCGTCTGGCCATTTCCGCCGGCGCTCCGCTGCCGCTGGCGTTGGAACGGGAGGTGTTCGAGGAACATGGCGTCAAAATCCACAACTTTTATGGCTCCACCGAATGCGGCGGCATCAGCTACGATGCCACGGCTTCTCCACGCGTCGATGAAGCCTCCGTGGGCCGGCCCATGAAGCAGGTGAACGTGGAAATCAATCCGGACGGGGTTCTCCTGGTGAACAGCCGCGCGGCGGGGGAAACGTATTGGCCGGAGCCGGCGGACACCCTGGGCAAAGGCCGCTTTCAAACTTGTGACCTCGCCGAGCTCAAGGACGGAATCGTCTGTCTTCGCGGCCGCACCAACGACCAGATCAACGTGGCCGGCAGAAAAGTATCTCCGGCGACGATAGAGCAGGCATTGCGCGAGCATGAGGCTGTCGGCGAGTGTCTGGTCTTCGGCGTGCCGAGCGGGGACGCGGATCGGATCGATCTTATTGTGGCGTGTGTGACCGCCGAACGGCGCAGCACCACCGAGGAATTAAAGCAGTTTCTGATGCAGAAGCTTCCCAGCTGGCAGGTGCCGCGCGAGTGGTGGTTCGTGAAGTCGCTGGGAACCGACGTGCGTGGAAAGGATTCACGCGCTCATTGGAAACGGCATTTTCTGGAGAATCGCGCCAAAGTGCGCGCTGAGGCGTGACCCGCCTCGCGGCTGCGGGTGCTCACCGGCGGATCTCAACCGAAGCGTCCAATCCCCTGGCCCGGTTCCAGGCGCGCTA
>CAZFOA010000364.1:0-1573 GCA_964520205.1 uncultured Verrucomicrobiota bacterium | reverse complement strand
CGCGAGCCGGCTCGTCAGTAGCCTCGCCCCACCAAAACGTACCACCACCAAAGAACAGGCAGCGGGCTAATTTGAATTTTGAGGTGGAGTCATCGCGCTGCGATGACCGCGCCGCCCGTCCTCCGTAACAGGTACTGCGGAGGGTGGACGTGCAGCGGCGCAAAGGGACGCGGCACCGGCTGTTCCGCCCGCTGCACGCAGGCGGGGACGCCGCAGGGGAGCCACAACGAGAGTTCCTTGAATTCCATCGCACCAAGGTGTTTTTGAAAAGGGACTCTGGCGGATGAACCAGTTCCGACGCATGTGCTTCGATGCCGACCCAGCGCTCAATTCTGTGTTTGCGTCCGCGCAAATAAGAAAGGCACTTATTTTCGATTTTAGGCTTTTGTGAAAATAGCAAGGTGTGCTATTTTCACGATCGCAAACAAGCGATGGCCAGCAAAACGAACATTCCGGGCAGAAAGGTGCCGATGGGCAGTCACACGGCTTTTGTGCCGGCGCCGCTGCCGCCGAAGCTGGAATGGACACCGCGGCTCATTCGCGTTCTGTCGGATGCGGACCGTTTGATTGGAAAACTGGCAGGTGAAGGCGGGCGGCTGCCGAATCCGCATGTGCTCATGCGGTCGTTCGTGAAGCGTGAGGCGGTCCTGTCGAGCAGGATCGAGGGCACGCAAGCCACGCTCGGGGAATTGCTGGCGGCGGAAGCCGGCGCGGCGGTCGATCGGAGCCCGGAAGACCTGCGTGAAGTGGGCAACTATGTGGTTGCCCTGGAACATGGGATTGTCCGGCTCAAAGAACTGCCTCTTTGCGTGCGCATCGTCCGTGAGTTGCACGAAAAACTCATGACCGGCGTGAGGGGGCATCAAGCCACTCCGGGACGTTTCCGGAAGATCCAAAACTGGATCGGGAAGCCTGGCAGCACACCGGCAACGGCCTCATTCGTGCCACCGCCCCCGGAAGCCGTGGAAGACTGCCTGGTCGCGTGGGAAAAGTTTATACACGACTCCGACTTGCCGCCGTTGGTGACCATCGCGCTTGCCCATTACCAGTTTGAGGCGATTCATCCGTTTCTGGACGGCAACGGCCGGGTGGGACGCCTGCTGATTACGCTTTTCCTGATTGAACGACAGGTCTTGCCGACACCGTTGCTATACCTGTCCGCGTTTTTTGAGGCGGCACGCCGGGATTACTACGATGGCCTGCGCGGTGTGAGTGAACGCGGGGCGTGGTCGGACTGGATTGAATACTTTCTGCTCGGCGTGGCCCGGATGTCGGAAGACGCCTTGAGCCGGGCGAGGCGCATGAACGGAAAGCTGGCCGAGTGGCAAAAAACAGTGGCGGGTGACTCAACGAACGCGCCATTGCGCGTGGTCGAACTCCTGGCAGCCAACCCCTTCATCACCACCAAGGGGGCGGCCGAAAGACTGAGCGTTGCATTCACCACGGCACAACGCGCCATCGAACGGCTGGATCGACTGGGCATCGTGAAGCAGGTGGGCGATGCAAAACGGGACCGGGTCTATTGCGCGAAGGCGCTGCTGGACATCCTTGAGGAGCCGGCGCGATTGACGCC
>CAZFOA010000363.1:0-1607 GCA_964520205.1 uncultured Verrucomicrobiota bacterium | reverse complement strand
AATCAGCGCGGCGGGCGGTCTGGATGGCAATCGTGGAGGGCCGTCCCGGGCGGCGAGCGTTGCCGGAGGCGGTTCGCTGGCTGCCGTCGCCGCGATTCTCTGCTTGGCCATTCAACTTGCTTTGCCTCACTTGAACTCAGCCTGAGTCCGCGGACCTGGAACGAGGCCGCCCGTGTCGGCAGAGGAGGGGCCTTCAGCCTCAGGCGGCGCGATTCGCGGTTCAGCGGGCGGCACAGCCGGGACCGCCTTATGATTGATGTCCGGGTAACTCGAATTCAGTTCAACGGCCAGCTGTTCGGCTTCTTCCTTTTCGAAGAGCTTTTTGCCTGACCCGATGCCGCCGGTGACCGAGGACACCCAATGGATGATGTGCGTTTTCATGCGACTCGCGTTTGGGACGAAACCGTTGACCGGGCTGGTCCAGGCAAAGGACATTTTTTCAGGGTGACGGGTGGACGGGTTACGGCAGGAGATGATTCGTCAAATACAACTGCGGAGGCCGTCGGCCTGGACCTGAACAATCTAGCCCCGTTCACCAATAGGGCAAGGAACATCGCTCGAAAGTATTGGGAGCACCCCTGGCAACGGTTCGCCTGGCTCAACTCCAGAAACCTTTCCAATCGGCGCGAGGATTGCGATGGCGGAGGGTTGAGACTTGAGGGCTGGAGGCGGGCCGCGGACTGCTTTTTCATCGCCAAACCGGGGCGGTTGCGACCCGAAGGGATGGAAATATCCGTCCTGTCTTTAAGCCGCGCGCCGGCCAGCGCCGCGACGAAACGTTTAAATCAAAGAGAAAACCGCTTTGACCAAAGCTGCGGCGACGCTATCTGAGCCGCCAGGTGATGCGCGCCTTGTTGAGATCGTAAGGCGACATCTCCATTTTCACGCGGTCGCCCACGGTCAGGCGCACCCATCGCTTGCGCATTTTGCCGCAGATGGTGGCGAGCACGAGGTGTTTGTTGTCCAGTTCCACCCGGAACATCGTTCCCGGCAGTACCGTCTGCACGCACCCTTCCACTTCAATATGTTCTTCTTTCATAGGCTCGTCCCGCAATGGAACCGGTCTTCGGTGAAAGGCGCGCTCGGGCAGACCAGCAAATCCGGAAGCGGCCGGAAAAAGCATCGAGGCCCGGCGAACCCGGGCCTCGAGCCGATTCAAACGATGAAATCAATAGCGATTGGCTCCGCCACTGTACTCGCGGCGACCGCCGCCACCGCCGGGAGCGCGCTCTTCGCGCGGGCGGGCGATGTTGACCGTGAGGGCGCGTCCGTCAACGGATTTGCCGTTCAGCGCTTCCACAGCCTTCTGCGCCTCTTCGGGCGTGCCCATGGTGACGAAACCGAACCCGCGCGGACGGCCGGTGGCCCGGTCCATCATCAGATTGGTTTCGATGACATTGCCGTGGGCGGCGAAGGCATCCTGGAGGTCGTTTTCGGTGGTGTTGAAGGAAAGATTTCCAACGAACAATTTATTACTCATGTGATGTTTTACTGTCCCGACGAATTGCTTTTTCCAGACTGTCCCCGATCATCGGGTTTAAAATCATCACTGAACTGAGTTCACCTGAGGATTCGCCATATCTTGAAAGTGACAAGCTATCGAACAG
>CAZFOA010000362.1:0-1648 GCA_964520205.1 uncultured Verrucomicrobiota bacterium | reverse complement strand
TCTTTTTTGGCTGCAAGGACTGCGACATTGAGTTACTTCCGAAGTCGTTCGGCAACCCGCCAGCGAGGTTTCAAAGCTTTTCCGGCTTCGCCAGCAACTCGACGACGCGTGACAGCAACCGGCCCGCCGCGCCTCCGTCCAGGACGCGGTGGTCGAAGCTGAGCGTGAGGTTGGCTTGCATGACCGGCACGAACTGGTCTTTGGCCGCGTCCCACTTCGGCGCCTGGCGCGCCGCGCCCATGCCGAGCACGAGGGTTTGCTCCGGCAGCGGAATCGGTGTCGCCCATTCCAGTCCGAACGTGCCGAAATTCGTGACGGTGGCGATGGATCCGCCGGTGGCGTCGGCGGGCAATTTGCGCTGGCGCGCCAGTTCGACCAGTTTGTTGTACGGTTCAATCAGGTCTTTCAGCGGAATTTTGTCCGCGTTGCGGATCACTGGCACGAGGACGCCGTCTTCAGCCTCCACCGCGAAACCGATGTCGATCGCCGGCGGGTGCACAATTTTATTTCCGACCAGCCGCCCGGCGGGAGCGCTGTTTTCGGCGAGCGCGATGGCCAGCGCCCGCAATGCGCACAACGCTGGACCGGGCTTGGGATTCGCAACCTTGCGATAGGCGAATAGCGGCTCGAGGCAGACGGAAAGCCCGACGTGGGCGATGGGCCGGGTCCAACTGCGTCGCATCGCATCGGCCACGGACACACGCATTGAAGAGGCCTGCGTCAGTTTGTGCTGTTCGAGATTGGCGAGGAATTTTTCGAAATCCTGGATGGTGACGCGGCCCGCGGCGCCGCTCCCAGCCACGCCTGCCAGGTCGGCTGCATGAAGTCCGAGTTCGGTGATGCGCGCTTTCATTCGCGCCGACATGAAGCTGGCGCCAACGGCATTCGCCGGGACGGGCAAGCCGCGCACGGTGGGTTTCACGATCTTTCTTCCGCCATCGATCGAGATTCTGTCGGTGTCCGACCCGGAGTCTGCGGTGCCGTTGGCCTGAGGTGAGTCCAATCCGAGGCGCGCGGTATCTTCCTGGCTTGCTTCCAGGTAGCCAAGCGTCGCGCCGATCGGGTAGCTTTCATTCAGGACGGCGAGGAATTTCTCAACTTTGCCGCGGCACGGCGAAGCCACATTCGTCGTGGCTTTGTTGGTTTCCACTTCAACGAGGTCCTGGTCGGCTTCGACCGTGTCGCCTGGCTTGACGAGGAAATTGATGATGGTGGCCTCGGCGATGGATTCGCCGAGCTGCGGCATGATAATGGGGATCTGTGGCATGCGATCAGGGCAGGAAGCCGGAGTGGTAGAGTGCTGGAGTCATTGTCTGAGCAGGTTTCGGGCGGCGGCGGCGATGCTGCGCGTGGTGGGGCGATGCGCCGTCCACAAATTCGGGTGGAACGGGACCGGGGTGTCTTTGGCATTCAGGCGCTGCGGGGCCGCGTCGAGCAACCCGAAGCCCTCGCTGACGACGCGGGCGATGACTTCGGCATTGACGCCGCCCCAGGGCCAGGATTCGCCGACGCACAGCAGCCGTCCGGTGCGGGCGACCGAGGCCATGACCGTGTCGGTATCCAGCGGTTTCACCGAACGCAAATCGACAACTTCGATCTGGTAACCCTCTGCGGCCAGGTCCTCCGCCGCGGCGAGCGCCTCGTGAAC
>CAZFOA010000361.1:0-1687 GCA_964520205.1 uncultured Verrucomicrobiota bacterium | reverse complement strand
AAGCCGTGGCCGCCGGTGGGATAGACATGGAGTTCGACGGGCACATGCGCGTGTTTCAGCGCGAGCGTGTAGGCAAGCACGTTTTCAATGCCCGTTGGATCGTTCTCCGCCATCAACAGGAATGTTGGCGGCGTGCTGGAGGTCACGGCGACGTCGGGCTGTAATTTCTGATCGTCATCCTTCCGGCTGAGGCCGCCGGGGTAGATGAGGAATTGAAAATCGGGCCGGCAACTGGCGGTGTCGGCAGCGTCCACGGCGGGGTAGAGGCGCCGGTTGGAATTCGCGCAAAGCTCCGCGGCAAGGTTTGCGCCGGCGGAGAAGCCCAACACGCCGATGCGCTGGGGATCGATGCGGAATTCTATCGCGCGCTGGCGGACGAGACCGAGTGCGCGCTGGGCATCCTGCAACGGCCCGGTATCTCGCTTCGGCACGCGGTACTTGAGCAGCACACCGGTGACGCCGATCGAGTTGAGCCAGTCACAGACCTCGGTTCCTTCCAGGTCCCAGGCGAGGATGGAGTAGCCGCCGCCGGGACAAACGACCACCGCCGTGCCCGTGTCCTTCCCGGTCGCGGGGCGAAAGATCGTGATGCTCGGTTCAGAGACGTTGCCAAGGCGGATGACCGGTTTGCCGGCGACAAGACCTACGCCGGGCTTGCTCATATCGCGTTCGGCCGAAACCGTATTGGTTTCGCCGGGCGCGCGGCCCGGCCACAACGGGATAGGATGGATTGGCTCCGCCGCCCAGACCTGCGCCGTGAAAAGAATGCCGCAACCCAGGTTAAACCAGCGAAATGCCTTCGATTTCATGTGCGCAGTAAAACGGATTCGCCGGTGGGCGTCGAAGATTATTCTGCGCAGCACCAATCGAGGCATCCGCAAACTCCTCTTTGTAGCTGCAGGCCTCCGGCAATCCAGGGACGAACGAACGCGAGCGGAACGCGGAAAGAAAACTGTCTCTCCTGTTTTTCGCGTCAGGAGAGACAGCGATGAGCGGCCGGTTAGCGATTCTTGCCGGCGGCCTGTTTGGCGGCGACGGCCTGTTTTTTCTTCTGTGCGGCGCTGTTGGCCATGGCCTGTTTCTGTGACGTTTTCTTCTGGTTCGACTTCGGGGATCTATCGCCCATAATTTTAATTTTCTTTTGCGGGTTGATTCACCTGCGGCATGTCAGTTTCTCCGAAGGGAAGCCCATCGTGCTTGCCGGGGCGGAGATTGTAAATGCCGGACTCATCACGGCGCCGGCGGCGCCCCTTGACACTGCCCCGGAGCGCGGACGGTCCCCGTCCGCAGCGGGTGTGAACTGGTGCTGAACCGGTGTAAAATCCTGGCTCAACTGTGCCGCCGACGCCGCTGCGAGCGGGGACCGCTCGCGCTCCGATGGGGGCAATGTCAAGAGGCGCCCGGCTCAAGGCGGGGTGAGGAAGATTTCCTGATCGGTGAGCAGCGTCGCCTCTTTAAGCAGGCGGCAGAATTCCTTTTTCGTGACGTGATGGTGCGTGCCCTTCCGGGCATGCGGGCTGTGCGTCGTCTTGTAATCCACCGACAAGCGTTCCACACGCACGATGCGGAGATAGTGGCCGCCCCGTTTCCAGACCTGGCTTTGCTGCAATTTCATCTTAATAACTCAGGGAAGATAGCATGATTGTGTTGATTTAATAAAGCAGGACAATCGCGATGGCACGCCACC
>CAZFOA010000360.1:0-1704 GCA_964520205.1 uncultured Verrucomicrobiota bacterium | reverse complement strand
TTCCCATTGCATTTGCCGGAACCTGCGCCACACTTGCGGCATCTCATGACCGTGTCTTGTTGATGGCGAAAACCGGCCGTTAAATCGATTGAAAATACGCTTAAAATGGTTGGCGGGCGGAATAGTGGTCATCGCCGGCCTGCTGCAGTTGACCAATCCCGCGCGCACAAATCCACCGGTCACCGCCGGGCACGATCTCCTGGCCACCAATCCGCCCCCGGCGGACGTCGCCGCCACGCTGCAGGCCGCTTGCTACGATTGTCACTCGTTTCAGACCGAGTGGCCCTGGTACAGCCGGGTCGCCCCCGCGTCGTGGCTGCTGGTCGATCACGTCAACGGCGCGCGCAAGCGGCTCAATTTTTCCGAGTGGCCGCACGACGACCCTGAACGAGCCGCCAAGAAGTGGAGACATGTCGCGGACCAGGTGCGATCGGGCGAAATGCCGCTGCCGAGCTACACCTGGATCCACACCGCCTCGCGGCTCAACGCCGGACAACGCGATCGCCTCGCCCAATGGGCCGACCAGGAAGCCCGCCGGCTCCAGCCCGGCGCGGCAGGCGCGCTACAACGCTGAAGCGGCTGGCGCATCTCACCCAGCAGGGAAAGCCTCCAATCCCAAAAATCCAGAGTGCGATTGGGGTGATGAACCGCCTGACGAGTGTAGCGCAGGCGTCCTCGCCTGCGGGTTCACCCGGCGTCCCGCCGGGTGTTCGTCCTGGCGGCGAGACGCCGCCACAACTCGCAGCCGGGACGGCTGCGCTACGCGGTTTCGGAACGCCTCGCTGCACCGGACACCTTTTGTGAGATGGCTTCTGGTGTCGAGGTTGGGCGCCATTGCCGCCGCCCGGCGGACAGCGGTCGCGGCGTGGCGCCGATAAAATCTAACGCTGGAGCCCGGGCCGGTTTCAGGATACAAACCCTCATGCTCGAACATGAACTGATTCCTGCGGTGGAGAAAGCGTCGCGTCGTCTGATGATCATGCTGCACGGATTGGGCGACAGCATCGAAGGCTACCGCTGGCTGCCGGAGGCCATGAACCTGCCGTGGCTGAATTACCTGCTCGTCAACGCGCCGGATGATTATTTCGGAGGCTATTCCTGGTTCGATTTCGAAGGCGACATGATCCCCGGAGTTGCGCGCAGCCGGAAGTTGCTGTTCGAATTGCTCGACGCACAGCGCGCCGCAGGATTCCCCGCCGACCAGACCACGCTCGGCGGTTTTTCCCAGGGCTGCCTGATGTCCATCGACGTCGGTTTGCGGTATCCGCACCGGTTCGCGGGCATCGTCGGCATCAGCGGCTACGTTTGCGAGCCGGAGAAACTGGTGGCGGAATTATCGCCGGTTGCCTTCCAGCAACGGCTGTTGGTGACCCATGGGACGCACGATCCGATCCTTCCCTTCGGCACCGCCCGCGAGCAGATCAATATTCTCAAAGCTGCCGGCCTGAAAATCGAGTTCCACGAATTGCACAAGGTCCACACCATCGCGGGCGAGCAGGAAATCGCTTTGATCCGCGAATTCGTGCGCGCCGGTTATCCCACCGCGGCGAGGTGATGGCCCGCGCGGGTCGGACGCGGAGAAACTTTAAACAACGAAGGCGCGAAGAAACAAAGGGCACCTGACCTCGGTGGTGGGTGAATTTGCGTCCTTCGGTGGGGCGAGCGTCCTCGCGAGCCGCCTTCGCTGCGCTTCGGCGCGCCAGG
>CAZFOA010000359.1:0-1709 GCA_964520205.1 uncultured Verrucomicrobiota bacterium | reverse complement strand
ATGGCCACAAGGACCAGGGCGGCGACGAACGTCATCCCTGTTCCATAATCCAAGTTTAGGCACTTTGTCTTGTCAATTCCGTGGGACGAACTAGATTGCCGACTCCGTTGGACGGGGGTGCTGTAGAAGTCGGGTGTGCGGCTACCGAAATGATTCATCGTCATGAAACGGCGTATTCTGTTTGTGGAAGACGATCCGCTCCTGCGCCAGATGTACCTGCTGATGCTGGAGCAGGAGCGCGACCGTTGGGACGTGGCGGCGGCGAGCAACGGGCCGCAGGCGTTGCAGGCGATGCAGGACGCGCCGTTCGACGTGGTGGTGTCGGATCTCAACATGCCCGGCATGAATGGGATCGAGTTGCTCACCGAGGTCAAAGCTCGTTATCCGCGCACGTCGCGCATCATTCTCTCCGGGCTGGACGACCAGCAGCGGATCGCCCGCAATCTGGGGACGACGCATCAGTTCATCGCGAAGCCTTGCGATTTCAAGGCGTTCAAGGCGACGTTGTCGCGCGTCTGTGGTCTGGATGCCTATTTGGAGGACGAAAAACTTCAGGCGCTGGTCGGACGGCTCGGCTCGCTGCCCAGCTTTCCGACGCTCTACATCGAGATCATGAAAGAGCTCGGTTCCCCGGATTCCTCGATCAACCGTATCGCGGCAATTATCGGCCGGGATCCCGGCATGACGGCGAAGATGCTTCAGATTGTGAATTCGGTCGCCTTCAGCCTGGCGCGCAAAATCGGCACGCCCTTCGAGGCCGTTCAATTCCTGGGCCTGGGCACGGTGCGCTCGCTGGTGCTTTCCGCCCATATTTTCTCCTGCTTCGAGCGGGTGAGTTTAACCGGATTTTCCACCACCCGGCTTTGGGATCACGCGATGAAAACCGGGATGCTGGCGCGGAAAATCATGCAGCTCGAAAGCGCCGAACCGGCCGAGGCTGAAGACGCGTACATCGCCGGCATGTTGCATGATGCCGGCAAACTGATGCTGGCGGAGAATTTGCCCGGCCCCTTTCAACAGGCGCTCGGGCTTGCGGCGGAACGCAACCTGCCTTTGCATGAAGCGGAACTGGAGGTGTTCGGGGCCACGCACGCCGGAGCGGCGGCGTATCTGCTCGGCCTGTGGGGATTGCCGGCGCCCATCGTGGAAGCCGTGGCGTTTCATCACACCCCGCAAAACAGCGGGCTTAGCGAGTTCGGGCCGTTAACCGCCGTCCACGTGGCGAACGTTTTGGAACCGGAACTCGCCAAAGCGGAATCTTGCGGCCGGCCGGCGGAGATCGATCTGGATTACCTGGCGGCGCTCGGCGTCCGCGACCGCCTGGAAGCATGGCGCGCCGAAGCGGCCAAACTGTTTACCGCCGGCGCCTAAGCCTGAACAATTCACTCAAACCGCAGCGGGACACCGATGAACCCAGATCAAACAAAAAGGCATCAAAACGATAAACGAAGGCCGGAAACGGTAGGGTTCTGGTGACTGGGCTGGCTCGGTTGGAAGCTCACTTGGCCCGCCTCATCCGGGTTCATCGGTGTCCCACTGCGGTTTCCGGGGTGGATGGTTGCGGTTAAGGGCAGGGCGGTTCGGACCCGCGGGTCACCATTTTAATTCCTGCAGCCGCAGCGCCACGGCTTCGGCGTTGGCGCGGCTGTTGAACGCGCTGATGCGAAAGTAGCCTTCGCCCTTCGAGCCAAAACCGCTGCCGGGCGTGA
>CAZFOA010000358.1:0-1752 GCA_964520205.1 uncultured Verrucomicrobiota bacterium | reverse complement strand
GACAATCATGCAGGAGGTGAACAACTCCTTGCCGGACGCTGTGAAGAAGGAGTCTATGTCCTCTTTGGCGATGGTGTGCTCCGGCAGGTAGAATTTGCACTGGATGGCGCAGAACTCACCAGTGGCGCGCTCCTCTGCCACAATGTCTATACCCACGTCGCCGACATTTCCTTTGCGCGGCCACTCATTCCACATCCAGACGCTGGAGAACCGCTCTGCGTAGATGGGGTCGAGTTCCAGGTAACGGCAGATGAGCCGCTCGAAGCGGTCACCGAGATCGCGGTGGGAAGTGGCCTCCTCGCGGAAATACGCGAGGACATCGTAGATGGAAAGCGTCGCCATGCAGACAGGCTGAATTCGCTCGCGTGCGAATCAGCTCTGTTTGCAGACTGTCTTTGTGGGAACTCTGGTGCCTGAAATAAAAATGGGACGCACCTACTTGCATCCCATCTCAGGCACCTAGGAGGGCCCACAAAAGAACGCTTTCAATGCGCCCCGGCTGGGGCGCACTTCAAGCGCTGTCTTTTGTACGAAATTCCTAGGTTTCGAGACGGACAGCAGCCGAAGCTACGCGAAATGATTTTGGTTAAATTTTGGTTCTGGTCGTTTTGTTTTATCCGGACGCAGCGAGTGTGCGCCAAAGGCGGGAAGTTGAAAAGCCAGAGTTTGCCCGGGTTTAACAGGAGGAAACGGAGACAACGAAGGCTGGAAAAGATTTCTCTGTGCTCTCCGCGCGCTCCTGTTCACATTCGCAGAGTTTTTTGCACCGTTTGGGTCTTTCGGCGGCTGGATTGAATCCGTATCCATTCGTGTTCATCCATGGTTTTCATGCAGTCACTTCGGGTCTTTCCTCGGCGGGGACACGAATGTATCCCACGTCCGCCCGGACTCGGGGGAAACCTGCGTGAATCCGGTGCCGGCCGGCGGATTGGGAATGTGGATCAGGTGCTGGCAGGCCGGGCACTGGATCTGGCGGCCGGCAAATCGGGACTCGCACTGGAGCGGCTGGTCACAATGCTGGCAGTAGAATTTGAATTCGGTCGCTTCCATAAACGGTGACTCGCTGGTGCGCGGGTTCCTTTCTAATAAGGTTTCCGAATATTTTGTCCATACTTTTTGCTGCGGGTTCGCGCGGTTTCAGGTAGATGAATGCCATCGACTTGTCCATGAATCCGACACCTGAAAGCGAGGAGGGCCGTATCCGCGCCGCAGCGGAACACAACAAGCCCGGTTCCGTTCCCGAACCGCCGTCGAAATCGGCTGCCGATCCGGGCCGAACCATCAAACTGTCGCTGCCTGACGAAGAGGAATCGCCCGGAACGATGATCGGGCGTTACAAGCTGCTGGAGAAACTGGGCGAGGGCGGGTTCGGCGAAGTGTACGTGGCCGAGCAACGGGCACCCGTCAAACGCCGCGTCGCGCTCAAGATCATCAAGCTGGGCATGGACACCCGGCAGGTGGTGGCCCGTTTCGAGGCGGAGCGCCAGGCATTGGCGCTGATGGATCATCCCAACATCGCCAGGGCACTCGACGCCGGGGCGACGGACGCCGGGCGGCCTTTTTTCGTGATGGAACTGGTCAAGGGGATTCCGATCACCCGGTATTGCGACCAGGAGGGGCTCGGCGCGAAGGACCGGCTGGATCTGTTCATCCAGGTGTGTCACGCCATCCAGCACGCGCACCAGAAAGGCATCATTCATCGCGACATCAAGCCGTCGAACATCCTCGTGACGCTGCACGACGGCGTGCCGG
>CAZFOA010000357.1:0-1786 GCA_964520205.1 uncultured Verrucomicrobiota bacterium | reverse complement strand
GGGTCGCCACCCGTTTGGAGTGCTCCTTGACGCCTGCCGCGCGGTTGGCGAGAGTCAAGGCAGGCGACGGATCGTGCGGGCCGACGGCAAAGAAGGCGCCCTGGTCCCGCCGGAGTTCACGATGAAAAAAACCGCGCTCGCAAGCTGCCTGGCCGCCGGATTCGCCGCGGCGCTGGTTTTGTTCTGGTTCGATCCTTCCCGGGTTCCGATTTATCCCGTGTGCCAATTCCACAAGCTGACCGGACTGGATTGTCCCGGGTGCGGTTCGCTGCGGGCGCTGCACGAATTGTCGCGCGGGCATTGGATGGCGGCGGTGCATCTCAACCTGTTTCTGGTGTTGTCGCTCCCGGTTTTCGCCTGGGTGGGTATCCGTTACGTCCGGCACGAAATCAAAGGCGAGCCTGCGGTCATCATCCGGCCGTTTTGGCTCTGGCTGTATCTCGCGGTCTGGCTGCTATTCGGTGTTTTGCGGGACCTGCCGATTCCCCTGTTTGCCTCCTTCGCGCCGTGACCGACGAGGCTTGCGTCCGGGGATGCAATCGCTTACAAGCTCAACCAGAGCAAAGGAATCGCCTATGTATAAAATCATCGGAGCGGATCAAAAGGAGTACGGACCTGTCACCGGCGACCAATTGCGCCAGTGGATCGCCGAGGGGCGCATGAACGCCGAGACGCGGGTGCGCGCCGAAGGTTCGGAAACCTGGCAGCCGCTTTCCGCCTTCCCGGAATTTGCCGGCATCGCGGGCGCCGGAGCTGCGGCCTCACCGCCGCCTTTGAGCGGGGAAACGGTTGCGGTGCCGATCGAGAACATTCTGGCGCGGGATTACACGCTCGATATTGGAAATTGTCTGTCAAGAGGCTGGGCTTTGGTAAAAAAAGATTTCTGGCCGATCGTCGGGGTTTCGTTCCTGGTCATGGTGGTGTCCGGAGTGATCAATCAAATCATCGGCCTGTTCACGCGTCCCGCGATCAACGAAATGATGGTCGAACACCGGTTTTTGCCGTGGGAAATTTTTGTGATCCTCCTCGCCACACTCTTGAGCGCTCCCATCTACACCGTCCTGATGGCCGGGCTGTTCAAGTATTTTCTGAAACTGATCCGCGGCGCGCCGGCCAGTGTGGGCGACGCGTTCTCCGGGTTTGGGCCGGACCTCGGCCAACTGGTGCTGCTGGGGCTGGTCCAAAGTCTTCTCGTGGATATCGGTTTTGCGTTCTGTTTTTTTCCCGGAATTTACCTGGCCGTGTGCTGGTATTTTGCGGTGCCGCTTGTGATTGACCGGCGGCTGGGCTTCTGGGCCGCCATGGAGTTGAGTCGCAAGATGGTTTCCAAACATTGGTTCATTGCATTGGGTCTGATGCTGGTCGTGGGCTTGGTGGCTGTTTCCGGAATCATTGCCTGCTGCGTCGGGATCTTCGCGACCCTCCCCATCGGCTTAGCTGCCTTGATGTACGCCTATGAAGATATTTTCGGCCACCGAACCGGTTAGTCGTGTCCGGGCGCGAAATTGTTTTCTCGTAAATCAGTTTGCCACGCCGGGCCTTGGCTCACTCCTGGGCGGGAAATTTCTGGCGGGCCTGGGTCAACTGGCGCTTGCCCTGACGGGTTGTGCCCTTGTGATCGTCTGGTTCGTGTCAATCCTCAGCCAGACTTATCATATGGAGGACCTGGACAGCGTCTCCGAGGTCAAATCGAGTTCCCGATTTGGCGAAGCCGGCGCGCTGGTGTTTTTGGCTTCGTGGTTCTGGGCGCTGGTCACGAGCCTCCGCTTGCTGCGACAGTCAAAAC
>CAZFOA010000356.1:0-1801 GCA_964520205.1 uncultured Verrucomicrobiota bacterium | reverse complement strand
CGGCGTGCCACGCCATCACGCACATCAACAGCACCAAGGGCAACGCGGACTACACCATCGACGAACCGATTCACTATCCGTTTGCCTACAGCACCAACCGCTTTCTCCAGTACCTCAACCAGCAACTGGTCAAGGGCAAACCGGAGTTTCACAAGAAAACCTTCCTCAAACCGTTCATGCGCACGGCGGAGTATTGCTCCACCTGCCACAAGGTCAGCATCCCCGGCGACCTGAACCATTATAAGGATTTTCTTCGCGGCCAGAATCATTATGACACCTACCTGCTCAGCGGCGTCTCGGGGCACGGCGCCCGCAGCTTTTATTATCCGCCCAATGCCGTGCAAAACTGCGCCGGCTGCCACATGCCATTGCAGGCGTCGCAGGATTTCGGGGCGAACTTCTTCAACCCAACCAATGACTCCACGCGCTACATCCACAACCATTTGTTCCCGGGAGCCAACACCGGCCTCGCCTTCATTCGCAACGATACCAACATCGTGCAGGCGGAGGAGGCGTTCCTGAAGGGGTCGCTGCGGGTGGATATTTTTGGCCTCAAGGACGGCGGCGCGATTGACAATGCCCTGACCGCGCCGTTGCGGCCCAAGGTGCCGGCGCTCAAACGCGGCCACCGCTACCTGCTGGAAGTCGTCCTGCGCACCCTGAAGGTCGGCCATCCGTTCACCCAGGGCACGGTGGACTCGAATGAAGTCTGGACGGACGCGACCATAAAGAGCGGCAACCAGGTGATTGGGCGCAATGGCGGACTGGGCCCGCACAAGGAAGTGGATCCGTGGTCACATTTCATCAATGTCTATATGCTTGACCGCGACGGCAACCGCGTTGACCGCCGGAATCCGCAGGACATTTTTACACCGCTCTACAACCACCAGATTCCGCCGGGCGCGGGTCAGACGGTGCACTACGAATTCGTCGTGCCGGAAGATCAAAGTGGGCCGCTGACCGTCGAAGTGAAGCTGCAATACCGCAAGTTCGACACCCTCTACATGAACTACGTGTTCGACACCAACTTCGTTCCCGGCGCGCCGTTCACCGTGACCAACAACCTGCCCATCGTCACCCTCGCGGCGGACAAGGTCACTTTCCCGATCGAGGGGGTGGACGTGGCATCGGCACAATTGGCCGCCATTTCCACGCAAACCTCTAACATCCCCGCCTGGCAGCGCTGGAACGATTACGGCATCGGACTGTTTTCGGAAGGCGCCGTCGGGGCGGAAAAAGGCGAGTTGATCCAGGCCACGGAAGCCTTCGAGCATGTGGAGAAACTTGGCCGCGCCGACGGGCCGGTGAATCTGGCGCGGGTTTATTTCAAGGAAGGCCGGCTGGACGACACCGTGGCCGCGCTGCAACGCGCCGCCAAATTCGACCCGCCTGCGCCCCGGTGGACGGTCGCGTGGTTCAACGGGCTCGTGGACAAGCAGAATGGTTTTCCCGACAAGGCCATCGCCGAGTTCCGCAGCATTCTCGAAGACCGCTATCCTGAACTCGACATACGCGGCTTCGATTTCAGCAAGGATTACGAAGTCATCAATGAGCTGGGCCAGGCCTATTACGAACGCGCCAAAATGGAACGCGGCAACCCGGAGCAGCAGAAGGCATCCCTGAACCTCGCCGTCGTGGCATTTCAGAAAACGCTGGCGCTGGATTCGGAAAACCTGACGGCGCATTACACCCTCGCCCAGATCTATTCGCAACTCGGCGACGAGGCCAAAGCGGCCCATCACCGCCAGGAACACGAAAAATATCTTCCCGATTACAATGCGCAGGACCGCGCCATCAGCAT
>CAZFOA010000355.1:0-1810 GCA_964520205.1 uncultured Verrucomicrobiota bacterium | reverse complement strand
GGCGAGCACTTATGGCAGACGAATTGATCGCACCCTTCGACACCAGCAACGAAGCATTTTTTAATGAAATTCAAAACCATCCGGGGGAGAGAGCGATGGCTCATCGTCATCGAGAGGGCGGCGGCGCAGAAACTCTCCCGACTTCACATTGCCGGGACATGAACAACCAACTGACCTTGTTCGTTCGTATCTGTAGGTAGCATCGGCAAGTCGCGTTTCGCCGGTCCCTTTGTCACATGACCGCCGGGATCGAAGGTCGAGCCGTGACACCTGCAGCGGAAGGAACGATCCGGTTCGGCGGTGAGTTTGCATTTGCGATGGGTGCAGATGGCGGAGAGCGCGAACAGTTTGTCTCCCTGGCGAACCACGAAAAATCCCTGGCCGCCAAAATTACTGTAAACTCCGTCGGCGGAGTAGTTGCCGGCCGGCCCGGCATTTATGATTCGTTCCCCGGATGCAACGGGAGAGCCGGCCTCGTTCACGGTTTTGCACCCTGCGGCCACGCCCGCAGTCAGAAGCATGAATTGTCTGCGGTTTAACATCATGGTTTTTTGCATCCACTCTCAATATTCAAACACCAGACTCGTGACAATGCCCCAGTGAACATCCGTCCGCGCAGCGCCGTTAACGGGGAAGACAAATCCGAGTCCCAGCCGCGGCTGGACCCGTCCGATGGTGTCGAGATTGACGCGAAATGCCGCATTTCCGAGCAGCCTGTTGCGTCCGGGGCTGTCCTTGTTCATCTGTGCTTCACCTTCCAATTCAAAGATCGGTATGAATTGCTGCACCCCGGGCAAGGGCAGTTGGCGGTGCTCAATGCCATAGCCGAAAACGAAACCGTATTCGAATGTCTGCAAGCCGCCCTCGGCGCCACCGCCCAGGAGGGTGGAATAGCCAAAGAGGGACTGCAGGGTAAAAGGTTCGCCAACTTTTAGATCGTTGAAAATCTTGGGGACCAGCTCGGTGTTCTTGCTCACCGCCGAATTGACGGGAATGCCGACTTCCATGGCAGTCCCCATCGTGGTGTCAAAAAATCCGCTGGCCGAGACGAATTGATACAACGGATGGCGTGCACCCACCTCAATATTGCCGATGCCCTGTAAGGTTTCACCAGGCGATGCGTCGCTCTCGAACGGAAGTTTCAATTCCAGTGTCAGCAGGCCAAAGCCTTTCTCCACCTCAGCCGAGGCAACGTCACTCTGTTGACGGTTTGCTTCGGTGTGCAACCAATCCAGGCGGGCTTCGTCGACTTCCAAGCCCGAATCGTCCACCAAAAACGGCTCCGGGAAATCTCCCTGGCCGTACCAGCTGCGATGGTCCAGTCCGTTGAAGAGTCCGTAGCGGGTGCCTGGGATGACGGATGAGCCTGTAACCGCCGGCGGCGACGCCATCTGATCATTCGCCAGCGCCGTGGCGCAGGCAAAGGTGGCGGCGCGGAGCATTCCCAAAATGCACATAGAGTTTTTCATCTAGAGTTTCATGGCGGCAAGAATAGATGATGTGGAAAATTCCGCTTCTTGTCGCTTGCTATTTATCAGCGCTGACTTGCGATAGGGGTCTGCAGAAACTCCTCGCGAAAATTCAACGAATCAAGAAGCTGTGCTCACCGCGGCTGCCGGACCGGGCAGGAATAAACCTGCTTGGCGACGGTAGCCAGATATTTTCACTTTGCGAATCAGCGGCCAAAGCAGAAATGCCGTATCCCATCGGATTGCAGGAAATCGAAAGTCCGCCGAATATCGGGCGGTTAACCGGGCACGTGCTTCGAACGATTCAACAGCAAGTCCGTTAAAGGCGCGGCGCGCCTTTC
>CAZFOA010000354.1:0-1819 GCA_964520205.1 uncultured Verrucomicrobiota bacterium | reverse complement strand
GGCAAAGTGCGGAAGCCGGGAGAAAAAGTTCAACCTGCCATCGGCTGGATTGCCTTCGGTGAGAGGGCGTACGGAATTTTGTATGCCAGCGGCGGCATTGCCGTGGGCGGCATCAGCACGGGCGCATTGAGTATCGGACTCCTTTCGTTTGGCGGGTTCAGCATCGGGCTGCTGGCTTTCGGCGGCCTCGCCGTCGGCGCGGTGGCGCTGGGCGGCGGGGCCATCGGTCTGGTTGCTGCCGGCGGGATGGCGCTTGGCTGGCACGCAGCGATGGGCGGCATGGTCGCCGCGCACGAACTTGCGTGCGGTGGCGCGGCGCTGGGAAATCATGTCAACGATCCCGTCGCCCGGGAGTTTTTTCTGCGCCATCGCTGGCTCGACTTCACGCAGGCCGGCCCGCGCAATCTGTTTTGGGTGCTTTGCTTCGGGCCGATGGCTGTCCAGACGATGTTTTGGATCTGGTGGCGGCGCAAAATGGAGAAACGTACGAAACAAAATTAGATCATTTTTCGCATGCACAACTTGAAACTAACAATCTTGTCGGCCACGGTCCTGGCCTTACAGCTTTGTGTCACCGTTGCGGACCCTGTGTCGGACCGAATCACCGTGACCGTTCGAGGCCAAGGCCCGGACGTGGTGCTCATTCCCGGACTCGCCTCATCGAGCGCGGTATGGGACGCGACGGCCACCCGCCTGGAAGGGCGTTATCGCTTGCATATCATTCAGGTGGCGGGGTTCGCCGGTTCATCGCCACGGGCAAACGCGCAGGGACCGGTGATACAACCGACGGTCGATGCCATCGACGCCTATATCAAAACAAGCAAGCTGAAGGTCTCAAAGGTAATTGGCCATTCACTCGGCGGACTGATGGGAACAATCCTGGCCATTCAGCATCCTGAAGACGTGGGCAGCCTGATGATCGTGGATTCACTTCCTTTTTACGGCGTGTTATTCGGCGCGAACGACGCCGCTGCGGCAGCGCCGCAAGCCGCCGCAATGCGCGACAGCATCCTCGCCGAAACGCAGGACGCCTATGCGCAGGGCGAAAAAGAATTCCTCCGCTCACTCGTCAAATCGCCGGAAGGCCGCAAAGCGGCAACCAAATGGGCCGTCGCGTCTGACAAATCGGTCGTGGCTCGCGCCATGTACGAGGATATGACGACAGACGTTCGCCCGAGGCTGCACGAAATAAAGACGCAAGTAACGATGCTCTATCCTTGGGACCCTTCTACCGGCAGGCCGCAGGCTGCCGTCGATGGGTTGTATCGGGAAAGCTTTGCTCCGCTGCAGAACAAGACGATGGTGCGCATCGACGGTTCGTTCCATTTCATCATGCTCGACCAGCCGGATGTGTTCGCAGCCCAGGTGGACGTGTTCCTTAAATGACCGGCGAAAGCATTCAACATGGGCATGCGGTCCCGACTGGTTGGGATTGAACTCGACCGGTGCCGGCTGGCTTTTGACGGGAATGAAATCCGGTCCTTTCAGAAACTGAATCGCTGCTTCGAGCCGCGAATTGGCCACGTCGTTGCGCCATTTCATCAGGGTGCCGAGCCGCCGGCCCCACACGATCTGGATAGCCGATCAGTCCAGCAATTTGGCTAAAGGTGCGATCATGCGTTGGCAGTTTGCGCGTTTTCCCCAGTGTGGTCTTGGGCCAGCCGTTTGAGGACGCTCACGCAGCCGCGGTTTCCATCCACCTGCACCAGGTCGCCCGTGCGGATGACCCGCGTGGCCGAGGCCACATTGGTCACCGCCGGAAGGCCGTATTCGCGCGCGACGATGCTGCCGTGCGAGAGAATCCCGCCTTGTTCCACGA
>CAZFOA010000353.1:0-1884 GCA_964520205.1 uncultured Verrucomicrobiota bacterium | reverse complement strand
CGGCAGGGCGGGGCGGATGCATTTCGGGGCGTCTTGCCCCAATCCTCCAAACCCGAAAGGCGGGGCGCGTCACTTCGTGCGCGTTTAAATCGGGAGTGGTGGTGGATTGTTCCGAGGGCATGTTGTGTAGCAAAGCGCTGCAGGTCACTGACCCGCGCTCCGGTGGCCGTGGTTGACCCTCACTCCTAATCGCGCCCCATCGGTTCGGCAGTGTCCGGATTTGGTTTGGAGCTCCGCCTCCCGCCTCGGCGAAGCCAGGGTCAGGCGGTCGGATGACGCGTAAACGCGGAACTCCAAACTCGAGAACATTCCAAATTGCGGCACTACCGACTTTCTGCATTTCAAATTCGTCACGTTGAACGGACCGGCCGCGCAGAACAAGGGCATGGCGCTGTTCCCCCGGAAAATCAACGGCCAGTTCGCCATGCTCGGCCGCCAGGATTTCGAAAACATCCACGTGATGTTCTCCGACCACCTGCACTTTTGGGATTCAACGCAACTCGTCTTAAAGCCGGCGTTTCCATGGGAATTCATCCAACTGGGCAACTGCGGTTCGCCGATCGAGACCGAAGCCGGCTGGCTGGTGCTCAGCCATGGCGTCGGACCGATGCGGAAATATTGCATCGGCGCGTTCCTGCTCGGCCGCGACGATCCGACCCGGGTGCTGGGCCGCCTGCGCGAACCGCTGATCCAGCCCAACGAAAACGAACGCGAAGGCTGCGTGCCCAATGTTGTTTATTCCTGCGGCAGCCTCGTCCACGGACGCCAGCTGATCATCCCCTATGCCATGTCCGACTATGCCACCACGTTCGCAACGCTGCCGCTGGACGATGTGCTGTCGGCGATGGAATAGCCTGCCTCGATCGCTCAACATCCATGACCCCTTGTGACTTGGTTTCGCTCTTGACGCGATACGGGTGTTCAATACAGTCGCGTTTCATGAGTAAGTCCCCCGAACAACTTTCACTTACCCGTGGAAGCCCCCAAAGACAGATCCCTGTCAGCGAACCGTTCAAGGCGTCGTCAGGCATCGGAACACCCGCACGAAATGGGTTCGGGAAACATCTGCGCCGATTCCTTTGGCTGCAATTCCTGCTTCTGGGTCTGTGCGGGCGAGTGCCTGCTTTTGCGCAACAGCCGGCCACGACGGAGATGCAGGCAACAAACGCGGCCTTGATGGCGGAAAGAAACCAAGCCATGCAAAAGGTCCGGGAAATTGTCAACCAACCCGTGATCCCGCTGCCCCGCACACGCGGCATGCAAGTGGCTTCTTTCGGCCCCGCCTGGTTCCACGCAGGCGCAACCAAACCGAACTTCAACGCGGTGGATGTCCGCACTACCCAGGGATTCCACTATGATAAGTTCGATTACGTCACCTCGGATCTGAACCCGGGAGTGGTCTTTATCGGCCGGCAGTTGGAATTCAATCCGATGACGAAGTACTTCTACACGGACCGCTCGCTGCCTAAGAAGAAGCTGTCCGAGGCGGAGATGCTGGAGATCAACCGCCTCTATCGCGTCATCGGGCGATGCGAGCAGGAGATGCTGGAGTTGAAACACCCTGAGTCCGGAAAGTCCGAAACCGAACCGGAACCGGCCCGCCAGCCGATTCCCAGGTCCAATTACGTCCGCGCCGGGCTCGGGGTTCTCTTGGTGCTGGCGCTCTACGCCGTTTATAGGAAGTGGTGCCGATAGCTGCGTCCTTCGCCAGTCCAATTCGGAACGGCGAAAAGGTTAGGCCCAAGCGCGGAATTTCGGCCGTTCTCCTGATTTATCGCTCAGCCCCCTTTGCCTTTACGGACGCGTGCTCGTTCTCGAAGCCGGGAATGCCGGAACAAGCCGCTCACGACTTCTGCGCCAGGCCCCAGCGGATCAGAATCCGCT
>CAZFOA010000352.1:0-1889 GCA_964520205.1 uncultured Verrucomicrobiota bacterium | reverse complement strand
TCGAGGATGACCAGGGCGGCTACCGCCTGGCGGTGGAGCTGCATGCGCAACTCCCTGGAATCGATCGCGCCCAGGCTCAACGCATCATGGACGAAGCGCACAAGACCTGTCCCTATTCCAAAGCTCTGCGCGGCGACACTTCCGTCACGCTGGTGGTGGACTGACCGGCACGAGCGGCGCTCGAACCTTCGTGTTGGATTCGCAGCCCGGCTGCGAGCCGGGTGAAACGGTCGCGGCGCCGGTCGTGCTTACGGGGGCGCAGCGACATGGCTTTGGCAAGAGAAAGACCCGCTATGGCGTCTCGAATCGGCTGTGGTTTATCCGGTTTGAATATTCACAGAGTTTCCCACTGAAAGCCTGTTGAACGGGCACCGGTTTCAAAAAACTCTCTGACGATCTGTCGTGCCTGTGCCGTCGGGATGAGATTGCGTTGCGGGATCTCCGTGCGCTGTTTGTCGAGGAAGAAAAAGACGGCCCCATGTTTCGCCCGGCCATCGCCGACCGTGATGAGACAGGACACAGGGTTGTTCCGTCCCCGACTTTTGATATTGACGAAGCTGTCCGGCAGGCCAAGCCCGATTCCGACCTCGTAGCCGTGAACGACAATGGCAACGATGATGGGATGCTCGGCGGTGCAATGCGCTGCAATTTTGTGGAGCGCCCGGTCCAGCTCCTGGCGCGTCGAAATCGTGGCCGGCGGCTCTTCTTCCGACCATTGCAGTGTGGATGGGCTGGCGATCATGGGCCGGAGGCGGTGTATTGGGCTTGATGGCGGTGTTACGATTTGCCGGGGCGAGGCTGCCGACGAGCCGGCACCCGAGGACGCTCCCTCCGCCGAGATGTCAATTTGTGCCATCACCGGTTGGATCGTCCCTTTCCGCTGCGGCCTGGAAATGGGTCGTTGGTTTGACGGATGGCGGGTTGCAGATCATCTTTTCGCGGCCGGCGGCCTTCTCTTCATCAGGCTTCCGTGCCTCCCAAATGAAAGTTAAGCAGCGCCAGGACAACGGCCATCATCAGCAGGATATGGATGAACCCGCCGGTGGTGTAACCGCTCACCAGACCCAGCAGCCACAAGGTGATCAGCACTAATGCAATCAGGTACAACATGCAGTTCCTTTCTATTTCTTGGGCCTAAAATTTTGTCACGGAGGTACGCTACGCCATCGGCCGGGCCTTGGGCTATGGGGTGTAACCCTACTGTGAAGGATTAGTCTGAGCTGTCCACATCCGCATCGCGCGCCTTGGGAAGGTCGGGTTTCACCCCATATACAGATTTTTGCAACAGGCAGATGTTGAACGCAGATGGATCGCCCAGCGACCGTCAATCAGGCATTGCTGAACGCCGGATGGAAACCCAAGCCGTACCGGCGGGGGATTGTGAATTCGGGATACACGATGAAAACTCAGTTGACCAGATTATCGAGACGTTATCTCACCGCTTTGCGAACCAACCTGAACCAGGGCCCAAGGGCAAGCTTGCAGCCGGCGGGTGGACTGGGACTCGAGGCTGTGGCCATGGGGCTGAAGACGTTGGACGTGGCCATGATCCACCGGCAGGCGCTGACCACGCTGGTGTCGCCCAGCGACTCGTCCGCGGACGGCGATGGGCTGATGAAGCGAGCGGAGACCTTCAACCGGGCGGAGATCTTTTTTGTTGAGGCGATCAAGCCCATCGAACAAAATCATCACGCTGCGATGGAAACCAACGTCCAGTTGAGCCAACTGAACCAGTCGTTGCGCCGGCGAACGGTCGAGCTCGGCGCCGCCATTCGCCGGTTGAAACAGGAAATCGTCCGGCGCCGGGCCGGGGAGGAAGCCCTCAGGAAAAGCCAGCAACACTACCGCCAGTTGTTGGAGCAGTCGCGTCACCAGCAGGAACAATTGCG
>CAZFOA010000351.1:0-1908 GCA_964520205.1 uncultured Verrucomicrobiota bacterium | reverse complement strand
AGATTTGACGGGGGACTTGCGCCGGGCCGGCTATACGGTCGTCGGCGGGCATTGACCGAAACCGTTTCATAAACCGGAGCACAACTGATGAAGCAGCGCGGCCTTGAATGTCCGGCGGTTTCGGGTTTCCCGACCCGAGCGGCGACGACGTCAATTACGGAGCGCGCGTGCTCGACGTCAGGCCGGCGCCATAGGCCGGCGGCTTCGACGGAATGCGGGGAGGGGTGGAAGCTTTTCAAGGCCGGCTCGACGCCGGCACTTTCTTTATGACCGTTGACTCGGCCTCCGAATCCCGGCTTATTTCGACTGCAAAGACCGTGTGTTCCAGGAGCGGCCGCGTTGATGGACAAGGCTGTTTCTTCTTTGGCAAAGAATCGGCAATGGCGAACAAGGTAAACCCGATTTATCCGCGAACTCCTTCGAACCCCGCGCCGGACCGGGCGGTTGCCATCGTCGCAGGCCGTTGCCCTGCTCCCGAAAGCGCGGATTTGTCCTGATCCACGACTTGAGGAACGCTCTGGATCGCCCGCGCATACATCCTTTGCATATCCCTCGCGTTGATGTGGACGCTGAGCCGGTCGAGACGAAGGGCACTGCTCAACCATGACAGCCATCTCTTTATCCTCCCGCTTCGGCTGATGAGACCGATGTTCATCAACAATCGTTCCAGGGTGAGGGTACGGCCCACCATATCGACGCGGACCACTTCGAAGCCGTTCTTTTCCAGCAATCGCCTCAGGGTGGGAACCGTGAAGAAAAAGATGTGCCCGGGGCAGTTGTTGATGCTGCGCTCGCGCCGCCCGAGCAGCTTGAACAACAGCGAATCAAATCGCGGCGTCTCCACAGCCAGAACGCCGCCCGGTTTGAGGATGCGGTGGATTTCGCGCAGGTTTTCCGACGGGTCCGGCATGTGTTCGATGACGTGCAACATCACCACAGCGTCAAAGTCGTGATCCTTCAGCACCGGATTGGGCAATAGGCCGTCCACAATATTGTGGCGGTATTTTGCCCGGGCATAATCCGCAACTCCGCGATCCGGCTCCAGACCGATCGAGTCCCAACCGGCGGCGCGGATGCGATCAAGGAAGATGCCGCAAAAACTGCCGATCTCCAACAGCCGGCCACGCCGGGGAAAATATTGGTTCAGCACCTGGAGCACTCGCTCATTGTCGGGCAGCTGGACGTGTTGCTTCTGGAAATAAACCCGGCTGCCGACCTCGTCAAAAACCTTGGGATAAGCTTCCGACTCGAACCGCTCACAGTCCACGACTTCCTGCGGATTGGCGTACATCAAACCGCAACGACGACAACGAACGATTTGATGCACTTGGGCAAACCCTTTGGGAAAAAGGACGTCAAAATCATTGGCCCCACATAAATTGCATTTCACGTTTGTCATGATGAAGAAGCAGCAGGAAACCAATCCATTCGGTACAACCATCCCCCGCCTAACCCCGACGGGTCGGAGACCAACGCCACCCATTTGTCGCATTTCGCATTCACTGGGCCACTTTTCCCGAACAGAAACAACCTTGTCGTGGTGGATATCACTTTGTGTAAATAGGGTCAATTGATTTTTGAGATTCGCTAATTTTATCGATTCACAAGCTCCTGTTTTGCCGGCAGCAAGACCTCCAATCCAACCGTGACTTTTGAGCCATGGTGCGGTGAAGACGAAATTAAGTGAAAGCGGAAGGGTAGCGAAAGACCGGTGAATCCGCCGCAAGTCCCTGCCCGGTTCAGTTTTCGCCCGCCATGCTGTTCATCCGCGATGGATAGGCATTGCGGATCACCTCGACATGAGCCGAGCGACGACCGTGTGCTGGACACGTTTCCGATCCGGATGAGCGGGGGTTCATCCGTGTTCTCCGCGCGATCCTGGCTCCCGGTTTACTGCAAAAGAATCAC
>CAZFOA010000350.1:0-1973 GCA_964520205.1 uncultured Verrucomicrobiota bacterium | reverse complement strand
CTGAACCCGCAGGCTGGAAAGCCTGCGCTACGTAATAACTGGAAATGCTCTAACCGAATACAGCCGATCAAAACACGGCGAGGAAGAGAAAAGCGGCAATTCCGGCGAAGGTCACGATTACGGTCATTCCCTCTATCCACAGTCCGCGCCGGCAGGAATGGATGGCGTCCCAGGCGCCGAAACCGAAGCCGGCCAGCATGGCGGCTTTCAGCGCCATTGAAGTCTCCGGGGATGTTCGTCCATAGAACAGGTAGCAGCAAAACAGGAGAAAAGTCAGCCACGCCGCGACGGCTCCGGGAATACTCGATTCCCATTTGCGCCTCCAGCCGGCGACATGGACCCCGATCAGGATGACCACCGGGAGGCAGGCTGCAGTCCAGGCGACGGCAAGCCGCGAGGGCAAACGGCGATACGGGTTCACTGGATCGGGGTCAAAAATAATCCTGGGTGCGCGAGCCTTGCCGTTGATGACGTGGAGTCCCGAGATGGGGGGGCTGCCGTTTTCCCGCCGGAAGATGGCATCGGCTTCGGACAAAGTGGGAGGCAGACTGCGGGCGCTGTAGCTCATGGTGCGGCGGAGCGTCGGGAAGAGGTACAGCCAGTCGGATTCGCCGGTGGCGGCGTTGACGCATTCAACCTGGCCGAGGTCCGTTCCGATCAGGATTTTGCCGGCGGCCTTCGCCACGGTTGAAATGCGCCCGCGATCCAGGAGGTAGGGAAGCACTCCCGCCCAGTGATTGGTCGGCGCCGCGACTTCGATTTCCATGAAAAACGCAGCGGCTTCACCGTTTGTGCCTCCCAGGAATTTTGCGCGCTCGATGAAGGTGGTTCCGTCCCCGAGGTCGTAATCGGATTCAAAGGTCCGGGAAAGCTCGTTGGTTTGGTCCGGATTCACAATGCGCCGGCTTCGGCGTTCAAACGGAATCGATTCCCGGCCGGCGTAAACGCGGCCTCGCCAGAAGGTCTTGTGATTCGACTCGAAGAGATCGCCGTCGCGGACTTGCGGGCGCAATTCCTGCGGGATGGGAATGGAGTTGGTGGCTTCGCCGCTGGTATTCCAGACCTCCAGCTTTTCCGGTTCATAGTCGGAACGCTTGTCGGCAAAGGGGCCCGTGACGACATAGACGTTTGTGCCGTCGAAAAACGCCGCCGCCCAGTGGACGCCGTTGGTGGGGGTTTTGTGAAATAATTCCTTCCCATTCTGCAGATCGAGCAGGACGGTGGCCGGGACCTTTTCCGCGTCGTAGGTCGCGGCGCGGTGGACCAGCGCCTTTCCCGACTCCGCCACAATTTCCAGAGTGCCCGGCAGGTCATACGACCAGCGGATCCGGCCATCGGCCAGGTTCCGGCATTGGACGCCGCCGTTTTCATCGCAGGAAATGAGGTCGTCGCCGATGATGTTGGGTTCGCGCGAGAAGGCGGTTTCCCACAACGCTGTGAACCGCGCCGGGTCCAGGAGCGCGATGGTCCGGTCATTGAGCACCAGCAAACCCTGGGGAATGCGGCGGAGCGTGCCGGAATAATTTCGGGTCCGATCACGGACGAGGACTTTTCCCGTTTCGAGATCGAGCGCGGTGAGCGAACCGTCCGACTGCGCGAAGAGGACCCGTCCGCCGTCGATGAGGAAATTGCTGTCCACGCCCATCTGGATGTAGGTATAGCCGCTGCAGAAGCGGGCGGGGGCGCACAGAGCGAACAGGAGGACGAGGAATTTCGACATCAGCCTGGTTGTGTGAGCGCGCATGCGGCACTAGAATTTCGATATCCCGGGCAGCTTGTCAATGCCGCCGCAGAATCAGCCGGTGATCGATGCGCCGGGTTTGGTGGTAATCCAGCCGCGGCAGATTGGCGAGGGTGGGGGATGTGGTGTCGTTCAGGATGGTTTTTGCCAGGGCCTGGAGCGCGCGCCAGCGCGGCCGGTCCAGGTCCGGCGCGTGGGCGATCTGCCGGAGCAGGCTGCGCCATTCGATGAT
>CAZFOA010000349.1:0-2046 GCA_964520205.1 uncultured Verrucomicrobiota bacterium | reverse complement strand
ATACCAGCAGGGCCGCTGGCATTACTTCCCCGAGCCGAAATTGAAGCCGACAAAGTCCGCCGCGAAGTAACTCATGAACCTCTTGGTAGCGCAGGTTTCCAAACCTGCTGTATCGCCGACTTCCGAGTCGGCAGGCACAAGACGTTGCATCAGCAGCGGGTTTGGAAACCCGCGACACAGCAGACTTGGAAGTCTGCGCTACACGCCGGGCCGGTTCAGGGGTTCAAAGCGCGAAAACTCCTTCCAGGGAATTCACTCCATGTACGTCAAGGTAGGGCGCGTCACTCCGTGCGCGCCGGGCTTGGACAGGCGGGCAAGCGGCGCGCACGGAGTGACGCGCCCTACCCCAACACATCGGTTCGGGGATTCATTCCACTGCTCCGTTCTCGGCTTGTTGATCCTCACCCTGATGGTGGGCACAGCCTTCCTGCACGCGGGCGAAACACCCGCCGACAACACCAACCTCGTCATCGGCCTGCTCGTGCCGCCGGAGGAACCCGGGGCCGCCAGCCTGCGCGACGGCGCAACGCTCGGCGTGGAAGAGGCCAATCAATCTCATGGACCGCGCGCCAGCCTGATCATCCGCGGACGCATCGGCCAATGGGGCGCGGATGGCGTCGAAGCCGCCCGGATGGTCACCGACGATGGCGCGCTGGCCTTGATTGCGCCGCCGGACGGCGCGGCGTCGCACCTGGTGTTGCAGGTCTCCGGCCGCACGGCCGTGCCCGTGATTTCCTTGTGCGCCGATTCCTCCGTCAGCCAGACCGGGGTCCCCTGGATGGCGCGGATCGTTCCGCGCACCATCGAAGAGGCGAAGATGCTCTTCGCAGGCATTCATGCCAGCCATTGGGTGGCCGTGATTCCGGACGGGCGCGCCGGGCGCGAGGCGGCCCGCGACCTCAATGAAGCCGCGACGAACAGTCATTGCTCCATCGAGAAAACAATCGAAGCAAACCCGTCGTTCACCAATGCGGCGCGGCTCGTCAAACAAATCCTGGCGAATCGTCCCGACGCCGTTTTGCTTTGGCTGGATCCAGCCACGGCCGGGACGCTGGCGAAAGCGCTGCGGGCCGCCGGTTTTGCCGGCACGCTGGCCGGACCGGGCCGGCTGCGCTCGGCGGATTTTGCGAAAACGGCGGGTGACGCCATGGAAGGGTTGATGGTGCCCGGTGCAATTCTGGAAAAGGATGCCGCAACTGAATTTCAACATTTTTCCGATGTCTTCCGCAGGCGGTTCGGCCATGAACCGGACGCGACAGCAGCGGCGGCTTGTGACGCGGCCACGTTGTTGATCCACATCCTAAGGCAATCCGGAGATCGTCCGGCGCACGAGGCTTTTCCCATCGGTTTTTCACTGGCCGGCGCGTCCGGAATTTTGGCCTTTGACTCCCAGGGCAATCGGAAGGTAAATCTTCAGTTGCTCAAAGCGCGGGGCGGGCGGTTCATTCCCGCCGGAACTGGATCGAGCGAATAGCGGACGGCAGCCATGAACAAAATCCATACAACGGGTGACATTGTCGGTTTCATGCTGGCTGGACTGATGGTCCTGGCCGGATCCGGTTGCGAGCGGCAACCCGCCGGGCAGTCCGCGCCACCGGAACCGGCGGTGACCTTCAAACCACAGGAGATGGCCGATGCCCTCCACGCCGTGATCGCCGCCGACCAGAAAACCTATGCCCTGTCGGGCGGGGATGAAAACCTCATGGCGCTGCACGCACAAAGATTGCGTCAGGCGTCCGAATCCATCCAGCAGCAGGGCGCGGAGTTTCACTACATCCTGCGCTCGCTCTGGCCGATCAACCCGAAGAATGCGCCCGAAACCGACACGGAAAAGGCGGGCCTCCAATACGTCCTCGATCATCCCGGAACGAATTACTACGGCGGGCAATCGCTCGGCGGCCGCCGCTATTTCACCGCCGTCTATGCCGAAGTGGCCACCGTCAACGCCTGCGCCGACTGCCACAATCGGAATCCGGGCAGTCCGAAGAAAGATTTCAAATTGGGCGACGTGATGGGCGGCCTGGTCGTGCGCGTGCCGCTGGAGTT
>CAZFOA010000348.1:0-2174 GCA_964520205.1 uncultured Verrucomicrobiota bacterium | reverse complement strand
AGGCTCACGGCTTCGCGCATCATATTCGCCCCGTGACCCGTATTCCAAAGCTTGCAGGCGGGACACAGAACGTTCGCTTGCGAATCCAGAATCAAGAATTGAATCAAGGGGCCGGGTTCCTCCGCCGGCGGGATCCCTGCCGCCCGTCGTTTCACGACGTCGAGGGCGTCCGCTTGAACTTTCGACAATTCCTTGAACGCAGCGCGGCCGGTCAGTTTTTTTCCGGCCAGCCAGAGGTCCTTTTGTTTCTCCAGCGGTTCGAGTTCATCAAACAACCGCGCGGCGGCAAAGCCGAGCGAGGCGCTGGCTTCGCCGGTGGCCCAAATGTCCACGAGCCGATGCAACACGTCCTCTTTCTGCTGCAAGCCAAGCTCGAAGCGGGGCGTGCCCGGGGCGCCTTCGCCGCCACGAAAACGCCGGCGTTGGTAAAGGATGACCGGCTCGACGGCCGAGAGGAGTTTTGCGGCGGTCATCAGGCCGACCGTCACGCGGGTGCGGCGGAACACCGCCTCGATGATTTCGCCGTGCGAATAATTCGGAACGATCGTGCCGTCCTTGACGGTGTAGCCACCCACAATCCGGCCGGCCGGCACGCGAAGGTTGAATACCGGATCGTTGGTGGAAGAAAGCTGGTGGACCAGCTTTTTCGTCGGCGTGCCGCGGTCCCAGGTTCCCGGATCGCTCTCCTCGAGGATCACCAGGCAACTGCCTTTGATGCGCGGGTCGTCGGAATCCACGGCCGCGGTCACGACATTGGCGAAGCCCATGTTCGTGATGAAGCGCCCGCGTTTGTTCACTTGCAACATCGGTTCCTGTCCGTCGTTCCACTCCGCGACGCGGATTTTTCCGGCGAGCATGCCTGTTTCGACGCCGACGAAGGGGAGGGGTTCGGTGAGCGCGAAGGCGGCGCGGATTTGTTTACGGCCATCCCCCGCGGCGGCGGGAGCGGCGCCGGCGATATATTTTGCGCGTTGCTCCGGCGTGCCGCGTTCGTGGATGGGGGCCAGGCCGAGATTGCCCGCGAGGCTGCAGGTGGCGGCGCCCGCATCCACCCAGGACAATTCGAACGCAATCAGGGCCAGCGCGAGATTCTTCGGTCCGGGAAGGTAACCGCCGTACTCCGGATCCAGAAACGCCGCGGTGATGCCGCTCTCGTCAAAGACGGGCAACAACGAAGCCTTGGCCTCCGTCCACTCGTGAGAATTGCGCGCGCCGCCGGCGACCAGGCGCGCGACCGGTCCGCGCGCCACGCCGCGGGCCGATTGCACGAGCATGTGCAAATCATATCTCCCGGCAAACCGCCACAGGATCTGCCGCACGTCATCGCCGGGCAAAGTTTGAAGTGTCGCTGCCGGTTTGGTTTCAACTAAAGCTGCCATAAGGACTGCCTTTCTGGGTTTCGAACCGTTGATTCATCGTCGGAATCAGTTTAAATGCCGTTCGCGCGCCGGTCACAGGAAGCGCCAGCACAGGAAATTTATGAGTCTTCGGAGACCAAGACGCTAACCATCCGCTGCTAATAAAAAGGACAAAAAAGGGTTGGAAAATTTTTGACGGCGGAGAAAACGGGAAGTCAGGGCAGCGGCAGGGGGATGAGTTCATGCTCGTGTTTCACATCGGGCGCGGCCGGTTCTCGATATTGCAATTGACCCGGCAGGCTTCATCTTTATAGTGCTGAAGTCGGCGTTTCCGAGGCGTTCACGCGGGTTTATGTTTATGAAATCGAAAATCTACTACCTCATTTACCTCAGCACGGCGGCGGCCCAGTTTTCAAAAGATGACCTGCTTAAGCTGCTGGCCGGGAGCCGGCAAAAGAACATCAAACTGGGCATCACCGGCATGTTGCTTTACAAGGATGGCGTCTTTCAACAGATACTCGAAGGACCTGAAGACGCGGTCAAATCGCTCTATGCGACCATAGCGTCGGACCAGCGTCATCGCGGGGTGATCAAATTGCTTGAAGGCTATGAAGCCGAGCGCCAGTTTCCCGACTGGTCCATGGGCTTTTGTGATTTGAACTCGGCCGAAGCGGCAGCGGTGGCCGGCTACACGCCGTTCCTGAACACTCCGCTGACGGATAAACAATTCGTTTCCAATCCCGGCGTCATCCTTCAGTTGATGCTCGCCTTCAAGAAGAATGTAGGTGCGTAACCCCATTTAGCTGGATCGTTACG
>CAZFOA010000347.1:0-2179 GCA_964520205.1 uncultured Verrucomicrobiota bacterium | reverse complement strand
CGCAACGCGTAACTCTCCAACGCCTCGCCTCCGGAAAGCATCAGGACGATAATCGAGCCGGCCAGGTACTCGCCCAGCAGCACAGAAGTAATGATGGAAATGCCGCCCAGCAGATCGGAACCGAATTCCAGTTTCAGCAGCTTCCGAAACAGGTCATAGAGCAGCGGCAGGCCGCCGAGAACGAGCGTGGCCAGCAGGGGAATCCGGTAAGTGCCCGGAGTGGTGTGGAAGCCGAAGCGGAAAACGAGATGCAAGAGGATGGCCAGGATGGAAAGCGCCGCGATGACCATGGTTTTGCGATGCCAGAGACCGGACGGCGAAGACCAGGGCCGACCGGGCTGCGGCTTTTGACTCAGCTTCGGCGACGCCCCCTTCTCCGGGCTGCGGGTGGGCGGAGGTTCCATGGTCGAGGCGGTGTTCATAGAGGGCAGTTCAGTTGGAGATGACATCCAGGACACCGGTCCGCAGGGCGAACCACGCAAATTGCTGAAACTGGTCGTCCGGTCTTCTCGTGTATTTTACCTCTCCCTCTTTCATCGACCTCGCTGCGTCCGGAGCATTGGAATTCCGGATTTTCAACACGTTCATCAAGAACGAGGCGACGCGGTTGTCGAACCCCTTTTCGGTGCCGCGTTGCTTGTCGAGAACCGCCATCTCCAAATCCTTGTAGATCGCCTGCACACGGCCGCGAGCGTGGCCGTTCGTCACATCGATTTCGAACGCCGCCTCTTTAGCGCTACCGGACTTAATCCGGGTGTGTTCCGCAATGTCAAGGAACGCGTCCAGGCGGGTCAGGTCCATCGCGCTGAGCGAACCGGAATAGTGAAGCGAGAAATCCCGTGGCGTGATCGGAATCGTCATCAGCACCTTCATCGTGCCTGCGTCCATGAGATCGCCCTGCGCCCGGAGCAGGATGGCGGCCGAGGCTTCGCCACGGTTGGCGATGCCCTCCACGGACATGCTGATGGCTCCGAACGTCAGCACGCCGGGAGCGGCTCCGGCGACCACCCGCTCGCAGTAGGTCAGGTGTCCGTTGGTGATGCTGAGGCTGTCGACCTGCAACGGTAGCCGGATTGCGGCCAGCGCCTCATTCACCATGAGGGGACGTTTCACGAAAGGCGCCGCCGGTTTGTCACGATTGACCAACGCATCGAAGGAGGGCCTGGAAATGTGGACCGACCTGGCTCGGTACGATTTTCCCCGGAGCAGTTCGCTGTACTCCAGGCCCAATACTCTGCACTCCGGTACGACCACATGAAACCGCGGCGTTCGAAATTCGTGCGCGGCGAAAAATTCCTCGTCTCCAGTCAGCGTCCGAAGTTCGGTCCCTTCGGCGATCAGTTCCGAACCCGGCGCCGACGCCCGCAGCCGCGCGCAGAGAATCGCATAGTGCGCCTGGGGGAATTCCACGTCGAGATTCGCCGCATCGAGACTGGCCTCGGCAAGGACATCCGCCAGAGCAGCCGTTCCCCAAAGAAGCCGCGCCCAGCGAACGCCCGTCAGCGAAGTCCGGCCGGCCTTGAGCGTCGTGTTGGCGGCACTCAGGGTGACCGATTGAGCGACCAGGCAATTGGCGCCCACCGCGTAATCCAGTTTGCCGATTCGCAAAACGAACCCTGGATGCGTTTCGGCAAACGCCCGCTCGGCGTGTCTTCTGCCATAGCCGTTGAGGATCGCGCCACCGAACACAAGAATGAAAACCGCGACGGCGAGGGCGAGCGCGCCAAGGCAAAGGCCCACGTAAGCCGACAGCCTCCGCAGCGAGAGCCTCCGGCTGCCGCTACCGTGGATTATGGGGGACATCGGAAGAAAGACGGAATGGCGACCCTCCTTTTCGAACGAAGCTAATCTTGTTTTCGACAGCAACAGGACGAATACTTCGTGATAAAGGTTCTTCATGCACCGCCTTCCGCGCCGTCCGCACCGCCGACACCCCCTTCATGGCAACGGTGAGGACAAAGGCCGGCCCGAGCAGCGAATGTCTTGTGACAACCATGACTCCGGTAATTGTTCGCGGAGTGGCTGGCCCGGGGTCTGCGCCTAATTGCAGCTGCAGGTGGAGCAGAATTCCTTGACGGCCTTTTCGACCGCTTCCCGGGTTTCGCCCGTGCGCTTCTGAATCCGGCCTAGCAATTCCTACTGCTTGCCATCGACGTATTGCAGATCGCTATCCGTGAGC
>CAZFOA010000346.1:0-2202 GCA_964520205.1 uncultured Verrucomicrobiota bacterium | reverse complement strand
TCGAGATGGGCGAAATCTCCTCGTACCCGCCGGGCTACAAGGAAAACGCCGGCATTTTCTGCCACAACAATCCCTGGATCATCATTTCCGAGACCATGGCGGGCAATGGCGACCGCGCGTTCGATTATTATACCCGAATCAACCCGTCGGCCCGGGAAAACATCGGCGAGTTGCACCGCTGCGAACCCTATGTCTTCGCGCAGATGATCGCCGGCAAGGACGCGCCCACGCACGGCGAAGCCAAGAACTCCTGGCTCACCGGCACCGCCGCCTGGACCTACTTCACCATCACCCAATGGATCCTGGGCATCCGGGTTGAATACGACGGCCTGCGTGTGGATCCGGTGATTCCGGCCAAATGGAAGGGCTTCACCGCCACCCGCCGCTTCCGCGGCAATACCTACGTCATTAATGTCAAGAATCCGAAGGGCAAACAACGCGGCGTGAAAAAGCTGATTGTGGATGGCAAGCGCATCGCCGGGAACCTCCTGCCCGTGCGCCCGCCACAGTCAAAACCCATCCGGGTCGAAGCCGTCCTTGAAGGCTGAAACGATGCTTGTCTCGGAGGGACTGGATGAGAATCGCCCGGCGTTTCAACGCCGGGCTATTATCGTGTGTCCCTCGGGGACAATGTGGCACCTTTCACACCGAATTTCCGGGAAGCATCGAGGTCGGCATCAGCAAACGTCGAAATGAATAACCTGTTATGAAACTTTTCTATTCCCTCCCGCGAGCCGCAGTCCTGTTCAGCGTCTTGTGTCTGAGCCTGGCGTTGGAGTCCTGCCAGACGAAACCTTCCACGGTCCAGACGCCGACGAAGGCCAATCAGCCTTCCGTGGCGAAAGCCGCTCCGGTTAGTCAACCGCTGCCGCCCCAGATTCAACGCATCCAAAACGGCGTTCAACTGAGCACCGGCAAGCTGAACATCAAGGTGCAATTCTACGCGGACGACCGGGTTCGCGTCGTCAAGTGGCTGCCGGGCGGAACCTCCGAAAAATCGAGTCTGGTTGTGATTCAAAAGGAAATTCCGGATTTGGCCATTCAGTTTCAGGAGAATGCCGGCATCATCACCCTCGGTTCCGGAAAACTTGTTTTGCAGGTGTCGAAGGGCGACGGCGCAATTCAATATTTTACCGCCGACAACCAGATCATTCTCAAAGAGCAAGGCGAGGCCATCATCGCGCCGGTCAGGATCGCTCATGAAACCAACGCATTCAGCATCCAACAAAATTTTGAGCTCACGCCGGACGAGGGGATTTACGGGCTGGGACAGCATCAATCCGGGTACATGAATTATCGCGGGCGCACCGTCAAACTGGTGCAGGCCAATACCGAGGCGGTCACGCCTTTTCTGGTTTCAACCCGGGGTTATGGGATCCTTTGGGACAACTATTCCAAAACCATTTTTGCCGATGACAAGGACAAGACGTCGTTCTGGTCCGAAGTGAGCGACAATATTGATTACTATTTCATGTGTGGAAAGAGCATGGACGAGGTCATCGCCGGGTACCGCCAGTTGACGGGGCAGGCGCCGATGTATGGCAAATGGGCTTATGGCTATTGGCAAAGCAAGGAACACTACGCGACTCGCGACGAACTTCTGGGCATTGCGCAGGAATACCGCCAGCGCCAGATTCCCATCGATGGCCTCATCCAGGACTGGAATTACTGGGGCGGCAATACCAATTGGAGCAGCATGTTCTTTGATGAGACCCTGTATCCAAACCCAAAGGAAATGATTGATGTTCTGCACCAGCAGAACTTTCACCTCATGATTTCCATCTGGGCGGGACTCGGCCCGGCCACGGCAATCTCCAAAGACATGGAGCAAAGAGGTTACCTTTACTCGCCCGTGGGTTGGGCCGGCTTCAGGTATTACGATGCCTACAATCCGGCGGCGAACGATTTGTACTGGCAATATGTGAGCCAGGGTTTGTTTTCCAAGGGAATCGACGGATGGTGGATGGACTCAACCGAGCCCGACATCGTCAACGCCTTGACCAAGGAAGGCGAAGAGTATGAAATGAAAAGGGTCGAAAACAATCATCTCGGTTCCTTTGCCCGATATCTCAATCCGTATTCGCTCCTGGTTACCGAATCGGTCTATAAACATCAACGCCAGGAAACCGACCAGAAACGCGTTTACATCCTCACCCGCTCAACCTTTGCCGGCCAGCAGCGCGCCGCCGCCACCACCTGGTC
>CAZFOA010000345.1:0-2253 GCA_964520205.1 uncultured Verrucomicrobiota bacterium | reverse complement strand
CGCCATTGGTTAACCCAACGACCGCCGATTCGCAAGTTACCGCAGCTTTTGGCAGCATTTTACAACTTTCGGTGGGGCGAGCGTCCGCGCGAGCCGGCCTTGGCGCGCCGAAGCGTAGCGAAGGCGGCTCGTCAGTAGCCTCGCCCCACCAAAACGTAACATCACCCAGCTTTTGGCAGTGCCGGAATTTGAAATTCATTCAACCCCACTTTCGGACATGGAAGGCGGCCGGCGCCGCCGGCTCACTTCTGAGCCATGCCCAGCGCGGCATTGGCCTTGCGCAGTTTATTGGAAACCTCGACGGCGATGTTGCGCATCACGACCATGCCCAGATGGGGTTCACTGTGAACCAGGGCATTGAACGCCGGTCGTTGAATGACGAGCAGGATGCTGGGCTGGGCGGCGATCCCAATCGCGGTGCGCGGCGCGCCATCCAGAAAGGCCTGTTCTCCGGTGATCGCGCCGCTGTTGATCGAAGCCACCGGCCGGGCATTCTCATCCAGGCAAATGTCAATCTGACCCCGCATGACAATATAAGCTTCGTTGCTCGAGTCGCCCTTGCTGAAAACCTTTTCGCCGGGCCGATAGAGCTTTTGCGTGAACAGCCGGGCCATCTTCCCCAGTTCACCGTCACCCAATCCCCCGAAAATCGGCAGACCGCGAAGCAACTGGATGACGGCCACCCCCACCTTCTGATCCTGAAAATTGCGGTCGATGATTTCCACGATCGCCCGGGCGGCCGGGGTGAGATTCACGTTGTCGAGCGAATAGACGGCGTTCAGCTTCACCATTTTGACCAGGTCCACGCAGCAGCCGTTCCGGTTGTAGAAGCCGGGCAGATACGCAACCGGCACGAAGCCCAGTTGTTCGGCGCTTTTCAACGCCCGCCGCGCATCAATCAGGATATCGACTTCCACATAGACCGCATTGAATCGTTCCTGGGCCAGTTGGGCCGCCCGCTGAAGGAGGGCGCCGGTGGACAAATCATCCGTGGCGAACCCATCCACGATGCGCATACACTTGTCATGATCGTCAAAATAACAGGTCAAACCGCCGACGAGCACTCCGTCGCGCTGTCCCATCAGCGCCAGCAACGGCGTGCCGGTGTCCACGCGCAACACGCCCAACCCGCGATTGTAGTAGCCGGAAATTTCAACCGGCGGATGTGAGAGCTCCGCCTGAAGCTTGCAGGCGTCGTAGTCCGCCGGCGCGTATTCCTCGATCAACAAATCCGTCTGCAGCGGATAGCCCGTCAGGCCGTCGCGCACAATTTCCGGGTTCGGGATCAGGAGATTTTCCAGCACCAGGGAAGCCAATTCCGTGATTTGCGGGAGCGATTGCGACAACGGCAGCCGGACCGCCGGGTCCGGCGTCCCGATCCGCACATAAAACAGGGCGGCCTCCCGCACCATGCAGAGATGTTTCAACGGCTGGAACCCGACGCATGCGTACCCGAGCTTCTCCAAAAGCTGTTGCTGGTCGTGGTCCGCCGCCGGCACCCGCAACACCGCCATCTGCTTGCGCTGGATGCAAACTTCATTGATGCCGCGGATGAGTGCTTCGGCGGAACCATCGCGGTAGTTCTCCGGCAGGACCAGGTGCCGGGCGAGGTTCGCCACCGGATTGCTGTTGGGCACACTCGAAGCCAGCAGGGATATGCTCCCGCGCAATTTCCCGTCCACTTCCACCAGCCAGGTCTCCTCCACTTGCGGCCCGATCAATTGATCCCCCGCCCGGCTCAAGTCATAGACCTGTTCGGCCAGAGGATCCGACCCCAATGTCTGCTTGAGTAACTCCAACCAACCGGCAGCATCCTGTGCCGCCGCTTTACGAATGATCTGGCCCATAAATCATTGCATCACTGCATCGACTCGAAATGCCGCCGCCCGCCGGCAACGCCTCAGCAAAGCAGCCATCCCCCCTTACTTCAAGAATTATCGCCGGTTACTTTCAACGCGGGCGCATCCGGCCAAGCCCTGATCCGCCTCCATCCACCGGCCAAAGTGACGAAAAGGTCACCGCCAGGTTAAGAAATAGCTTCGCGCCGTTTTGTTCTTGGATCGGATTCAATCGAGCGGTAAAAACGGCATCGTAAAACAACTGAACATCGGGTCCGCCGCCGTGGAAACTGGTATCACGGCGGCGATTTTATGTACTTGGGTCGCTTCCCTGCATTCATGACGACAGTTTGTTGTCTCCTATGGGATAAAACCAAAGAAGTCACTGGCGCGCCGACCCGACCCGATGTATTTT
>CAZFOA010000344.1:0-2253 GCA_964520205.1 uncultured Verrucomicrobiota bacterium | reverse complement strand
CTTCAATGCCGCCATGCAAAATCACGTTGAAGCGGGCTGAAGCCCGCGCTGCCAAAGCTCGTAATGATAGAACGCCACGATCACCAGGGAATGGCGCATTTTCCCCGTCGCGATCCAAGCCGGAATTTCAGAGACCGGCACCAGCCGGGTGGCCAGGTCTTCCGCATGATCGAACTCGACCGGGTGGCGGCAATGGCAGTTCTCGATCATCACGGTGAAACAGGTGTTGCTCTGGATCGCCGGGTTCGGGAAAACTTGCCCGATCACGCGCGACGGGCCGCCTGCGTATCCGGTTTCTTCCCGCAATTCACGCTGCCCCGCCATCTCAGGCGAGGTGTCTTTTGGGTCAATCATCCCGCCCGGGATCTCCAGCTCGACCGAGTCCGACCCATGACGATATTGCTCGACCATGACCAGTTGCCGGTCGGGCGTGAGGGCGATGACATTGACCCAGTTGGAGGAATCGATGACGTAGAAATCATGGGCCTGTCGTGTCCGCGGTGAAATCTTGCGCTCCGAGCGAATTTTGAAAATCCGGAAATCACCCGCGGGCTGCGAGCCGATCTTTTCCCAAGGCTGGATGATGGATTCTGACTGCGGAGCTCCCTTTTGTTTTGCGGCCCAACCCTCACCCATGAGGTTTAACAGATGCGCCAGGGCATCTTCGTAGGTGCGGTGCTTCTGCCCGGCCAGTTGCCGCGCGCGTTTGTCCAGTTGGGCGGCCATTTCCGCCGACTTGTCTTGCGGACAACCCAGCTTCGCCAGCAGCGCCGCCAGTTCGGAAATATCCATGTCCTGAGGATTCGCAGGCTGCGGACGCCGGGCCAATCGAATCCAATCACTTCACGGAATCCGCCGGCACGATCTTGATGCTCTCGATTCCCATGCGCTTGTTGGGCCGATCCTGGGGACGCGTGGGCGTGGTGCCAATTTTTTCGAGCACGTCATCCCCTTTGATCAATTTGCCAAACCCCGTGTATTGACGGTCCAGAAACCTCGGGTTGCCGTGACAGATGAAAAACTGGCTGCCGGCGGAGTCCGGGTCTTGCGACCGCGCCATCGACAGGACGCCGCGATCGTGATGACGATCGTTGAATTCGGCCTTGACCGTATGGCCGGGGCCGCCCGTGCCCCAGTAAGCCTCCTTGCCGGCGTCCTTGGTGAGCGGATCGCCGCCCTGGATCATGAAATCTTTGATGACCCGATGAAAACAAGTCCCGTCATAAAATCCCTTTTTCGCCAGGGTCTTGAAATTCTCGACGGTCTTGGGCGCGACGTCGGCCCAGAACTCGACGACCATTTCCCCTTCGGTGGTTTTGATGATGGCAACTTCTTTAATGTCAGCAGTGTTCATGTGAGTTTAGGTGCAGGTCCGGTTCAGGTTCAGGGCAGGATGGTGGCGGATTTGATGTAGTCGAGATTCGGGAAATCCTTCTTGAGGTAAGCGTTTCCCTCCTCCTGAATGCGACCTTGGTCGGGTCCCTTTCCTCGCGGGAAACCTTCGCCATACTCTCCGTTGATCTTGTCCACTACGTCCATGCCATCAACCACCTTGCCGAAGGGCGCGAACCCCATCCCATCCAAATTGCCATTGTTTGCAAAATTGATGAAAATCTGCGTGGTCCGCGTGTTGGGACCCGCTGTGGCAAACGTGATAGCCCCGCGCAGGTTGCTGGCTTTGACGGGGTCATCGGGGATTTGCGCATCACGCCAGGCTGCGGCCACTTTCGGATCGCCGTGGATGCCGAACTGGCACATGAAGCCTGGGATCACGCGAAAAAACTCGACGCCCTTGAAGAAGCCGGAATGAACCAGGTTGTAAAAACGGTCCGCCCCATTGGGCGCCAGAGAGCGTGTCACTTCGAGCGTGAAAGCGCCTTTGGTTGTGTCGAAACGCACTTTGAAGGAATCCGGGGCCTTCTCCGTAAGTTTGGCGGGGGTGGTGAAATCCAGTTTAGACTCGAGTTTGGGTTGGGTATTGTTCGTTTCGGCAGCCGTGCCAACGGCGAGGCCGAACGCCAGGCTCAACGCGCAAAATGATGTCAGTGCTTTCATAGGCTGAGAATTTTCCACGAGCAACGCCGAAAGTCACGCCAAGAATTTCGGCCACCTCCTTCGGTCAGAGTGCCCGGTTGCGCCCGGCTGACGGTGGATGCCTGCCTGCTCTTCAACTTGAAATGCCGAATGTCCAATGCGTAAGAGCTTGTTTGAAAACTCATCAGAAACGCCGCGTGAGGGCACGCGGCCTACAGG
>CAZFOA010000343.1:0-2319 GCA_964520205.1 uncultured Verrucomicrobiota bacterium | reverse complement strand
TAGTAACTGCGGTTGAAGATGCCGATGTGACCGCGATTGGGCAGGCATTTCATGCAGCGCCAGAGATAGTCGTGGTCGAGATCCTCGGCGGAAGGCGCTTTGAAGGAGAAGACCTGGCAGCCTTGAGGATTGACACCGGACATGACGTGCTTGATGGCGCCGTCCTTGCCTGCGGCGTCCATCGCCTGAAAGATCAGCAGCAAGGCCCACTTGTCCTGGGCGTAAAGTTTGTCCTGGAGTTGGCTGAGCGCCTTGATGCCAAGGGCCAACGCCTTCTTGACCCTCGGTTTGTCTTCGTCCTCGAACTCGAGCGTCTCGCCGGGATCAACGTCTTTGAGCCGGAACTTCCCGCCATTCGTGACGCGAAAAGATTCCGCGATCTGGCGGGCCTTCTTGATGATCTGTTTTGCTTTCATAAAACTTGGTTGTCAAGCCGGAGGATTCCGCCCGGCCTCGGCGGTTTGATAGGCGGCGAAGCACTCGCGCCGGGAATCGAAAATGCGGCCGCTTCCGATCACCCCGGTTAACTCCAAACGGTCCAGGTCGGCGCGGAGACCGGGGCTGACGCGGGTCATGGCCAGCACGACACCTTGACTGGCCAGGTCGCGCTGAAGTTCTTTGAGCGCTTGTCCGGCGGAGAAATCTATGGAGGTAATCGCGCCGGCATCCACCACCAGCCACCGGACGGGCGACGGTGATTCGCTTGCCAGCCGGCGCGCCTCCTCGGCAAAATGCGCCGCGTTGGCGTAAAAAAGTTCGGCTCCGAACCAGTAGCACACCATTCCGGGGTCAACGAACTTTCCCGGCGCCGTCGGTTCCATCCGCCACTGATCGGCGGCGTCCCGGAGGATGACCGCCGTGTGGGGCTGATAGCTTCGGCGCACGAACTGGAACAGTGACAGCACCAGCGACAACAGGATGCCTTGCTCGACACCCAGGAGCACCACGGTGGCGGCCGTGAACATGGCCAGAGCGAATTCTCCAGGTGTCTTGCGGGCGATCTCCGCCAGCCCGCGATGATCCACCAGCTTGACTCCAATCAGGAAAACGATGGCGGCCAGGACCGCGTTGGGCAGATAGCCGAGCGGTTTGGTCAGAAACAAGAGCGTCAGGAAGACCACGGCGACGGTGGTCAGATTCGACACCTGGCTTCGGCCGCCGGCCGTGTCCACCATCGCGGTCTTGGTCGGGCTCCCGTTGACCACAAACGTGCCGCTGCAGCCGGCGGCCACGTTGGCCAGAGCCAGACCCACGAGGTCCACGTTTTGGTTGAACGGTTCCCGGTACCGCAGCGCGTAAGCTCGCGACGTGGCCCCGCTTTGAGTCAGGATCACGATGAAACACGATATCGAGATCGGCAACACCAGCCTCAGGTCGTCCCAGGAGGCATCCGGCAATCCCAGCCGGGGCAGGCCGTTCGGAACCCCACCCACCATTTGAACGCCGTGGTTGTCCCAATGGAACCAGGCGCTGGCCGCGATCATCCCGGCCACCGCCAATAGCGCGCCGGGAAAACGCGGAATGAACCGGTCGAATCCGGCGATCACGCCAAGAACGATCAGGGAAATGAACAAGCTCGCGCTCTGCGTCTGCGACAAGTGTTGCAAAGTAAAGAGGAGCTGGCCGGAGAATCCGTGGCCGCTGTTTTCCAGCCCCAGCATTCCGGACAATTCGCCGGAGGCGACCTGGACGCCGACGCCGGACAGAAACCCGACAAGCACGGTTCGCGAGAGGAAATCGGTGAGAAATCCAATTCGCAGCAACCTGGCGACGAGCAGCATCGCCCCGGCCTCCAGCGCCACGAGGCTGGTCAACGCGACATAACGCGGGCTGTAGGCGGCGAATGAAAGCGAGGTCAAACCCGCCGCCACCATCGCCGCCGTTGCCGAATCAGCTCCGACCACAAGCTGCCGCGACGACCCGAAAAGGGCGAATGCCAGCATCGGGAGCAGGATCGTGTACAAGCCGGTGATGACCGGTGTGCCGATGATTTTGGTGTACCCCATCACCTCCGGGATGCCGAGGGCGGCGAGCGTGAGTCCGGCGAGGATATCCGCCGGCAGCCGCGATTTATCGAACGGCAGAATGCCTTGAAGCACCGGCCACCGCCATCGGATCGCGTCAGGATTGGATGAAATGAGCGCCATGGATGGGTTGAGGACTGCCCGCGCGTCGAAAACCAAACCCGTTTAAGACCCGGCGCATGGATTTCCTTTGGGTGCTTGAGTTAAACCGTTGAACGTTGCGGAGTCTGGCAGTGTTCGAGCCCGGACGCAATTTGATTTTGCCGGCAAGAACTCATCTCATAAATCCCGGTCC
>CAZFOA010000342.1:0-2326 GCA_964520205.1 uncultured Verrucomicrobiota bacterium | reverse complement strand
CAAGAAAGTAGAAATTTCAACAGGCTCCTAACCCCGGAACGGCGTCCCGCCAGTCTGAATCCGCGGCCAAGGCTTGCCGGAAGCGGCGCTATTTTGGAGTTGCTGAAATGGGCTTTGTGATGCAAAGTTGTTGGCATGGAAACGAATTGGGCCGCCGAACATCTCCAGACCATTCGCACGTTGATGGAACGCTCGGCGTTATACCGGCGGGCGCTTGCGCCCATCATGATCTTTGCCGGTGTGCTGGGACTTGTCTCCGCCGCCGCCGGGCTGGTGTTTCACCTCGATTCGGTGCGGGGTTTTACCGGACTGTGGTTCGGCACCGCGGTGGCGGTGATTGCCGGCGCATTCCTCATTGCGCGGCGGCAAGCCCTCAGGGACAACGAGCCGTTCTGGTCGCCTCCCACCCGTAGAGTTGCCCAGGCCCTTTTGCCGCCGCTGATGGCGGGAATGCTGGTCGGGTTGGTTTTCACCTTCGGCAGCCTGGAGGGTGGGTTTGTGAAAATGCTGGCCTTTATGTGGGCGATATTTTACGGCTGCGCCTTGCACGCCGCAGGGTTCTTCATGCCCCGGGGCATGAAAGTGTTTGGGTGGATCTATGTTGGCGCCGCCTGCGGTTCGCTTTGCTTTCTGGCGATCACCAAGACGGATCTGGAGATGAGCGCGCATTGGCTCATGGGCTTTTTCTTCGGCATCCTGCACCTGGCTTATGGCGCATATCTTTATCTGACGGAACGAGGAAAGAATGCCGCGTGAACCCGGAACCATTTCTCCAGCTCGATCGCGTGATCCACGAGAAAGGGCGGCTGGCAATCATGTCCATGCTCGCCGCTTCGCCGGAATTGTCCTTCACCGACCTGCGCGACGCGCTCGCCATGACCGACGGCAACCTCACGACCCATATCCGCACGCTGCAGGAATCCGGCTACGTGGCCGTGGCCAAGTCCTACCGGAAAAACCGCCCGCTCACCACCTGTTCCCTCACCCCGGCCGGTCGCAAAGCCTTCGCGCAATACGTCAACCTGCTGGATCAAATCGTCCGGCAAAACCGGCCTAAATGAAATTTCTTTGAACACATTCAAATCATCGTGGTCTTTTACTTTGTGATACAAAGTGTATTATGAGAATTCTGCGAGCTGAACATCTGGGCATGTGCTTTGGCGTGCGCGACGCCATCGCGCTGGCGCTGAGTCAGGCCGAATCCAAACCCCTCACGATCCTGGGCGACCTGGTTCATAACGAAACGGTGCTTGGCGCGTTGCGCGCCAGGGGCATCCAGTTTCAAAACGACGCCAGGGAGGTGGTGACTGAAACCGTTCTGGTCACCGCGCACGGCGCATCGGAGCGGCGGATGAATACCGTTCGCGAACGGGGACTGACAGTGCTTGAAGCGACCTGTCCGCTCGTCCGCGTGGCCCATCAGGCCGTGGCGAAACTCGTGCGCAACGGATTTCATCCCGTCATCATCGGCAAACGCGATCACGTGGAGGTGAGGGGATTGACGGAAGATCTGGCGGAGTTCGACGTCGTGCTGTGCGAAGACGACGTGTTGAAACTCAAGGAGCGTCCGCGTTTCGGCATCGCGGCTCAAACCACGCAACCGATTGACAAGGTGCGGCAGCTGGCCGGCTTGATTCGCAAACGCTTCCCCGATTCGGAGCTCCGATTCATCGACACGGTGTGCCAGCCGACCAAGCAACGGCAGAACGCCGCGATTGAACTCGCTCAACAATGCGAGGTGATCATCGTCATTGGCGGCGCGCACAGCAACAACACGCAGGAGCTGGTCGGGACCTGCAGCCGTTATTGCGCGCGGGTGCATCACGTCCAAACGGCTGCGGATCTGTGCCCGGAATGGTTTTCCGACAGCTGCACCGTCGGCATCACGGCGGGAACGTCCACGCCGGACGCCATGATTGATGCCGTCGAGAGCCGGCTCAGAAGTTTTCAACAGACCAGCGCGCCGTATGGTCCAGCGCTCGCCAAGGAGCAACAGGAACATCCCCATAGTGTCCGGGCGGCTTGAATGCTTGCCCGACGATCCCATCCTGCACCGCACCTTTCCCGGCACCCGTATGAAAACGAATCCATCAAACTCCGCCCGCTGGTCCATCGTGGTCCTCTTCGCCGTCGCCATGGCCTGGGTCGAATCCGCGGTCGTCTATTACCTGCGCACCATGATCGATCGCATTGATCCGTATCAACCCAACCCGCTTCCCGTCATCGGCGGACTGGGCCCGGTGGAACTGACGCGTGAACTCGCGACACTGATCATGCTGCTGGCGGTTGGAGCGCTCGCCGGCCAAACCTGGCGCCGCCGGCTGGG
>CAZFOA010000341.1:0-2335 GCA_964520205.1 uncultured Verrucomicrobiota bacterium | reverse complement strand
CTGCCAAAAGCTGCGGTAACTTGCGAATCGGCGGTCGTTGGGTTAACCAATGGCGGTGCCTGATGAAGATTGGTCAGACGCGGTGCTGGTCCTGCTCGGCCATGGCTCGACCCAAAATGACGGGTCGGGCGTGCCGGTTTACCAGCACGCAGCCGAGTTGCGGCGGCGGAAACTCTTTGCCGCCGTCCACGAGGCGTTTTGGAAACAGGAGCCGAACGTAAAAGAAATCCTGGCGGGCATTTTGGCGTCACGCGTGTTCATCGTGCCCTTGTTCATCAGCGAAGGTTATTTCAGCAGCCGTGTCATTCCGCAAGAACTCGGATTATCCGGCGCCCCGACTCCTCCGCCTCCGGGCGCGACGCAGCCGCGCGTGGACGAAGTGGAAGCCGTTCCTCCTCAGACCTCAATCTTCCGGTACTGCAAACCCATCGGCACTCACGCGGGCATGACGCAGGTGTTGCTGGGCCGGGCCCGCGGGGTCGTCGCGCAATTTCCCTTTCCCCGTCCGCCGAAGCCGGGCGACATCACCTTGTTCATCGCCGGTCACGGGACGGAGCGGGATGGAAACTCGCGCGCTGCCATCGAGCGCCAGGTGGAGGCGATCCGCGCCCGGAACGAGTATGCGGACGTGCACGGAATATTCCTTGAGGAAACCCCGCGCATCGAAGCCTGTTATTCACTGGCGCGAACGAAGAACATTGTTGTGGTGCCGTTTTTCATCAGCGACGGCATGCACACCCGGGAGGACATACCGGTATTGCTCGGGGAAGCCAAACGGACCGTGCAACTGAGGCTGGCCAACCGGCAGCCTCCCTGGCATAATCCCACCGAAAGAAACGGCAAACTCGTCTGGTACGCGTCCGCCGCCGGAACGGCGCCGGAAATCGCCGAAGTCATCCTCGAGCGCGTCCGCGAGGCCGGCCATTGAATGATGAACCCGCTGCGTTTTGGATTTCTTAGCACCGCCCAAATTGGGCGCATGAACTGGAAGGCGATTTTCCACAGCGGCAATGCCGTCGTGACCGCGGTCGCCAGCCGCGATGCGGCGCGCAGCCGGGCATTCATCCAAACCTGCCAGACGGAGGCCCGTTTCGAAATCCCGCCGTCGCCGCTTGGCAGTTATGAGGAGTTGTTGGCGTCCAAGAATGTGGACGCCGTTTACATTCCGCTGCCGACCGGGCTGCGCAAGGAATGGGTCTTGCGCGCGGCCGCATCCGGCAAGCACATTGTTTGTGAAAAGCCGTGCGCGGTGAACGCAGCCGACCTTGGAGAAATGTTGGCTGCCTGCCGGAAAAACCGGGTTCAGTTCATGGATGGCGTCATGTTCATGCACAATCCGCGCCTTGACTACATCCGGCGCGCGCTGGACGACCAGGCCAGCATTGGCCAGGTCAAACGCATCATGTCCTGCTTCAGTTTTCGCTCCGACGAGGATTTCCTAAGCACCAACATCCGCGCGCGCGGCGAGCTCGAACCGGCCGGCTGCCTCGGCGATCTCGGTTGGTATTGCATCCGCTTCATCCTTTGGGTCATGCGCTGGCAACTCCCGCTCCAGGTGTCGGGACGCATCCTTTCCGACTCCGGCCCCGGCCACACCGGGGGGCCGGTGCCGATGGATTTCTCCGCCGAACTGGTTTTCGACGGCGGCGTCTCCGCGTGCTTTTACAGTTCCTTTCTGGTTGAGAACCAGCAATGGGTCAACGTCAGCGGGACCCGGGGCAGTTTGCGCGTCCTGGATTTTGTGCATCCGACGAACGTTCTTGAGCCGGCGTTCGAGGTCAACAACACCGTGATCCGGGTGAAAGCCGCCGCGGACGGGCAGGGGACGGCGGACACCGCGGCTCAACAAACCAACATGTTTCGGTATTTCAGCAATCTCATTCTGTCCGGGCAGCTCAGCGAAACCTGGCCGGATATTGCGTTGAAGACCCAGCAGGTGATGGATGCGTGTCTGGATTCCGCCCGTGCCGGCGGCCGCGCGGTTTCGCCCGGAAATCTCGGGTGATCACGGCTCATTCCGCAATCCGGTCGCCGCGATCTGGCATTTTGAAGTCGGATCTAGAACTGTTTCGCTCCTACCAGTTTGTTGGAATATTCATTTTCTTGCAGGAGTCGAGGTGACGAGACTCAAATTACTTCGGAAACAAAGACCTATTTAGAGACTTCTCACGTCGTCTCCTACATTTTTCAACAGGCTGCTACGAGGCTGGTGATTCCGGCTCGCCCAATTTTTTCTTCGCGGAGTGCCTCCTTAGCCGGCCGGCGTTTGTCCGTGGAGGAGACCATCGGCGGGCGAACAGGACGAGGAAGCCGAGGGTGATCATGGACCAGGTTT
>CAZFOA010000340.1:0-2337 GCA_964520205.1 uncultured Verrucomicrobiota bacterium | reverse complement strand
GATTACGCGGTCGCCCGCGCCCGCCTGGAACGCGCCATCGGCCTGGATTTGGTCCGCACCACAAGCCAATAGGTCGCCCGCCGGTTTCGGCATCGCAGAAAACACATTCCGCGCCCAACTTCGTAAGCGCAGTCATGACGGGGAGAAGCAACCCCGGCGCGCACCGGAGTCCGCTCCAGCCTCGTCTTCTCTCGTGAGCCGCCGATGGAACAACCTTTGCCGCTTCCGTCCGCGCCGCATCCTGTCTCACTTCAGAGTCAATCGGCTTCACGCCTGGAGCAATTTAATTAAGACTGTGGCCACGATTGGAGCGCGGGCTTCAGCCCGCTTCAACGTGATTTAGCATGGCGGCATCGAAGTGGCATAAACGCCGCGCTCCGAAGAAACGGCTACAGAGTTTTTCAATCCGCTCCAAACAGAGCAATGTCTTGACATCGCGCGGAGATGTGACCAAATGAAACTAAATCCATAATCCATGTGATTATAGTTCCTTATTGGGTTTGTATGGTCTATCGAAGCCTGGGGTTGCAAGAGCCGGGTGCGGTTGGATCCGGTTTTTGTGCGCTAGGTGGGAGACGGAATGGCCCGGGAACGGGGGACTGAGTGCTGTGCCGGCGAGCCGGGATTGTTCGAGAACAGAAACCAACCTGCGAAACCAACCTGCCACTATTATGAAAATCATGATGAACCGTATGTTATGCCTTCTGTCATTCTGTCTGCTCGCTGCGGTTGCGCAGGCACAGGTATCAATTGTCACGGGTGATTCTGCGACCGCGGCGCCGCTGTGTTCCTCCGCCTTTCCCATACAGTTCTTCACGAGTTCAAATACGGTGGTGCCCCTGTCATACACCGCGACGATCACCGATTCGGGATCAACCACGATCTCGCCCGTCAGCGGGCCGACGCCGGGTGTCGCCGTCATTAACACTGCATGGGACCTGACATCCCTCATCCCCGGCCCGGCCACGGTTACTATCTCCGACACCGTCACCACCAAATCGTACCCGCTGACACTCTACGTGTGCGCGCCATCGACGGGACTGAAGATCGTGATTTATTCTCCGCTCAACCGCATCGCGCCGAACCCGGCATCTTCTCTGGGGACGCCTTTGGTGGTGAGTGTGTACAACGATGACATTGTCTCGATTCCGGCGGCGACCGTGAGCTTGAGCGGAGTTGTGACGGCCTGGGGAACCGTGACCAGTCTGCCGCCGCCGCCCCGTCCCGGGACTGTAATTGGTACCGCCACGGGGTGGACGTGGACTCCTTCGGGGGGTTCGCTGGCTCCAGGTGATGTCATCAGTTTCCCTTTCACCCTGAAGGGGACCGTTCCAGGCGTTGGCCAGAGTTTCACCCTGACCGCCGGATTTATTCCCAATTCCGGTCCATATGGGGCGACGGACTCGAAGCTCCTCAATGTGGTCGGGGCTCTGGATCCGAATGACAAGAGCGGCCCGACCGGAATCGGCGCGGCCCACTACATCAAGGGGAACGCGGCGCTTCCTTATCAAATCGCCTTTGAGAATGATCCCGGCGCCAGCGCGCCCGCTCAAAATGTCGTTGTCACGGACCAGCTCGACCCGGCCAAAGTGGACCTCACCACCTTCCGATTCGGCCCCATCACCTTCGGCCCGAAATTGGTCACACCGCCGATCGGCGTGAATCCCTTCAGCGTCACCGTCTTTTATGACGTCGATGGCAACCCGGTTACCACGACGGATGATGTCCTGGTGAAAATCGATGGTGCGCTCGACGTGAATATCAGCAGCCCCACCTATGGCCAGGTTACCTGGACATTCCAATCCCTGGATCCGCTCACGGGCCTGCCGCCGTTGGATCCCATGGTGGGTTTTTTGCCGCCGGACACCTCGGGGAATATTGGTGTCGGCACCGTGGCCTTCAACGTTTGGCCGCAGTCGAGTCTCGTCACGGATGATGCAATCACAAACAGCGCCTCTATCGTCTTTGACGCGAATCCTCCCATCAACACCTCCACCTGGACCAACACGATCCTTAAAATCATTCCCGCGCTGATTATCAATCCGGCTGCCGGGCAGGTCAAAGTCACCTGGCCATCCTGGACTTTGCAGGAAGCTTCGGCGGTGACCGGTCCGTGGTCCGATAGTGCGGTCCAGGTTTCGCCCTGGACATTGACGCCAATGGGGACGATGAAGTTTTTCCGGTTGCGATCTCCGTAAACAAGGTCTCAAGCAAAGCGCTGGAAACGAAAAGGCCCGGGTGGCAGCGGTGATCCTGTCTCCCGGATGGAGGGCGCTGCGTTCAGTGATATTCCTGCAACGTCTTGACGCCGTAACCGGCTTTCTTGAGGGCGGCGAC
>CAZFOA010000339.1:0-2357 GCA_964520205.1 uncultured Verrucomicrobiota bacterium | reverse complement strand
TATCGGTAATTCGGCTTTGACAGTTGCGCTAATGGTTGGCAAGGTTTCGCTTCAATTTCAGGGGCCTTCCGGGCACTGAACATAGCGACCGAGCCGTTTACGACCGGCTAAGAATGAAGAAAAATTATTTATGGCTGAATTGGCTGGTAATCTGTTGGTAGCGCAGTCGGGCGGACCGACTGCCGTGATTAACGCAAGTCTCGCCGGTGTGGTCCAGGAAGCCGGCCGGCACGATTGCATCGAAGAAATCTACGGCGGTGCAAACGGCATCCTCGGCATCTTGAACGAAGAACTGATCGACATCAACGATCAGAAGGCCAAGACCATCGAGGGCCTCCGGTACACGCCCGCCGCCGCCCTCGGCACGTGCCGCTACAAGATCGATTTCAAGAAAAAGCCTGAAAAGGCCGCCAAAGACATGGACCGGTTGTTCGAGGTGTTCCAGGGGCACAACATCCGTTACTTTTTCTACATCGGCGGCAACGATTCCCAGGACACCTCCCACAAGATCCACGAGGAAGCCGTCAAACGCGGCTGGGACATGCGCGTCATCGGCGTGCCCAAAACCATCGACAACGACCTGCCGCACACGGACAGTTGCCCCGGCTACGGTTCCGTCATCAAATACGCCGCCGCCACCGTCATGGAAGTCGGCCTTGACGTCGGCAGCATGGCCACGGACGACGGCTCGTGCTGCATCGTCGAGGTCATGGGCCGCGCGGCCGGCTGGATTGCGGCCGGCACCATTGTCGCCAAGCGCGCCCCTGCCGACCCGCCGCACATCATCCTGCTGCCGGAATTGCCTTTCAATGAGACGAATTTCCTCGCCAAGGTCAAAGAGACTGTGACCGCCTGCAAGTATTGCATTGTCGTGGTCGGTGAGGGGCTGAAAAATGAGGCCGGCGAAGAAATCGGCGCCGACAAAAGCCGTCTGGACGCGTTCGGGCATCCGGTGCTGTCCGGCGCGGCGGAACGCCTGGCGGAAATCATCCAGGGCAAGCTCAACACCAAGACCCGGACGGTGAAACTCGGCTACGCCCAGCGCGCCGCCGCGCACTTCGCCAGCGCCACGGATGCGGACAACGCGCATGCCTGCGGCCTGGCGGCCGTGAAAGCCGCCGTCGAGGGACAGAGTGGTTTTATGGTGAAAATCGTCCGCAACGCCGCTGCAAACGGATCCGCTAGATGGAGCACCGGCTTGCAATCACTGGGCGACATCGCGAACGTCGAACATTTCATCCCGCGCGATTGGATCAGCGAAGACGGCTTCCTGCCGAACGAAAAATTTGTCGAATACGCCCGGCCGCTCGTCGAGGGCGAAGTCAAATTCCCCGTGGAAGGCGGTTTGCCCAAATACGTCACCCTGGACAAAGCCCGGATTGACAAGAAACTTCCGCTTCGAACCTGAGGCTTCACCGGTTCCACGAAGATCGCCGCCAACCCGGCCGGGGCTTTGAACGCGTGGCCTCCGCGCCCCTGAATAGCCGAGGAACCCCCTCACAGCCCGTTCAAGAAGCAGGAGACGGCGTGAGGAGTTTCTGAATTCGCACTCGGAGCGCGGCTCCGTGCGCCGCAGTGCGGTTGAATCGGGAGAGGTGGTGGATTGTTCCGAGCTTATGCTGCCTGGCGAATGACTGCGGGTCACAGACCCGCGTTCCGGCGGCATCGACCCTGGCTTCCAATCGCACAATCGCATCCTAACCTTACTCGACACTGGACACCCGGGAAGCTTTGCGGCTTACTTTGCCGGGTTTGATTTTAAAGCGCTGTGAATCCTGAACAATTACTCAAAGCCAAATCGCTCGGTTTCTCGGACCGCCAGATTGGGCATCTCACCGGCCAAAGCGAGGACGCCGTCCGTGCCGAGCGCAAGAAACTGGGCCTGGTTCCCAGCTACCGCCTCGTGGATACCTGCGCCGCCGAGTTCGAGGCCTACACGCCCTATTACTACTCCACCTACGACCGCGGCGACGACGAAGTGCGCCCGTCCGACACGCGAAAGGTCATGATCCTGGGCGGCGGACCGAATCGCATCGGCCAGGGCATCGAGTTCGACTACTGCTGCGTCCACGCCGCGTTCGCGCTCAAGGAAGACGGATTCGAAACGCTCATGGTGAATTCGAATCCGGAGACCGTCTCGACGGATTACGACACGAGCGACAAGCTTTTTTTTGAACCGCTCACGCTCGAAGACGTGCTGCACATTTACGAACGCGAGAAGTGCTGGGGCGCCATCGCCCAGTTTGGCGGCCAGACCCCGTTGAACCTCGCGCTTGGCCTCCAAAAGAACGGCGTTAACATCATCGGCACCTCCCCGCAGGGCATCGAAATCGCCGAGGACCGCAAGCTCTTCGCCG
>CAZFOA010000338.1:0-2387 GCA_964520205.1 uncultured Verrucomicrobiota bacterium | reverse complement strand
TTCGCGAAAAAGGACCTGGGGTTCGATTACTTGGTGGATATCACGAGCATCGACAACTACGGGGACGACCCGCGCTGGACGATAGTTTATCACGTTTACGGTCTCGATCATCGGTGCTATCTCCGGCTCAAAACCGATGTCAGCGAGGAGAAAAGCGAACTGCCCACCGTGACCGGGGTCTGGCGCGGCGCCGATTGGCACGAACGCGAGATTTATGACATGATGGGCATCCGCTTCCAAGGTCATCCGGACCTGCGCCGGATTCTGATGTGGGAAGGCTATCCCTATTTTCCATTGCGCAAGGATTTCCCGCTTTCCGGCAAACCCACCGCTTTGCCGGAGGTCGCTTTCACGGAAACTGCTCCGCTCGAGGGCGGGCCTTTCGTGACCAAAGCAGGGGCCAAAGATGCCATGACGCGCGAGCCGCGGGTGAGGACACCGGAGGGCTGATGGCTGAAATTCGAGACATCGAGGTCAAGGACAACGCGGCGCGAAGCGCGGAAGCGGCTCAAGCGCTGGCGGTGCCGCCGCCGCGCACGGACGAACTCCCGGACATTCAAGGCGAGAGAATGGTGATCAACATGGGGCCGTCGCACCCGGCCACGCATGGCGTCCTGCGCATCGTGCTCGAACTGGACGGCGAGATCATCACCCGGGCCATGCCGGAAGTGGGTTATCTGCATCGCGGCGACGAAAAAATCGCCGAGAACATGACCTACACCCAGTTCATCCCCTACACGGACCGGCTGGACTACCTCGCGCCGCTGGCCAACAACGTCGCTTATGCCCTCGCCGTCGAAAAGCTGCTCGGCATCCAGGACAAAATCACGCCGCGCTGCCAGTACATCCGCGTCGTCTGCTGCGAGCTCGCCCGGATTTCTTCGCACTTGCTCGGAGTCGGCTGCTTCGCCATGGATGTCGGCGCCCTGACGGTTTTCCTGCTCACGTTCACCGAGCGCGAAAAAATTTATAATCTCTGCGAATCGCTGACCGGCGCGCGGTTCACGACGAGTTACACGCGCATCGGCGGGGTCTCGCGCGACACCCCGCCGGGCTGGTGCGCCGCGGTGCGCAAGTTCCTCGAGGAAGTCGTGGTCAACATCGCCGAAGTGGAGACGCTCCTCACGCGGAACCGCATCTGGACGGATCGCACCCAGGGGCTGGGCGTCATTCCCAAGGACGTTGCCGTGGATTACGGCTTGAGCGGGCCGAACCTGCGGGCGAGCGGGGTGGATTACGATTTGCGCCGGGCGCAGCCCTATCTCGTTTACGACCGGTTGAAATTTGACGTTCCCGTCGGCTCGGTCGGCGATTGTTACGACCGCTACCTGGTGCGAATGGAGGAGATGCGCCAAAGCGTGCGGATCATTCACCAGTGCCTCGACCAGATCCCCGGCGGTTTCGACAACCCCTCGCGTGAACCGGTGAACATCTCCGACGGCAAAATCGTTTTGCCGCCCAAACAAAAGGTGCTGACGAGCATGGAGGAGTTGATCCATCATTTCCTCAACGTGACGCAGGGAGTGAATGTGCCGCCGGGCGAAGTCTATTTCGGCCACGAAAACCCGAAGGGCGAACTGGGTTTTTACATCAACAGCAAAGGCGGCGGCACGCCGCATCGCCTGAAAATCCGGTCGCCATCGTTCGTCAACCTGAGCATCCTGTCCTGGCTGTTGCCAGGCCACATGATGAGCGACACCGTGGCGATCCTCGGTTCGTTTGATTTTGTGATGGGCGAATGTGATCGTTGACATGAACGCGACGCATACCGAGCCCATTCCCGATCCGCTTCAGCGCCAGGCCGGATTCGCCGTGCCGGCCGCGCTCGGTGCCGCCATCGACGAACTGATCTCGCATTACCCGGCCAAACGCAGCGCCTCCCTGATGGTACTGCACGCGATCCAAGAACAGTTCGGCTGGATTTCCAAGGAAGCGGTCGAGTGGACGGCGGGGAAGCTCGAGTTGCAGCCCATCAACGTTTACGAACTGGTGACGTTTTATCCGATGTTCCGGCAGCAACCCTCGGGCAAGTATCAGATTAAAGTCTGCCGGACACTGAGCTGCGCGCTGGGCGGTTCGCATGAATTACACAGGCACTTTTGCGAAAAGCTGGGCTTGGACGCGCACATGCACGGCCCGCAGACGACGAAGGACGGCAGGTTCACCGTCGAATTTGTCGAATGCCTTGCCGGTTGCGGCACCGCGCCGGTGATGATGGTCAACGACGACTTCCACGAAGGCGTGAGCCACGCGAAAGCGGATGAGATTGTGGCGAAGTGCAAATGAGCCAATGAAGCGCGTAAATCAAAAAACGAAAATCGTAAATGGCAGATGGCTGCCCGACATGGATTTGAACCATGACAAACAGATCCAGAGTCTGCTGTGCT
>CAZFOA010000337.1:0-2404 GCA_964520205.1 uncultured Verrucomicrobiota bacterium | reverse complement strand
TCCGATCTTCGTAAATCTCGTCGCTCATGATGAGCACGCCTTTCTCGACGCAGACGTCCCCGAGCGCCTTGATTTCCTCCGGCGTATAGACCGAGCCCGTCGGATTGCTGGGCGAATTCAAGATGAACAGCCGGGTGCGCGGCGTGATCGCGGCGCGCAATTGCTGCGGCGTGACTTTGAATTCCGTTTTGTCGCTCGTCTCCAGAATGACCGGCGTGGCACTCGCGAGCTTGACCATCTCCGGATAGCTCAACCAATAGGGCGCAGGGATGATCACTTCGTCGCCGGCTTCGCAGGTGGCGATAATGACGTTGTAACAGGAATGTTTGCCGCCGCAGGAAACGATGATCTGAGACGGTTTGTAAGTCAGTCCGTTTTCGCGCTTGTGCTTGTCGGCGATGCCCTGGCGCAACTCCGGAATGCCGCTCGCCGGCGTGTACTTGGTGAACCCGTCCGCGAGCGCCTTGGCGGCGGCGTCCTTGATATGTTGGGGCGTGTCGAAGTCCGGTTCCCCGGCGCCGAAGCCGACGACATCCTGGCCTTCGGCTTTCATTTGCTTGGCTTTTGAGTCAATCGCCAGCGTGAGAGACGGGCTCAGCGACGCGGCGCGTTTGGAAATTTTGTAATTCATAGCTGAAACGGCGAAAAGATTACGAACCGGGCAGGGGAGCGCAAGCCGGAATTCCCGGTTCGATTTGTCCAGGCGCATCTTGGGCACTGCCTCTATCGGAGCGCGAGCCGTCCCGGCTCGCAGCGGCCGCGGCATCACGAACCCGCCGGGAATTGACACACGCTCGCCTTTTTCCCACCCGCTGTGGTCGGGGACCTTCCGAGCTCCCGCGGCCTCAGCCGGCCAATACCCGGCGCGCGGCGGCGCGGACGGCTTGAATCAATTCCGGCGGCTTGATGACCGAGGCTTCGCCGCCCCAGCTCAGAACCCAGCGTTCCACCTCGGCGAGGCTGGAAAGTTTCAAACGCAATTCAACCCCGCCGCTTTTCAATTCGCTCAGTTGCTGCGATTCGTGCCACTTCTTTTCGCGGACGTAATCGGCGACGCGCGCATTGAAGCGAAGGATCACATGGTATTGCCCTTCGCCGGAGTGAACGCCGAAGCTGCCGCGCAATCGCTTCTCGAGCGAGAACCCTTTGGGCCGTTCAAAGGTTCGTCCGGTTGGCGTGGCCGATTGAATGCGTGCGGGGACGAAGGTGCGCACGTCTTTCCGGAGATGATCGTAGGCGAAGAGGTACCATTCGCCGTTGATGTTCGCGAGGTGATACGGGTCAACGAGCCGCCGCTCGGGTTCGCGCTGTCCGGGCTTCCGGTAATTCAATTCGAGTTGCTGCCGGCGCGCGGTGGCTTTGGCGAGGGCGTCGAAAATCTCCAGATCGAGGATGGGCTCCGCGCGGGTGCGGAAGGAAATGGTCTGCTCGATTTCCGCGAGATTGACGGAAATCGTTTCGGGCAGGGACTGCTCCATTTTCCGGATGGCGCTGAGGAGCGGCTTCTCGAAATTCGTGCCGCGATACTGCTGGAGGGCCTTTTCGGCCACGACCAGGGCAAAAAGCTCGCCTTCGGTGATTTGCAGCGTCGGGAACGAGCTGACTTTCCCGGTGTAATGGTACCCAAACCGGCGGCTGTCATACTCGACCGGCAGCTCGAGCCGGTCGCGCATGAATTCAACGTCGCGATGGATGGATTTGGTGCTGACTTCGAGGTCGAGCGCAAGCGTGGAGGCGTTGGGAAATTTTCCCGACTGGATCGCCTGATGAATCCGCAGCATCCGTTCGAGCGGCGGACGCGAATGCAGGGTATTGGGCAAAAGCTCCTTTTGCCCGGGAACTTTCACGGCGCCTTTGGCGAAGCGCCGCTCACGTCTGGTCGTTCCCATTTGGATGAGCCTTCTCGATGTCGTCGAGGGCGCTCTCGACCGCTCCAGGCTGCACCGCTCTTCTCTTAATGGCGCAATGCCCGGTTATCCTTTTTCCAGTTTGGCGAGCAATTCGTCGTTGGTCTTGTGCCTCTTGAGCGCGGCGGTGAGGGTTTCCATCGCCTCGATCGGGTTCAAGTCCACCATCGTGCGGCGCAATTTGCGGACCGCTTCGATCTGGTTCTTCGGGAAGAGCTTTTCCTCTTTGCGCGTGCCGCTCTTGGGAATGTCGATGGCCGGGAACAGGCGGCGGTCGGAGAGTTTGCGGTCGAGGATCAACTCCATGTTGCCGGTGCCTTTGAATTCCTGGAAAATCAATTCGTCCATGCGCGACCCGGTGTCCACCAGGGCCGTGGCCAGAATGGTGAGGGAACCGCCGTTCTCGATCTTGCGGGCCGAGGCAAACATCTTGCGCGGGATTTCCAGCGCGCGGGCATCCACGCCGCCGGTCATGGTGCGGCCGCTGCCGCCATGCA
>CAZFOA010000336.1:0-2431 GCA_964520205.1 uncultured Verrucomicrobiota bacterium | reverse complement strand
GTCAACAAGGCACGGTGACCCTGCTGATGAGTGCCGATCAAGCCGGCAACGTTATCTCCATCGAGGTGAAGAAATCCTCGGGCTCTGCGGTTCTGGACCGCGGTGCGCTCGATTATGTCAGGCGTCACTGGACACTGCCCGTTGGCGCCAGCACCCGGCTTTTCGAAACCAGCATCACCTATCGTTTACAAAACGGCTGATCAACTTGAACCCACATCCAATCGTTATGCTCGCAAATATCGTCGTCCAATTCTTCCTTAAAGGCGGCCCCGTTATGTGGCCGATTCTTGTCTCCGCCCTCGTGGCCGTCGCCGTCGTGGGCGAACGCGCCTTCTGGTGGTGGTGCGAGCGCCAGAAACGTGACCCGCAAAAAATGGAACAACTCCTGGCGGCGCTGGAGAATTCCGACGTGGCCGCGGCCGCCAAGCTTGCCGAAGGTTCGCAGGACCCGGTCATCCGCATGATTTACCGCGGTCTCAGCCATGTGCACACGTCATTGCAGGGCGCGCTGCAGTTGGCAGCGGGAATCGAGCTCAAACGCGCCGGGCGATTCCTCACGGTGATGGACACGCTTGTGACTTTGGCCCCGCTCCTGGGATTGCTGGGCACGGTCACCGGCCTGATGCGCGCCTTCCTCAACATCGGCAGCGCGGAACTGTCCGTCGTCGCGGTCACCGGCGGCATCGGCGAAGCGCTGATCGCGACGGCCTGCGGCCTGGGCATCGCGATTTTTAGCCTGATTCCTTTCAACTTTTTCACCGCCAAAGTTACCCAATTGCAATTCGAACTCGAAACCGCGGCGACCAACATCGAAGTGATGGTCGGCGGCGGCAAAACCCCGGAGGCGGCGGAAAAGGTCACCCGCTTTTGATCCGATGAAATTGACCTCGCCAGTTCAGCCTCGCCGCTCGCGGATTGTGATCATCCCGCTGATCGACATCATGTTCTTTCTGCTCGCCTCGTTCATGATGATCAGCCTCCAGATGAGCCGGACCGAAAACATCTCAGTCAACCTGCCACCGGCGACCCAGGCGCAGCATGATTTCCGGCCCGACATGATCAACATTGCCGTGGACCCGGCGGGCGCGATTTGGCTGGAGAAAAAGCGGATGAACCTGCCGGAACTAGGCAGCGTCCTGAGCAATCGGTTCCGGCTTGATACCAACGTTCCGGTTTACATCAGCGGCGATCGCGACACTCTCCATGGAGCCATGGTGGAAGTGCTCGAAGCCGTCCGGAGCGCCGGAGTCCAGAAAGTGGCGTTCACTGTCAGCGGCAGCGACAACCCGACCGGCAAATGAAAATCCGCTCTCCAATTCCCCGCAAAGAGACGCGCCTCGAAATCATCCCGCTGATCGACATCATGTTTTTCCTGCTCGCCTCGTTCATGATGGTGAGTTTGCAGATGCAAAAGGTGCGCACGCTCAAAGCCAGCCTGCCAACGGCCACCGTGGCGACCGCCGCCGCCAGGCCAGACGTGGTCGACCTGACGGTGAATCAATTCGGGCAGGTATCCGTGGACAACCAGCCGGTTTCCTTTTCCGATCTGTTCACGCTGTTGACCAACCGATATCGTCTCAACACGAACCTCCCCGTTTACATTACCGGCACCCGCGACGCCACGCACGGCTCCGTGATTTATGTTCTGGATTTCGTGAAACGGGCCGGCGTTCAACGCGTGGCCATCGCCGTCAAGGCCGCCCCGGGACATTCCTGAATCCGCCATGAAAAACTTCCAACAGAATTTGCTGGTCGCTCTCGCGCTCGGTTTATGTGTTCTTTGCGCTTATCAATGGTATGCCCAGACGATCGAGCGGAATCGGATTCAAGGCCTCAACCAATTGGTCTTTGAAAAAACCGTCGCCATCCGGGACGACACCAACACGATCGCCACCCTGAATCATCAGATTGAGCAAATGGATGCCCACCTGACCGAGCTGGCCGGCGCAGTTAAAACCAACGAACAACTGGCCGCGGTTCAGAAACGCGAGATCAACCGGCTCCAGGCCGCCGGCGAAGGCCTGACCAATCGGATTGCGGAATTCCAAAGCGCCGTGGATACCCTGGAAGCAAAGCTGAAGGCGGCCTACGACGGGATACGGAAGCAGAACGAATCGCTCCAGGAACTGGTGGCGCAGCGCGGCGAGTTGGTGAATAAGTACAACGACAGCGTGAAGGACCGGAACGACATCGTGGCCAAATACAATGAGCTTGCTGCCCAGGCGGGAAAGCAACGGTCCGGCGCAGGCAAACCATGAAAAAGCCGGTAGAGTCTATGATCTGTGATTTGATTCCAGTGCGCCGGGTTCGCCCTCAATTGGAACCAAAGTTGCTGGCTGATCCCCTATGAAACCGCTCGAAAACAGGCCCGCGGATGAGGTCCGCGAACAACGGCGCGATATCGCGGCAGCCCTCTGCCGCGTCAGCCGGT
>CAZFOA010000335.1:0-2441 GCA_964520205.1 uncultured Verrucomicrobiota bacterium | reverse complement strand
CGAATTGCGTTGCACCGCCGACCTCGACAGCAAGACCGGGGGGGCGACCGCGAACCGCAAAGTCAAAGGCACAATCCACTGGGTGAGCGCCGCGCATGCCATTGACGCCGAGGTGCGGCTTTACGACCGGCTGTTCACCGAAGCCGAACCCGAACAGGACGGCCGCGATTTCAAATCCGTGCTCAATCCGCGTTCCCTCGAGGTGGTGACCGCGAAATGCGAACCGAGCCTCAAGGACGCGAAGCCGGATTTGCGGTATCAATTCGAACGGCTCGGCTATTTCACAATCGATTCCGAACCAAAACCCAAAACTCAAAACTCAAAACTGATCTTCAACCGGACGATCACACTCAAGGACACCTGGGCGAAGGAAGCACGGAAGGTCTAGGCTTTCGAACCGCGCGGGTGAGGTCATGAGGTCAAGTGCCGCAAGAAACTGGGCGGCCGGCTGAAGTATTATTGTCGCGGGGCCGAATCAAAACCCAGCCCTGCTGATTTTCGAATATTGTGGGCGCAAATTATGCCTGACGGGATCATCCCCAAAAAGTGCGCTTTGGCAAAGTCATGAAAACTTTCTTCCGTTTTGTGCTCCGGGTTTTGTTCCGCTTCCGTGCCTACAACCTGGAGGCGCTGAAGACGCCGGGCCCGGTGCTGTTGATTCCGGATCACCTCTCCTGGCTCGACTGGCTGTTTTTCTGGGTCTGCCTTGATGACGATTGGAAGTTCGTCACTTCGAGCATCTCGGCGCAGACCAGCTGGCTGCATCGGAAATTGATGATCAACCGCTACACGTTGCCCATGGACACCCGATCGCCGTATGCGGTCAAGCGCATGGCGGAATTTCTCAAAGGCGGCGGCCGGCTCGTGCTTTTTGCCGAAGGCCGACTGTCGCGCACGGGCACCTTGATGAAACTTTTCGATGGCACCGGCTTTTTGATTTTCAAGACGAAGGCGAAAGTCATCACCGCTTTCTTGCGCGGCGCCGAACGCCTGCCGTTTTCCCCCAATCCGGGCTGGAAAAAATGTTTCCCCAAAGTGACCGCACATTTCAGCGCCATGCTGGGTTCGCCCGAGTTGGGGAACATCAGCTCCGGCCGCGCACGGGCGCTGCTCACCAGCTGGCTCCGCGACCAGATGGTGCGGCAGCAGTTCGAGGTCGAGATGACTTTCGGCGCGAACAATGTCCTCTCGGCGGTGGCGGAAACCGCCCGCAAACAACCCGGCCAGGTCATCCTCGAAGACGCAACCCTGCAGACGCTGACCTATCGGAACCTGATGGTGGGGGCCGATGTACTGGCGCATGCCTTGCGTGGCGCAGTTTCGGGTGGCGAGCGTGTCGGCGTCTTGTTGCCCAATGTCAATACCACACCGGTGGTCATCCTCGCGTTGTGGAGCCTGGGCAAAGTGCCCGCCGTGCTGAACTTCTCCTCGGGCACCCCCACCATGCTCGCATGCGCGCAACTGGCCGGACTGAAGCACGTCGTCACCTCTCGCGCCTTTCTCGAGCGCACCAGGCTCAAGTTGGACGGCTTTGCTGAAGCGGGTGTCAGCCTGATTTACCTCGAAGACGTGCGCGCCCGCATCAGCGGCTCCCGAAAATTCCTCACTCTCCTCCGGCACGTTTTAATTCCGGAATCAGAACTCCGCACTCCACCCCCGGCCAGTTCCGCGGCCGTGATTGTCTTTACGAGCGGCTCCGAAGGCGTGCCGAAAGGCGTCGAGCTGACGCATGGCAACCTCCTCGCCAACATCCGCCAGATGCTGGCGGTCACCGATTTGACTGATTGCGACCGTCTCTTCAACTGCCTGCCGCTCTTCCACAGCTTCGGTCTCACGGTGGGGACGTTCCTGCCGCTCGTGCGCGGAATCTATGTCTTCCTCTATCCTTCACCCTTGCATTACCGCACGGTGCCGTCGGTGCTCTACGACCGCGATTGCACGGTGTTTCTCAGCACCAACACCTTCCTGAATGGCTATGCGCGCAAGGCCCATCCTTATGACTTCCGCAGCATCCGCTATCTGTTTGCCGCCGCGGAAAAATTGCAGGAAGCCACCGCGCTCACCTGGTCGCAGAAATACGGCGTGCGCATCCTCGAAGGCTATGGCGCGACGGAATGCGCTCCGTGCGTGAGCGTCAACACGCCGCTCGAACCCCGCTACGGTTCCGTGGGCCGCCTCCTGCCGGGCATGGAATGCAAGCTGGAGCCGGTCGAAGGGGTAGCCGACGGCGGGCGGCTCTTCGTGCGCGGGCCGAACGTGATGAAAGGCTACTTGAACGCGGACGCCAACGCGAAATTCCTGGCTCTCAACGGCTGGTATGACACCGGCGACGTCGTGAGCGTGGATGCCGAAGGCTACCTGCACGTCACCGGGCGGATGAAACGCTTTGCCAAGGTGAGCGGCGAGATGGTGAGCCTCACGGCGGTGGAGGACGCGCTGGC
>CAZFOA010000334.1:0-2445 GCA_964520205.1 uncultured Verrucomicrobiota bacterium | reverse complement strand
GCGTGACGGAAGTGTCGCCGCGCAGAGCTTTGGAATAGGGACAGGTTTTGTGCGCTTCGTCCATGATGCGTTGAGCCCGGGCGCGATCGATTCCAGGAAGTTGCGCATGCAACTCCACCGCCAGGCGGTAGCCGCCCGAGTCATCCTCCATCAGGCTCACCAGCGCCCGCACCGTGGAATCCACGACCGGTGCGCCGAGCTTTTTGGCCGCGTTGCTCAGGGCGCCGTGGTAACAGGCGGAGTACGCGCCCGCAAACAACAGCTCCGGATTGGGACCGCGTTTCTCGGCGCCTTTCTCCAATGGATTCCCCAACGTGACATTCAGCAACCGGTCCGGTGTCTGAATGGTTCCCGAACGTCCTCCCTTGGAGATTGCTTCCGCCGTAAACAAAGTTTTCATAATGATAAAGACATTGCGTGCCCAGTCGCAGGGTCTGGTGAAGTCTTCGGCGGAACGGCTCGGCGGTTAACGGAGCAATAAAACCACAATGATGACCACAAGAAGGAGGCCGACCGAACCGCCGCCAATCCAGACGGCACTGGCAAGAACCGGTGAGAATAAGAGATGCATAGCGTATCTTTCGTTTTTGATGGCAATTTATTCACCATCACTTTTGGGTTTCCAAGTACGCTAAGCCGTGGGCTCGGACTTTCCTATGGGGTGAAACCCTACTCTGGATTGTGGGAGCCGCCACCCTCCGGAAAGGAATCCGGCGAAGGATGTGCGTTATCGGATCGCCGGAGTTTGTTTCAAGTGGCCGTGGCGAGTCCAAGCACGCGGCACACCAACTGGGCGATCATCAGTTCTTCATCCGTGCGAATGACGCGCGCGGCAACGCGACTCCCGTCCGCGGAAATCACCGCCGCATTTTCCGCGTTGCCGGTCTTGTTCAATTCAATGCCGAGAAAACCAAGTCCTTCGCAGATGCGCGCGCGGAGGGACGGGCAATTTTCCCCAATGCCTCCGGAGAACACCAGGGTGTCCAGTCCACCGAGGGCGGCGGCATAGGCGCCGATCCATTTCTTGATCTGGTAGCAAAACAGCGCCACGGCTTCCGCCGCCCGAACATCGGCGGCTTCCCGCTCGAGCAAGTCCCGCATGTCGGAACTGGTTTCGGAAACGCCGAGCAGCCCGGACTGAAAATTGACCAGCTCATTGAATTGCTTCGCGGTCATTTTCTCCGTGCGCGCCAGATACCAGACCAGTCCGGGATCGAGGTCGCCGGAGCGGGTGCTCATCGGCACCCCGGCGGTCGGGGTGAAACTCATGCTCGTGTCCACGGGTTTGCCGCGGTGCACCGCGGCCAGGCTGGCGCCATTGCCGAGGTGGGCGAGGATCAGCCGCCCTTGTGCCGCTTCCGCCCCCGCCAGCCGGGCCAGTTCTCCCATCAGAAACGAGTAGGACAGGCCGTGGAACCCGTATCGCCGCACGCCCTGCGCCTCATACCGGCGCGGGATCGGCAACAATTGGGCTACACGCGGCAGGTCGTGGTGAAAGGCCGTGTCGAAACACGCCACTTGCGGCAGGTCGGGAAACCGGCGATGAAACGCTTCGGTCAACAGGATTTCTTCCGGCAGATGCTCCGGATCGAATGGGGTGAGTTGACGCAAATCCCCGATCATTTCCTTCGTGATTCGCTGAGGGTCGCTGTACTTCGGTCCGCCATGAACCACGCGATGTCCCACCGCGGCCAGGGGAATTCGCCCGAGACGTTCCTCGATCCAATCCATCAGCGCGCCCACCGCCACCGTGTGGTCCGGCGCCGCCACCGGCCGCGAAAAGGTGTCCGCCGGGTTCAGCCCTTTCACCCGCAACACGGCGTCCGGCAGCCCGATCCGCTCCACCCCGCCGGCCAGAATCCGCCGGAGCGAGTCACCGGCTTCGAACAGCGCGAACTTGATGCTCGACGAGCCGCCGTTGATGGTCAGGACGGACTGGGTTGACTGTGATTGCATTGGCCGATCTTAGTCCCTGCGGGTAGCAGAATAAACCAAAACTAAAACGCGATCAGGGCGGCGGAGATTCATGGCTGCGGCCGGCGTCGCCTGGCCGCATCGGGCAGCCACAAAACTGAGGGCAACGAGTTTGGAGATTCCGGCTGCGAATCGGAAAGGCGCAGGTTCACGTCAACTCCACCACCATCTTGCCGACATTTTTTCCCGCGAAGAGGCCGATGAACGCGGACACCGCCTGGCCGATTCCTTTTACGACTGTTTCCTTGTTCTTCAGTTTGCCGGCCCGGAAATAGCCGCCCACTTCCTTTTCAAATTCGCCCTGGCGATCCAGCCAATCGCGAACGATCAGCCCCTTCATCGTCAGCCGTTTGGTGATCATGTTGAACAGATTGGACGGGCCGGGCCGCGGCTTTTCCTCGTTGTAACCGGAGATCCCGCCGCAGGCGATGATCCGGCCATGCACCCGCAGAGCTGAGAGCGCCGCTTCGA
>CAZFOA010000333.1:0-2448 GCA_964520205.1 uncultured Verrucomicrobiota bacterium | reverse complement strand
GGCCGCTACCGGCAGATTGACCAGGACCACGGCCTGGAGAAATCGCTCGACGTGACGAAATTATTGGCCCTTTGCAAGCCGGCGATTGAGCGCGGCGAGCAGGTCCGCGCGAATTTGACCATTCGGAATGTGAATCGCGTCGTCGGCACAATCGTCGGCAGCGAGATCACGAAAAAATGGGGGCCGAATGGCCTGCCCGAGGACACGATCCGCCTCAAGTTCACCGGCAGTGCGGGCCAGAGTTTTGGGGCGTTCATGCCCCTGGGAATGACGCTGGAACTGGAAGGCGACGCCAATGATTACTTTGGCAAGGGATTGAGCGGAGGCCGGATCATTGTTTATCCGCCCAAGGGTTCCACTTTTGTCGCCGAAGAAAACATTATCATCGGCAACGTGGCGTTGTATGGCGCCACCAACGGCGAGGTTTTTGTGCGCGGCATGGCCGGCGAGCGCTTTGCGGTGCGCAACAGCGGAGTCAATGCGGTCGTGGAATCCATCGGCGATCACGGTTGCGAATACATGACGGGCGGGCGGGTGATTGTTCTGGGCCGGACCGGGCGCAATTTCGCGGCGGGAATGTCGGGCGGCATCGCTTACGTGCTGGACGAAGCCGGTGATTTCGCCACACGCGTCAACCTGCAGTTGGTCGGGCTGGAGAAGCTGGCCGACGCCGACGAAATCGAGGAGGTTTGGAAGCTGATCCAGCGCCATCAGGCATATACGGGGAGCGAACGGGCCGCCAAGGTGCTGGCAGGATGGGCGGGGATGGTGCCGAAATTTGTCAAAGTCATTCCCTCCGACTACAAGCGTGTGCTCCAGGCGCTGAAGAAAGTCAAGGAGCAGGGCCTCAGCGGTGACGATGCCATCATGGCGGCGTTTGAAGAAAACGTGCGTGACGTCGCGCGCGTCGGCGGCGGATGATCCCTTTTCAGAACCGATAGAACCAAAACGATCAAGACATGGGCAAACCCACAGGATTTTTGGATTTTTTGCGTGAATTGCCGGCGGACCGGTCCGCGGCGGACCGGGTCGGAGATTGGAAGGAATTCCATCTCCACCTGCCGGAGGCGGACCTGCGCAAGCAGGGTGCGCGCTGCATGGATTGCGGCATTCCGTTTTGCCATACCGGCACATTGATCAGCGGCATGGCTGCCGGCTGCCCGATTCACAACCTGATTCCGGAATGGAATGACCTGGTCTATCGCGGCCTGTGGAAGGAGGCGCTCGAACGCCTGCACAAGACGAATAATTTCCCCGACTTCACCGGCCGCGTCTGTCCGGCGCCGTGCGAAGGTTCCTGCGTGCTCGGCATCAACAATCCGCCCGTCACAATCAAAAATATCGAGTGCACGATCATCGATCACGGCTGGGAACACGGCTGGGTCGTGCCCGAACCGCCGAAGGTCCGCACCGGGAAGAAGGTCGCGGTCGTCGGTTCCGGTCCGGCCGGTTTGTGCGCCGCGGCGCAGTTGAACAAGGCCGGCCATACGATCACGGTATTTGAGCGTGCCGATCGTCCCGGCGGTTTGCTGATGTACGGCATTCCGAACATGAAGCTCGACAAGCAGGACGTTGTGCTGCGGCGGATCAAGCAGATGGAAGCCGAGGGGATCCAGTTCGCCTGCAATACGGAAGTCGGCCGAAATCTTCCGGCCGAGAAACTGCTGAAGGAATTTGACGCCGCCGTGCTTTGCACCGGCGCCACCCAACCGCGCGATTTGCCTGTCGCAGGGCGGAACCACAAAGGGATTCACTTCGCGATGGACTTTCTGACCGCGAACACCCGGGCGATGCTGGACCGGCACAAGAACGGCAATTTCATCTCGGCCGAAGGCAAGGATGTAGTCGTCATTGGCGGCGGCGATACCGGGACGGACTGTGTGGGCACGTCCCTGCGCCAGGGGTGTCGCAGCCTGGTGCAGATCGAAATTTTACCCAGGCCGCCGCTGGAACGGGCCAAGGACAATCCGTGGCCGGAATGGCCGAAGGTCTATCGCATGGACTACGGCCAGGAGGAGGCGGCGGCGAAATTTGGGGCCGATCCCCGCGTGTATTTGACCACCGCGAAGCAATTCATCGGCGACGATCACGGCCAGGTGAAGGAAGTTTTGACGGTGCAGATACAATGGGAGCGGAACGAGAAGGGGCAGTTTGTTCCCAAGGAGCTTCCGGGGACGGAGAAGGTGCTGCCGGTTCAGCTCGTGCTTCTGGCCATGGGATTTCTCGGCCCGGAACAGCCGTTGTTGGAGGCGCTCGGCGTCGAACGCGATCCGCGCACCAACGCGAAGGCGGAGTTCGAGAAATACCACACGAACATCAAGGGCGTGTTTGCTGCGGGCGATTGCCGTCGCGGCCAGAGCCTGGTGGTGTGGGCTTTCAACGAAGGCCGTGGCGCCGCGCGCGAGTGCGACCGCTATTTGATGGGCCAGACCGACTTGCCGTAACAGC
>CAZFOA010000332.1:0-2495 GCA_964520205.1 uncultured Verrucomicrobiota bacterium | reverse complement strand
GCCTCGGCGAGTTGCGTGCCGGTGGCCCAGGCTTCGTCCACACCGGAGCCGGTGAGGACATTGGTGCTGCCGCTGCCTTCGCCGATGCGCGCGTAACCATCGCCCACGAGATGCGGTTCGCCCCGACGCCCCGATTCGCCGAGAGTTTTTGCGCCCCAGGACCGGAGTTTGGCGCCCTCGAGCTGACGCCAGAGATACGGATGCAACAGCCAATGCTGCAGATAGCGATAAGCGGTGCGCACCGGGCTGTCGAACCACGATGGCACGAAGATGCCGAGCGACGCCACGCGATCCGGATGCACATAAAGAAATCCGAAAATCTCCGGCTCGGGATAGCCGAAGGTATGGAACACGGTGCCGGGTTTGAGGGCCGTGGTTTCCGGCAGATCCACGACGAATTTCATGCCCACCGCCCAATCGCGTGTGTGATGGCGTTCCGGCAGGCCGAAATGCGCGTCCAATTGCTGTCCGATGGGTCCGGTCGGACCATCTCCCACCACCGTCAGGGCCGCGCGGATATCCATGCCGGCAGTGAAGCCATCGGCCGGCCGGCCTTGCTTGTCCACGCCCTGGTCGATCAACCGCAGTCCGACGACCTGGTTTTCCTCAATCAACGCCTGCGACACCGGCGTGCCCGGCCAGATCTGGACCGTTCCGGTGCTCTGCACCTGGGCGCCGACCCATTGCATGAACTGGCCGATCGAAAGCACCATGCCGCCGTCCTTGTGCAGAAACGAGGGCGTCCAGGGAAGTTCCACGGCATCGTCCTGGAAAGGCAACAAGCGTTTGAACGCGCGAATGAGCTTGTCGGCGCTGCGCAATGGAAATGAGCGGCGGCTGGCTCCGACGGGATCCAACAGGTAAAGCACTTTCTCGGAGGCAACGCGCGCGGCCATGGGGATGCCGGCGTTTTCCATCTCCGGGAACGATTCCCGCAACGCCCGCGCCCGCGTCACGACGCCAGACACGCCGAAGCCGATGTCGTCGGCGCGTTCATAGCAGAGCACCTGGGGCGGCATGCCCGGCATGACGGCGCTTTCCATTGGAGGTCCGGCGGCGGGATCGGCATTGGCCAGTTGTTTGGACAATGTCGCCAGAAAACCCGCTGTCGCCGGCCCGAATCCGACGCAGGCGATGTCCACATCCATGCGAGGGCGGGCTGTTTCGGGAGGTTGAGTTCCGTCGGTCCTCATGCCATGTCAGAATTGCGCAAGGGGGACCATGGATCAGGCTGGGCAGGCTCCACGGTTTTCTTTCCGCGCATTGGGACCCTGAACCTGCAAAACCACGAGAAGTTTGGAGGTCCGCCTTCAGCGGTAACCCTGCAGTTGGAATTGGGGAGCACACGCGCCATCGCGTGTTCTGACCGGCGCCCTCGCCGGTCGGAGGAGGGCGCTATGCAATCAATAAAGGGTGATCCGTTCGAACGCCCTCCTGTGGTCGGCGAGGGCGCCAACCACAGCACGCGAGGGCGCGTGCGCTCCCCTTTTAACTGAATAGTTACGGCTTCAGGCGGTTTGCGGTCGAACACCCGACCAGACCGCGTAAACGCGGAACTCCAAACTGCAGGTTCATGGAAAGCATTCATCGAGAACGTGGAGGTCACACTGGATAATCCAGCGCCTCGCGAGTCATCACTTTGGTCAAGGCTTCGGCGGCGCGATCTTTGGCGAGGCGGCAGCCGGTGAGGCATCCGTCCAGTTTCGATCGCAGTTGAACGAAGGTTTCGAGGCCTGCGAATTTCACGCAGGGGCCGGCTTTCGCGGGATGCGGTTCGCCGGTCTCGGACACATCCGAACAAGCCCGGGCGGTTCCGTTGATGCCCGGGATGATGCCCTCAAGACTTTCGAGGTCTTCGGCGCAATAACAGGCGCCGCAACTGGCCTCGTCCCAGGCCGGATGGCGATTGTAGCCATGGACGGTTTCGGCGCAGATGCGGCCCGTCTCGCCGGCAGCGCGCGCCGTTTGGACATGGCAAAGATCCGTGAAAAACGTCACGGTGCCGGAGAGGCTGTCAGCCAGCCCGGGATTTCCCGCGCCGCTGGTTTCCAGTTCGACGACATCGAGGACGAATTGCCGGGCCGCGAGCAGCCAGCAAAGCGCATCCGCCAGCGGGAAGGTCACGCCCTGTCTGGATTTGTGGTAAAGTTTCGCGCCATCGGCGTCGGTGACGTTTTGGACGTGGTTGAGGGTCCAGAGCCAGAGTTGCATGGCGGTGGCGAGCGTGCAGGCCCCGGTGCCGGGCCGTTCGGAGGCGATCCGTTTCATTTCCGCGATCCACTGCCTGAACTGGGCCAGGAACAGCTCGTTGGTCATCGTTATGGAGAGTTGGAGGCGTTGCACCGCTTCGGGACCTTCGTAGGTGGCCTCGAGTTGGGCGTCCATCCACTTCTGGCCCAGGAAACCCGGGCAATCTTCCGTGACGCCGTAACCCCCCATTAGGCTCACGGCTTCGCGCATCATATTCGCCCCGTGACCCGTATTCCAAAGCTTGC
>CAZFOA010000331.1:0-2508 GCA_964520205.1 uncultured Verrucomicrobiota bacterium | reverse complement strand
GTATCGGGTTCCGGCAATCCTCTGAACGAATCCGCCACAAACACGCGTCGATCGCTCACCCCGTGCGCCGCAAGGATGGCCCGCATGAAGATGGAAGCGCCGCCCCGCCAGACACCCGTTTCGATCAGATCACCGGGAATTCCCTCCTTGAGGACCGTTTCCACACAAAACTGAATATTATCCAACCGTTTCATCCCAACCATCGTGTCCGCTTGAGACGGCCATATCTTTCCATGTTCCCGCTCTTCGTCGCTGTAATTCAATTTTCGAACCAATTGAAGATTAGCTTTACGGAGCGAGGCGACAACCAGCTTCACAAGCGGCTTGCTGTATCCAGGCAGCTTGTAGATGAACGATTCGACCGGGCGGCCTGGATCTTTCCAAAGCAAATAGGAAAGAGTCTTTTTGATCAAATCCAAATAGAGTTGAGTCGCATCCATTCTAAACAAAAGTTTGTCGAGTTTCTAAATTTGCCGGACCAATCCGATTCGCACGTCTTTGCTGAACCAGAAGACACCTATTGAGGCTGGCCATTTTTCTCCCAATAGAAAACCAAAAAATGCGTCGGTGCAAGCCCCATGCTTCTTGATTGCGCCTGACTCCTCAATCATGATGGGGAACGTGAAAATCAATCGATTCGTTCCCGGCTTGTGGCTGGGCTTCTATTTGACCGCCTTTCCGCTGTGCGCAGCCCCGGATTCCATTCAGCCGGTGACGCCGGATCCTTCGCCGGAAGCCGTGGCGCTCCTGAGATTCGTCTCGAGTCTCTCGGGCAAACACACGCTGACCGGCCAGCATAACTTTCCGAATACAAAGGACGCCTCCACCCAGGAAGCCCTGAAGACTTACGGCAAAGTACCGGCCATTTTCGGACAGGACTTCGGGTTCGCCGCGCCCGGCGACAAGGATGCGGTGGCCGCCCGGCCCGACATCATTGCCGAGTGCAAGCGGCAGTATGAGAAGGGTTCGATCATTACGCTATGCTGGCATGCGGTGCCCCCAACAGCGGATGAGCCGGTCACTTTCCGCCCGAACCGCGGTGACGGCGCGGTGACGAACCGTCTCGCAAGCGTGCAAGGCAGGCTTACGGACGAGCAGTGGAACGAACTGACAACACCCGGCACCGAATTGTACCGGCATTGGTGCGCCCAGGTGGACGTCATCGCCGGCTACCTGAAGCAATTGCAGCAGGCGCACATCCCGGTGCTGTGGCGGCCGTATCACGAAATGAACGGCGACTGGTTCTGGTGGGGAGGCCGGAGCGGCGAGCGCGGCACCAAGCTGCTTTATCGCCAGCTATTCGACCGGCTCGCGAATCATCACAAGCTCAACAATCTCATCTGGATTTGGAGCGTCGACCGGCCCAGCACTCCGGAACGGCAGTTCGCCGATTTTTTTCCCGGCGCCAATTATTTCGACATCGCCGCGCTGGACGTTTACCGGAGCGATTTCAATCCGTCCTATTACAACGACCTGTTCAAGCTGGCGGCAGGCAAACCCATCGCCTTGGCCGAGGTGGGACCCGCGCCAACGCTGGCGGTGCTCGAGCAACAGCCGCAGTGGACCTGGTGGATGACCTGGGCGGGGATGGTCGCCGGACGGGGCAATGCCGGAACCAACGCGTTGGTGAACCTGGTCAACAGCCCGCGTTCGTGGAGTTTGAGCGATCCATCCTTTCTGGAGGCAATCGCCCCGATACGCGCCGCCTCCGGACTGCCGCGGCTGGACGCTCCGCTGGCTCCGACCACGAAATAGAACCCACTTTATAACTGGAAGTTGGCATGGGGATGGATTGGCTGTTAGCCTCTTGCCATGGGCAAGCAAACGTATCTTCGCCGCCGGTGGCTGGGTGCGGCTTTTCTGGTGGCTGCGCTCGTCATGTTGGTGGCGGGCGAAACCGGATTGCGGGATCGATTGGGCGGACTCGGCTTTCTCGTTTTCTGGGGGATTTGTTTCGGGTTCACCTGCCTGGCGGTCGGGATCGCTTTTTTGGACGCCGCCGCCACCCGGCGCCGGGCCCGGGATGAACAGCGAGCATTCCTTGAAAAGACCCTTCAGGAAATCGCGCGAAAGCAAAAGGCGAAGAAACCAGAGTAACCGAAGCGAAACGATCGCCTCCATTGATTCCGCCGCAGCCCGCGGGCGCAGATGGGCACTGCCGGAGCGCGGCGGTGTCGATGGCCAGCCGCAGCAGCTTCGCAAAACCAGCCTGCCGGAAAACATTGGATGCCACAGGGCATTTCGACGTGCTGCCGCCGCTGCATTGCACGGCCGCGCTCCAATCTTCTTGCGTTAGCAGCCTGTTGAAATTTCTACTTTCTTGTAGGAGTCGAGGTGACGAGACTCAAATTTCTTCGGAAACAAAGACTCATTCAGAGACTCCTCACGTCGTCTCCTACATTTTTCAACAGGCTGTTTGGTGGGGGGGTGGACGCGTCCGCATCCAGTGGTGACGTCATTTCCCAGTTGAATTTTGTCTTGGTTTTAGATTTAATATGCGCGGAGCAC
>CAZFOA010000330.1:0-2643 GCA_964520205.1 uncultured Verrucomicrobiota bacterium | reverse complement strand
CTCATCGCTTCCGAAAAATTACATCCGCCGTCAACCGGGGATCCGCGACCCTGTGGGCGCATAGAGTTCCCGAACTGAATCCCGCGACAACACGACGATCGTGAGAACACCCAGCGCCGTGCCGAATGGGATTTGCAGACAATTCAAGCCTCCGATCACCATGGAAAAAACGCGATGCTTTCTTTGCCTGAGAAACACCCCCGACAGCACGTTGGCTGCACCTGCGATCACCATGGCGGCTCCCATAAAGACATAAAACCACACGAACACATCCAGAATAAACTGCGGCGGCGGAGCCATGTCCTTTTGCGTTTTCCAAAGTGCCGGATTCGAGAAGATTGTGTGCATCATGAAATAGTGCAGGAAAAGGAAGGCAATCCCCAGCAGGGCAAGCCCGGCGAATACAAAGTGAAAAATGGAGAGCAGCTTGATGTGCTCGGCGTCCTTTTTTCGCTGGTTTTCGGCCAGGGCCGCTGAAGGCAATGGCGGCACCGCCGGTTGCGGTTGGGGCCTGATTGCGCGGACGATCAAGTAGATCAGGCCGAACAACAGTGCCGTGCCGAACAGCAAAAAGAAGAGCACGGCCATGATCAGGGTGATCTCACCGCCGCTGAGACCCACAATCGCCAGATCGTTAAGAGGTGTGTTCATGTTTCCTCATGTTTACCGCACTAAGTGCATGGCTTCATACAGCATTGGCTTGCGCAAATCCTTCCTCAACCATGTCCCGATAAAAGCAGAGCCGCGGATTTCCATCAAGGACTATCGCCGAGGGAAGAACCCGACAGGAGCATTTCGGAATCAGACAAATGATAACCGCAGATGGACACAGATAGACGCAGATTCTGAGGACGAGGAGCCAACTGCGGCAACCCCTCAGATCGTCATCGTTCTGTGACATTTCTGGAGCCGGCATGGCAGCCTTCCGATCTGCGTCCATCTGCACTGCTATCCGTGAGAATCCTCCTTGAGCGCGACGATTTAGGCTGGAGTGCGCCCGTCCTCGGGCGCAGCGGCGTCGGCGGCCCGCGAACAGCGGATCATTCCAAAGCACTTCATCTCCCCCGTACCGCTGCAGCCGGGACGGCTGCACTCCTCCGCGCGGTTCGGCTCGGTTGCGGCTTCTCCGCGCTGTGTCCATCTGCGGTTTCCCTGCTCTTGAACTGAACTGTTCCGACCTAAGTATTCAACACCTTCAACGCCTTTTTTGCGTCGCGCACGCGGATAATAAGCAAACCCTTCCTTGCCTCCGGCGCGGTGGCGCAATAAGCGTACTCGATGTTGATCTTGGACTCCGCGAGTTTGTTGGAAATTCTGGCCAATGATCCCGGTTTGTTGTCACCCTCGATCATCAGCACATCGTCTTCGACGACCAGGGTGCCGTACGCTTCAAAGACATGCAGTGCCTTCCGATAGTCGCTCACCACCAGGCGCATCACGATATGATCCACCGTATCGCTGGTGGAAATGGCGTAGATGTTGATTTTGGCTTCGGCCAGGGCATCGGCAACGCGCGCCAGCATGCCGGGCCGGTTATCAACAAAAATGGCGAGCTGTTTGGTGATGTGCATAGTTGGATCGTTTCACTTTCGCTTTTTGCGCCGCGACTTGTTCACGGGCGTCGGCAAAAAGTAGCACGCACCGTGTCGCCCGCCAATTTGTTTTCCGCGACGTTTGGGAAAACAGGTGCCGATCCGGGCAGTGGTGTCCGGATGAGGTGCGGGTGGGGCGCGTCAGTCCTCTGCGCGCCGTTTCCCGATCCCCGTGCTTCGGCGCGCACGGAGTGACGCGCCCTGCCTTCTCTGACGTCAAGGCAATTGCACGACGCGATAGAATCGCGCCGCGCCCAGCCCGCCGGTTTGCGAACCATCGTCCAGGACCGAGAACTGGCCGGTGGCTGAAGTAACGGCCCCGGTAAACGTCCAGGCCGGAGGCGACGTCCAGGCCGGAGGCGACAGCGACGGTGTCCACTCAACCTGGTAATGCCCGGTGATCGGACCGGTCCATTGCAACAGGAAACCGCCGCCCGACCGCGTCACGTTGAGGGCCAGCGGTGGAATGTTTGGCAGGAACCCTTCCACCACGCGGAAAAAGTGATACGCCGACGGCAACGGGATGCAATACGTCGTGGTTGCGCCCGCCCCGATAATATCCGGAGAAATCGTGGTCCAGCTCATGCCACTGGTCAGGGCCGGCACGCCTTGGATGTAGTAATGGACGCCGGGCAACGAAGTCCAGGTGAGGCAGAAGTTGCTGCTGGTCATGCCGGTGCCGGTGATGGCGATCGGCTGGCCGGTGGTCGGCCACCAACTGGCCACAATCGAATACGAAACCGGTCCGCCGGAAACATTGTCCGCCGTGAGGTACCAACTGCCGGCCGTCAGCGGGACCGGAGTGGAAGTGGTGAACACCTGGATCAATTGGTCGTTGATGCCCGGATTGGCGCTGATGTAATCGAAGTTTAACAAATCCGGCGGCACGCCTTCGCGCACGGTCAAGGCCACATAACCGCTCGGGTTATCAATCTCAAATTGCGCCCGAACCGCGCTGGGCGGGACGTTGAATACGTAATAATCATTGGCATTGGTCGTGCCCGGATTGGTGTTCGCGTAAGGAACCTGGTTCGTCAACGTGATGATGTTC
>CAZFOA010000329.1:0-2673 GCA_964520205.1 uncultured Verrucomicrobiota bacterium | reverse complement strand
TTTTGTATATTCAAATGTTGAAACGACTATACGACATGATGGCCAAGCTGTCGCACCCGTTCTTGCTCCACTTGTTGGGATTCCTTTTCTTCGGGAAGCGCCATGTGCTTGACAGCACCCGCCAGGTTTGTCATCTCAGGATCGTGATGAAGCGTTTAGTCTTTTCTCATTGCCAATTTGAACTCAACCTCGCCGACATCTCCGAAGTCTGGCGGCGCGGCAGCGTGATCGCTTCGTGGTTGCTGGACCTGACGGCGGATGCGCTGGCGAAAGATTCCGGCCTCGCCGAATTTGTCGGACGTGTTTCCGACCCGGGCGAAGGACGAAGGACCATCAAGGCGGCCATTGATGAAGGCGTACCAGCGCCGGTGCTGACCACGGCGCTCTACGAGCGTTTTAGTTCGCGCGGCGATGCGGATTTTCAGGGCAAGCTGCTCTCGGCCATGCGTTATGGATTCGTCGGGCATTTGAAGAAATTCGCGAAGTGAGGGCGATCCGATGATCCGGTCCGATCTATCCCAGCTCACCGGTGCAATTCTATTGATCATCGGCGCTCTGCTGCCCGTCGTCAATCCACTGGGCGACGCGCCAATTTTCCTGAGAATGACGCCCGGCTGCGATGAACCAACGCGGGCCATTCTTGCGAAGCGCATCGCGTTCTACTCGTTTTTTATGATGCTGGGGTCATTGTTGCTTGGCTCATTCGTCCTGCTTTTGTTCGGCCTTTCGATACCGGTGGTGCAGGTGGCGGGTGGAGCCGTGGTGTGCGCGTTAGGCTGGAAACTTTTGGCCGACATTCCAAAACCGGCCGATGTGACCCCGGACCCGGCTCACGCCAGGCTCATCGCGCTGGGGCGGGCCTTCTCCCCGCTGACTTTGCCAATGACGATTGATGCCGGGGTCATTTCAGTCGCGATCACCGTCGGGGCCAATCACGCGCGCTCGTTCAAGCACGCAGTGATTCAACTGCTCGCCGCGGTCATCGGTGCCGGCATCATCGCTCTGTCCATTCTGCTGACGTATCGCTACGCCCAGCGGGTCGGCAAACGGATCGGAAACACCGGCATGATTGTGGTGGTGCGCCTCTCGGCGTTTATCATGCTGTGCATCGGGGTGGGGATTTGCTGGAATGGCGTCAAGGCGTTGCTGGCGGAAATCGGTGTTCCGCGCTGAAGGCTCTGAGCTTGAAAAAAATAGTGGACGTGACGCCGGCTTCATTTCAAACGTGGCGCAAGGAGCCGGCCACCAAGGCGCCCAAGATTCTGAATGAATAAGTGCGGGAGATTCGCACCGGGAAAACTTGCGCTCGCCTTGCGCCGGGCGTTTTGGCTAAGCTCCCCGCCTGATTTTGAATAATAACAAAGAAACCAAGCAACAAGGCTGAGTCCAGGAAGCAAGCCGCCTCTCTTTGTTTCTGCGTTCCATTGTTGTTCCAATAGCCATGATGACATCCACTCAGATCCGCCAGTCGTTCCTCGACTTCTTCAAATCGAAAGAACATACCGTCGTGCCGTCCTCAAGCCTCATGCCCGATTCGCCGAATCTCCTGTTCACCAACGCCGGCATGAACCAGTTCGTTCCCATCTTCCTCGGCCAGAAAAAAGCCGACGTCAGCAAATGGGCGGGCGCCGTGCCGGGCAAAGACACCCGCGCGGCCGATACCCAGAAATGCATCCGCGCCGGCGGCAAACACAACGACCTCGAAGACGTCGGCCTCGACACGTATCACCACACGTTCTTCGAAATGCTGGGCAACTGGAGCTTTGGCGACTATTTCAAAAGAGAGGCAATCAACTGGGCCTGGGAACTGATCACCGAAGTCTGGAAATTTCCCAAGGACCGGCTCTACGCCACCGTTTACAAGCCGGGCCAGGGCGATCCGAGCGAACTCGACCAGGAAGCCTGGGACTTCTGGGCGGAAAAATTCCGCGGCGCCGGACTGGATCCGAATGTCCACATCGTTTACGGCAACAAGAAAGACAACTTCTGGATGATGGGCGACACCGGTCCGTGCGGCCCATGCTCCGAACTTCACGTGGACCTCACGCCTGCCGGCGACACCCAAGGTTCGCTGGTCAACAAAGGCGACGCCCGCTGCATCGAAATCTGGAACCTCGTCTTCATCCAGTTCAACGCGAACCCCGACGGCACCTTCTCGCCGCTGCCCGCCAGGCACGTGGACACCGGCATGGGCTTCGAGCGCGTCACTTCGATCATTCAAGGGACTAAAAATTTCAAGGACTTCGCGAACGCTAAAATCTCGAATTACGAGACGGACATCTTCCGTCCGATCTTCGATGCGCTGGAGAAATTGAGCGGCAAGAAATACGGCAGCACACTGCCCGCAAACCAATCTGAAATCTCAAATCTCAAATCTCAAATTGCCACCGACATCGCCTTCCGCGTCATCGCCGACCACATCCGGACGTTGAGCTTTGCGATCGCCGACGGCATCCAACCCGGCAACACCGACCGCAATTACGTTCTGCGCCGCATCCTCCGCCGCGCCGTGCGCTACGGCCGCACGCTCGGGTTCCACGAACCGTTCTTCTACAAACTCGTGGACGTGCTCGCCGACACCATGGGCGACGTCTTCCCCGAAATCCGCGCCCGGAAGAAGCATGTGCAGGAGGTTATCCGAACCGAGGAAGAGGCGTTTAACAGGACGCTCGA
>CAZFOA010000328.1:0-2682 GCA_964520205.1 uncultured Verrucomicrobiota bacterium | reverse complement strand
GCCGATGACGAATCTGCCGATCAAAGTGATCGTGCTCGACGATACCTGCAAGTCGAACCTGCCGGGCCAAATCCCGACGTTTTATGGCGGCGGCTGGGTTGACGCGGCGCGCTACACGTGGCTCACCAACGAACTCCAAAAGGGTCAGGACTCGAATCAGCTCATGATCATTGCGACCCACATCCCCATCAGTCCGCAAGCGGACCTCTTCAATACCAACCTTGACTCGGGATTCTATCCCTCTCCCGGCAATCAAACCGAAGCAAACTTGATCGCCACATTCCATAACTATCCGAATCTCCTCCTGTTGATGGCGGGGCATCGCCATCTGAACGTGGTGACACCCGAGCCGTCCTCCGATCCGGCCCACCCGGAAAACGGCTTCTGGGAAGTCGAAACCGCCTCACTGAGGGACTTCCCCCGGCAGTTCCGCACCTGGGAGATCCTTCGCAACAGCGACGATACCATTTCCGTCATGATAACCGATGTGGATCCCGTGGTCGAACCCGGGTCGCCCGCGGCGAAATCGCTCGATTATGCCATCGGCGCTTTCCGGCTATTCGGCGACGGCGCCCTCGACGATACCACGCCGCACACCTATAACGCGGAATTGATCAAGACCCTGAGCACGAACATGCAAGCGGTGATCGCCAATTACGGAAAACCCATGCCGACTCCGTTGGTTCTCACCGTCTCCGGCCACGGCACGGTCAGCCCGGATTGGGCAAGCACCAGTCTCAGGGAGCCTGGCTCGAGTTACACGGTGACCGCTACTCCTTCCACCGGCTACTCATTCGCGGGCTGGACCGGCGGAGTTTCTGGCAGCAATGCCACCCTGACTTTCGTCATGCAGCCCGGGCTCGAGTTGCAGGCGAACTTCGCCCCGATCCCATTCGTCGCCACGAACGGAACCTTCAATGGTTTGTTTTATGCCGCCAGCGGCGTCACCCATCAGAATTCCGGGCGCATCACCCTGACGACAACCGTCAATCGCAATTTCAGCGGAAAACTCCAGATCGGTGGCGGCACCTATTCCATCAGCGGCCAATTTGATCTGGCGGGCACCGCGGCCAAAGTGATCATCCGCCCCCACCAAAGCCCCCTGGCGGTTCAGTTGATCATGCGAGGCTCGGATTGGATGTCTGGCACCATCAGCAACGCGAGTTGGGTGGCCGACATTATCGCCGATCGCGCCGTTTACAACAGCAAGACGCGCCCTGCTCCACAGGCCGGCCAATACACCCTCGTCGTCGCCGGCACCAACGGAGACACCACCTTGCCTCAGGGTAATGGTTACGGCACAGTCACCGTCAGCAAAGCCGGCATCATCAGCTTTGCCGGTTCTCTGGCCGACGGAAGCAGGGTCAGCCAGTCCGTATCCGTATCGCAGGAGGGGCAGTGGCCTCTATATGCGGCTCTCTACGCCGGGCAAGGCTCGATCATGAGCTGGATCACCTTCACCAACGCCGCGTTGCTGGGGGGCGACCTGACTTGGACCAAACCAATCACCATCGGCACGCGCTACCCCTCCGCCTTCGCCTGGCTGACCGAGGCCAATGGCGCGCGCTATTACGCTCCCGGAAAGGGCACCAACGTTTTGGGAACGACCAGTTCCAGTCTCACACTTACCCTTGGAGGCGGCGGCTTGACGTCCAACATCACCAACGCGTTCACCCTCAATGCCAAAAACCAGCCGACGAACCCGAGCCTGTCGAACCGATTGACTCTAAGCTTCACCCCGTCAAGCGGGTTGTTCAGCGGCAGCCAAATCATCCCCGGCACGCATAAGGCGGTGTCATTCAGAGGCGTGATCGTGCAAGGTCAAACCAACGGGGCGGGCTATTTCCTCGGCACCGACCAAAGCGGCAGCGTCTGGTTGCAGCACCCATAACGATACTGTCGGAAGAATCTCCCGGCGAGATTGCGCCGATCAGCCCGGCGTTGCCCGATGAAATCGGGCTACGCTGGGTGACGAATAACAAACGCAATCATTCCTGAAGGCATTGACCCAAGGCAGGCCGCCGGCACCGGCCCTCGCTTTTGTCTTTTTGTGCACCACACCGAGTGAGCATGAAGAACGATTGGAAGAGTGTTTATGCGGGCGATAAACAATGAAAGCGGCGCAGGACCTCGGCCACATCCATCATTGAATGGCGTATCCCTCCGACCCACAAATTGCAATGGCTGCTTGGACTTTCCGCAGGGTGTTTCAACCTCGGACGGGCTTGCAGTTTTCCATTCCAGCGCGTGTGGCGCTTCACGCCAATAGCCCACGGCAGGCCCGCTGCAGTTTCTTCATGTTGGCCGCCGATTTCGCCTCGATATAACAGCGGATCAACGGTTCGGTGCCGCTGGCGCGAAACCCCACCCACTCGCGGTTCGGCAGAAGAAACTTAAACCCGTCGGTCGTGATGAATTTTTCCACGCGGAACGGGCCGATGGACGACAGGCCGGAACCCAGCTTCGCCAGCAACGCTTCCTTTTTGTCCGGCGGAATGGAAACATTGATGCGGTCGGTGTGAAACTCGCCGATCTGCTTCTCCAGTTCTTTCAAAATCCGGCCGAGCGATTTCTTCTCCGTTGCGACCAGTTCGGCCATGAGCAGGCAGGCCAGAATCCCGTCCTTCTCCGGCACGTGACCTTTGACGCTCAGGCCGCCGGATTCCTCGCCGCCGACGATGA
>CAZFOA010000327.1:0-2684 GCA_964520205.1 uncultured Verrucomicrobiota bacterium | reverse complement strand
TCCTTCTGGATCGCCACGACCATCCCGCCTTTGCTCGTGCCGTCGAGCTTGGTCACGATGAGGCCGGTGATCGGGACGGCTTTGTGAAACTCGCGCGCCTGGTTGAGGGCGTTCATGCCGGTGCTGCCGTCGAGCACGAGCAGGACTTCGTGCGGCGCTCCAGGCAGCAGCTTGCCGATGACGCGGTGCAACTTCTGCAATTCCTGCATCAAATTGTGCTTGGTGTGCAAGCGGCCCGCCGTGTCGATGAAGAGGTAATCGGCCTTGCGCGCCTGCGCGGCGGTCACCGCGTCGTGGGCAACCGCCGCCACGTCCGCCCCGTAAGCGCCGGCGACGACTTCGACATTGAGGCGCGCACCCCAATGTTTGATCTGTTCGATGGCAGCGGCGCGGAAGGTGTCGCACGCCGCGAGCAGCGCGGTCTTCTTTTGCGACTGAATCAAATAGGCGAGCTTCGCTGCAGTCGTCGTCTTGCCCGTGCCGTTGACGCCGACGATGGACACCACCGTCAATCCGCCCGGGACCTGCTTCAAGGCCGGGGTGTTTGAGGCCAGGCTCTTCTCCACTTCCTGGCGGGCGACGGCAAAGACATCCAGGCCGGCGCCACCCTGGGTTTCGTAAATCTGTTTGGCGGCTCCAACGATGTGGCCGGTCACGGTCATGCCCAAGTCCGCGCCGAGAAGCGCAGCCTCCAGTTCATCGAGCGAGGCGGCGTCCAGCTTGGGCGACCGCGTGACGATGCGTTTGATTTCGTGGGCCAGCTTGCTGTGCGTCTTCTGCAGGCCGGCCTTGAATTTGGCGAATAAACCCATGAAGCAATTTACGATTTGCGATTGGCGATTGGCGCCTTCAGGACTGCCGCTGAATTTTCGACTTAAGCCTGGCCACGTGTTCGTAGGGCAGCCGGACCGTGCCGATGAGCGGTTTGCCTTTGCTCAATCCGTGACAGTCGGAGCCGCCCGTAACCAGCAGGTGGAACCGGTCGGCCAGTTGCAGGTAATGTTCGGCGGTCGCCGTGGAATGTTTGGTGTGAAAGCACTCGATTCCGTCCAGACCGGCGTCAACCAGACCCGGGATGGAGTCGTCCGTCCGATTCAACCCGGGATGAGCCATCACCGCAAGCCCGCCGGCCTGATGGATCAATTCAATGCCAACGAGGGCTGACATCTTCATTTTGGGCACCCACGCCGGGCGGTTCTTCTTCAGGAACCGCTCGAACGCTTCGTCGAGACTGCGGCAGAATCCGGCGTTGACCAGCGCCCGGGCCACGTGAGGCCGTCCGGGTGAGCGGCAGTTCGCCAGGGCGAAAACCGAGTCGGCCCCCAAAGGCACTCCCAAATCGTTCAGCCGGGCGACCATTTCCCGAATCCGATTTTGCCGGACCGCCTGGAATTTGGAGATTTCCAAAAGCAATTTTCCGTTCTGCGTATCGAGGAAATAGCCCAGGATATGGAGTTCGTTCCCGCCTTGTTCGGCGGTCAGTTCGGTGCCGGCGATGAACTCGATGCCCGCCTCCCGGCACGCCGCCCCTGCCCGCTCGCAACCTTCCACCGTGTCGTGGTCGGTCAACGCAATCGCCGCCAGGCCGTGTTTCGCCGCCTGCGCCACCAGTTCCTCCGGCGAATAGGTGCCGTCGGAAAAATTCGTGTGCAGATGTAAATCAGCGAACATTTTTGTCAGTCCAAAATCCAAAATCCAAAGTCTAAAGTCGTCATGCGCACAGCCGCTGTTTGAACTTGTTTCCCCGCAGTTCGGAACGCTTCAAGTAGGCCATAAAGCCTGAAATCAGCCGGCTGACTTCCACGCTCCGGCTGCAAAGATCATCGAACTCTCCGCGCGTCAAATAATCCTCGTCCAGCGCGGCGTAAAGTTGCGAACGCACTTCACCACACGAACCCTTGGCCGTTGACAGGAATTGGATAAACTCTCTGTCTCCGCCACGTTCAAATCCTTCCGCAATATTCGACATGATCGAAATGGATGCGCTGCGGATCTGACTGCGCAGCTCGAAATCTTTGGCCCACTGCCCATTCCGGGACACTTCGTAGACACGATGATTCAACTCGCGCGCCTTTTGCCAACTCATCATCTCCTCAAAGCGTTCGATCTTGGCCATAACTTAACCCTTTTGATGTTTCAACTTCGGACTTCGGACTTTGGACTATTTAACAATCCTCGCCGGCCTCAGCAGCTCGCTCTTGATCTTGTCCAGGATCCCATTCACAAACTTGCCGCTGTCCTCCGTGGAAAATTTTTTCGCGATATCCACGGCTTCATTGATGCTCACCACCGGCGGGATGTCCTCCCGGTGGAGCATCTCAAAAATCGCCAGCCGCAGGATGTTCCGGTCCACGGCGGCGATGCGGTGTAGATCCCAGTTTTTGGCGTGCTTCGTGATCACGGCGTCCGCCTCGTTGCGATGCTCGATCGCGCCGCGGATGAGAGGTTCGGCGAACAACCGCATCTCGGCTTCCGCGGCGGTGGGCGGCGGCAGTTCAACGGGTTGCCCCCAGTGGGCGGTGCCCTTTTCCTCGGCAATCGCGGCCGTGCGCTGGGATTCCCAGAAGTGCGCCAGCGCGGCGTCCAGGTTCTCCGGCGGATTCAGGTCGTGCTGAAACAAAAACTGCACGGCGCGTTCCCGCGCTTCACGTCGTTTGCCCATACCCTATTATCATGCCGCAGAA
>CAZFOA010000326.1:0-2769 GCA_964520205.1 uncultured Verrucomicrobiota bacterium | reverse complement strand
CGAGGACGGCCGCACTCCGCCCCCAAAACCTCACCCACTTTTGATCACACCCGCAGTGGGTGCAACGAGCGATTTGTGGTTTGCAACCCTGCTGATTTCGGCTTAAATACGGATTCCCGCAAATGCGGAATTCTCTATGAAACCTGAAGTCGAGATCTACGACACAACCCTGCGCGACGGCAGCCAGGGCGAAGGCATCAATTTTTCGGTGATGGACAAGCTGCGGATCGCCGAGAAACTGGATGTGTTCGGGGTTCATTACATCGAGGGCGGCTGGCCCGGCAGCAACCCGAAGGACCTGGAATTCTTTGCGCAAGCCAAACGCCGCAAATTCAAAAATGCGAAGCTGGCCGCGTTCAGCATGACCCGCCGCAAGGGCTTGTCGGTCGAGAAAGACGACTTGATGCGGCAGATGCTCGAAGCCGGAACACCGGTCATCACCCTGGTCGGCAAAACCTGGCTGTTGCATGTCATCGAAGTGCTCCGCGCCTCTCCGGATGAGAACCTGGCCATGATTGCGGACAGTATCAAGTTTTTCAAAGATCACGGCAAAATCGTTTTTTACGATGCGGAACATTCGTTTGACGGCTACAAGAACGAGCCGGATTACGCCCTGGCCACGTGGCAGGCAGCGGAAAAGGCGGGGGCCGACGGCATCGTGCTTTGCGACACCAATGGCGGCTGTCTGCCCAATGAAATCGCCCGGATCACGGCTTTTGCGAAGAGCAAACTTTCCGCCCCGATCGGCATTCACACGCACAACGACTGCGGTTTAGGCGTGGCGAACGCGCTCGCTGCCGTCGAGGCCGGCGCCCGGCAGGTGCAGGGCACGATCAACGGCTACGGCGAGCGCACCGGCAACTGCAATTTGACGAGCGTGATTCCCACCCTCGCGTTGAAGTTGGGCATCTCTTGCGTGCCGAAGCAGTCGCTCGCCAAACTCAGGGAGCTGTCGCATTTCGTGGACGAGATTGCGAATTTCAAACCCGACCCGCGCCAACCCTGGGTGGGAGCCACGGCATTTGCGCACAAAGGAGGCATGCACGCACACGCCGTCGAACGCCTGGCCAGAAGCTACGAACATATCATCCCCGAGACCGTCGGCAACTCGCGCCGCGTGCTGGTCAGCGACATGTCCGGCCGCAGCAACATTCTGGCGAAGGCGCAGGAACTCGGGTTCAAACTGACGGCCGAAACGCCGGAATTGAAGAAGATTCTGGCCCGCATCAAGGAACTGGAGAACGAAGGTTTTGAATTTGAAGCCGCCGAAGCTTCGCTGGCTTTGCTCGTTCAAAAGGAGTTGAAACACCAGGAGCCGCCGTTCGGAGTCGAGGGCTATCACGTCTCCATGCGCGGCAACGGCTCCAGCTCGGTCTGCGAAGCCACCGTCAAGGCGCGGGTCAAAGATAAATTCGCACACACCGTTGCCGAGGGCGACGGCCCCGTCAACGCGCTCGACACCGCGCTGCGGCTGGCCCTGTCCAAATTCTTCCCGCAGTTGATGAAATTAAAGCTCATCGACTACAAAGTGCGCATCATTGACAGCGCCACCGGCACCGCGGCGAAAACGCGGGTGCTGATCGCGACGAGCGACGGCAAACGCGAGTGGGGCACCGTCGGCGTCAGCGAAAACATCATCACCGCTTCCCTGCAAGCGCTGGCCGACAGCATGGAATACGCGCTGCTGCGCGGGTGACTTTTCCCGGCCGTGCTTATGGAATCCCCCCCGCTCGCCCACCGGCTTGCTTGTTTCGTCAGGAATAAAACCCGGGCGGGTGAGAAACTCGCTTCCGCCTGGCATCGGTGGATGCCGCCGATCCCGATTTCGAAACGGTTTTACGGCCTGAAAGTTTGCCTCAACCTGCGCGATGGCCTGCTCTGGCTGGGATCCAGTGCCAAAGCGGTGGAAGCCGGGGAGCGCTTCCACGAAATGCTCGCCGGCGTGAAGGGAATGGTCTGGGACGTCGGCTGCAATGTCGGCCTCTTTTCGCTCCTGGCCGCTTCCCGCGGATTCAAGGTCGTCGCCTTCGACATTTCCCCGGTGGCGATTGATTTGGTTCAGCGCAGCGCGCAGGCCAACCGCCTGAACCTGGAGACGGTTTGCCGGGCGTTTTCAGCGGCGCCCTACAGCTACGTTCCGCCGCAGAACGCCGACACCCGCAATGCGCCCGATCGGAAGGCGGCCGGAAACACGGTCGAGAGTATCACCTTCTCCGAAGCCGAAGCCAAATTCGGAATCCCCGCCTTCATCAAGGTGGATATCGAACACCACGAAGTCGCCCTGCTCGAATCGGCCGCATTCAAAAACTGGATCAAGACCAACCACATTTCGCTGCTGGTCGAATTGCATCATCCCGATTACATGAAATTGGTGTGGGCCGACATCGAGCATTGCATGTTCGACAGCGGCCACGTTCTTTTCAATCCCACCCCCGAACATAAGGCCGCCATCGCCGCCTCTTCGCAACGTGTCTGAAATTCCTAAAACTTACGAACCACAGGCCGTCGAGGCACAGTGGTATGACTTCTGGCTGAAACAGAATTGCTTCGTGGCCGACGCGAAATCGCCCAAGCCCGCCTATTCCATTGTCATTCCGCCCCCCAACGTGACGGGCATGCTCCACATGGGCCACGTCCTGAACAACACCATCCAGGACATCCTCAGCCGCAAAGCCCGCATGGACGGCAAGGAAGTCCTCTGGCTGCCCGGCACAGACCACGCCGGCATCGCCACGCAGGTGATGGTCGAAAAACAGATCAAGAAGGAAG
>CAZFOA010000325.1:0-2817 GCA_964520205.1 uncultured Verrucomicrobiota bacterium | reverse complement strand
TGATTTGCGCCTGATACGGTTCTTCGCGGATGGACGTCGTCGGGCCGGCGGCGGTGGCTTTCCACGAGCCGTCGTCCTGTTTCATCACCACCGGGCCGCAGTGGTAAAGGATGCTGTCGCGCAAATTCACGCCCGGCGGCAGCTTGCCGCCCTCGTGCAGATACTTGTGAACCGCGTCGCGCCCGGTGAATAGGATGCCGGAAATCAATACCTCGTCGCCGACCTTCAGCGCCCGGATTTTTTCTTCGGTGTAGGGGAAGGAAAGGTTGATCATATTCAGTCGCGGTAGATTTCCCGGCGGTGGCCGATGGTAATCAGGTCAATTTCGGCTTTCGCCGGGTTGAAACGATAAATCACACGGTAGTCGCCGATTCGCAGTCTGTATTTGTCCGAGCCTGTCATGCGATAGTGAGGGAAGATTGCCAGCCTCAAACCCATGACATCAATCTTTCTCTGAATCATCTCCTACACGCGTGGCGGCAGGACGGCGAAAGCGGCATCAAATTCCTGCGACGCAATTTGAGTGGCCGCGCCATTCATTGGCAGGCATCAGGGCTTGCGAATCCGCACTCGGCCTTCACGAATGTCTTGCTCGCCGCGCTGAATGCTTGCCTTGAATTCCTCAGTGAACTCGATCCTGTCTTCGAGCAGGTTTTCCAGCCAGTCTCCCAATGTTTCCTGCTGGGCTTGGGTTAGCTTCTTCACCTGGTTTTCGATCCGTTCGAGTTTGTCTGTCTCCTGAAACATCGAATCAGCGGCCTCATGAAGGAATTGCGACTCATCCTGTCCTTCCAGTTCACACAATCGCTTGCGAATCGCAGCACGCTCTTCCGCCGTCAGCTTGGGCAACTCTTGCAGGATTTCCGCAGCGCTCATGGCGGAAATCTACTGCCTCAGAAAGGCACTGGCAAGCCCTGCGACCACGCGCTCGGTGAAAGAGCGAGGGCCACTGACAATGTCCGCGTAAGTTGTTGCGAAGACGGAGCCGTTTGACAACCGGCGACACAGCAGATTTCTTCCGCCCTTTCAGGGCTTGAACTCTTTTTGATTCGTTGACCCAGGGCAGCGCTTCGCTTTGCCCTGGGCTATCCTCTGTCGGGCTTTCAGCCCTTTGACAGAGCAGCTCGCCAGGAGCCTTCTCCTGTCACGCTTTCGTGTAGTTCGTGTGTTTCGTGGTTATCCGTTCCCCGATTCAATACAACCACTTCCCAATTTTCCCATCCCCATCCAGCGTCACACCCTGTCGTCGATACGCCCAGCACATGTAGCTGATGCTCACGAAATAGGACGCGGGCAGGCGGTTCGCCGCGCAGATTTTCACGCCCAGCAGCGTTGTCTTGCCGCCAAATCCCATCGGGCCGATGCCCAGCGCATTCGCCGTTTTCAAAATGTCCTGCTCCAGCGCGTCCAGTTCGGGAATCGGATTGCGGTCGGGAATCAGCCGCAGAAATTGCGTTTTGCTCAACTCGTAGCCGGTCGCGCGGTCGCCGCCGATGCAAACTCCGAGAATGCCCGGTCCGCAGCCTTTGCCCTGCGCCTGAAGCACCGCATCGAGGATCGCCTTGCGGCAGCCGTCGAGGTCGCGATTCGCGTTGAGCTTTTCGTTCGGCAATGAGTATTGCGCGCCGACGTTTTCACAACCGCCGCCCTTGAGCGCGAGCCGCACGCTCAGGTCCGTCGAGCGATGCTGATGAAAATGGAAGCTGGGCGCACCCGGCCCGACGTTCGTGCCGTCGTTCCTGCCCGTGAGCGAATCCACGGAATTCTGGCGAAGATAACCCTTCTTCGTCGCCAGCTTCACCGCCTCCTTCGCCGTTTCCTCGAATGTGATCTGGTCGAATCCAACCGGGCATTCCACGTAAAACAAAATGCTGCCCGTGTCCTGGCAAATCGGCTGCGACTTGTTTTTCGCCATCGCGATGTTCTGGTCGATGATCTTCATCGCGCTTTCAGCGATCGTTCCTTTCTTCTCCTGCTCGAGCGAAGTGAGAATGGCTTGGTGCACATCGTCCGGAATTTCAGCCGAGGTGCGGCGGATCAGTTCGAGCAGGGAATCTTGCAGCAGGTTCATCGATGAGAAGTTAAAGGCGCGGAAAAGCCAAGTCAACTGGACGGAACGCCGGTCTCCGACCCGGCGTGTTTCGGCTGGCCGTTTGCGGCGCCGGGTCGGAGACCGTGCTCCGATTTTTGGAAGGCGAGACAGGCGCCGCCGATTACTTGGCGAGGTTCCGCACGAATTTCTCGATTCGGTCCAGGCCTTTTTCAAGGTTCGCCATGCTGGTGGCGTAACTGATCCGGAGATAGTCGTCCGCGCCGAAGGCGATGCCGGGCACGGCGGCGACCTTTTCCTGCTCGAGCAGTTTGGAACAGAATTCGGTGGACTTGAGTCCGGTCCTGGCAATGTTCGGGAAAAGGTAGAACGCGCCTTTGGCATTGACGCACGAGATGCCGGGAATGCGGTTCAATTTGTCGAAAGCGTAACTGCGGCGCCGGGAAAATTCCGCCAGCCATTTCGGCAAATGATCCATCGGCCCGTTAATCGCAGCCACGCCGCCCTTCTGCGCAAACGAAGTCGGATTGCTCGTGCTGTGGCTTTGAATGGCGTCGATGGCCTTGGCAATCGGCTCCGGCGCGGCGCACCAGCCCAGCCGCCAGCCGGTCATGCTCCACGCCTTGGCGAAGCCATGCACGACGATGGTGTGGTCGTAATGCGCCTGGGAGAAACTCGCCACGCTCTTGTGTTTGGCGCCGTCATAGAGCAGGTGTTCGTAAATCTCGTCGCTCATGATGAGCACGCCTTTCTCGACGCAGACGTCC
>CAZFOA010000324.1:0-2857 GCA_964520205.1 uncultured Verrucomicrobiota bacterium | reverse complement strand
AGCCCAAGACCATTCTGAAAGTATTTGGTGTGCAGGGGTTTTCCTTCATCCGTGTTCTTGGCGCTCGCCGATGAGTTGGAAAACCCCTGCACACCAAATACTTTCAGAATGGTCTTGGGCTGCATCCGAGCGCTGCCGTCCAGGGTCACATACCATCGCCTATTCTGAATGTTGGTTTGAACCGTCCCGGACAATTCGAAATAGAGCTGGTTGACGGCGGGGCTGCCCGGCTGGTCCGGCGGATAATAGCCCAGTTTCGCTTTGTAAGCTTCGATGGCCGTTTGCACCTCGTTCAGCTCCGCTTGCGCGACGGAAATCATCCGCTTCTTCTTCACCGCGCCGGCCACCGGGATGATGAGGCTCGCCAGGATGGCGATGACGGCGATGACCACGAGCAATTCGAGCAGGGTGAAAGCCGTCCGTTGGAGATTTTTCCCATGGGAGCCGGGGTGGCGAGGTTTGGAAGCCGGTCCAAAAAGGGTGTCCAGTGGGGCGAGGCTCTCACTGAACCTCAAGGTAGGGCGCGTCACTCCGTGCGCGCCGCAGCCAGAGTCCAGGTCGCAGAATTCGGTGTATCCCTGCTGAAGTGACGGCGCGCACGGAGTGACGCGCCCTACCTTTTGGTGCCTGGATGACTTGGTCAACACGCCCTCACGTCGGTTCCTACAACGAAAAGAGTTTTTAAACTGGCTGCCAAGCCGCCTCACGCCGGCTTCGGCGTTTTTCAAACAACGTTGGGTATGCTTCATGGCGTTGAGTTGTTCATCGTTCGCGCACTTCCTGCTCCATCCGTTCGCTCAACCACTGCTTGATCATGCTTTGATAATTCAGATACCGGGACCGGGCCAGCCGCTTGATGCGGGCCAGCATCCGGGGATCGATGCGCAGCGTGATGGTCACCGATTCCGCAGCCTCGCCGAGACCCGCCAGCGAGGTTTCCATCAGCCGCAGGTCCGGCTTGTTCTCGGCCCAAAAATCCGCCTCCGCCTCTTCGCTGTCGAAGAGGGGCACCTCTTCCCAACTGGCGATGGCACGCATATCGATTTTACACAATCCCGCTTCGGCTTGACGCCCGGACCCATCACTTTTCACCCGCGCTCAAAGTCTGGTCCACTTTGCGCTGATAGAAGAACCGCTCTTCCGGCTCAAACGGCCGCGCGTGTATCACCCGAATCTGCTTCCCGTTGGTGCGATACACACTGAAAACGCCCACGCCGCTGGCGGACATCCCCAGATTGAAGAACCGGGTTTGCGCCATGAACCGCGGCGAATCCGGCAGCACACGCAAGGCAAATGGGTCTTCAAACGATTCTTCTACTTCCCGTTGCGTCAAAGAACTGTCCAGACTGAAGGGCGGACTATTCCAATCAAACTCCATATCAGAGCCAATTGTAAATCAAACGCCCATGCAATGTCTTTACAATGTATTTACGCATGAACTGTGTTTTGTCAACCCAATTTTTGAAGTTTTTGGCCATCGGAGCTCATCCGGTGGGGCGGAACGTCCTTGCGAGTCGTTCATTCCCCAAAAGACTGCGGCTCGTCAGAAGCCTCGCCCCACCGAATGGCTGCGAACAATCATCTGGCAATTCGGCCCCGAGCTGCGCCCTGACGACGCGCCCTGACGACGCGGCCTGATTCCAACGGGCTCGAGGCGGACAAAAATCAATTAATCGCCGCCGCCCTTGCCGCCCGTATCTCCGCCCAGGCCATTCATCAGGTCGATGAGGGGCAGAAACATGGCGATGACAATGCTGCCCACGATCACAGCCAGGCAGATGATCATGATGGGTTCGAGCAGCGAGGTCATGGCCGCCACGGCGTTGTCCACCTCGTCATCATAATTGTCCGCGATCTTGAGAAGCATTTCCGGCAAGGCGCCCGTTTGTTCGCCCACGTCCACCATGCTGATGACCATGGGCGGGAATACTCCGGAGGCTTCGAGCGGTGCGGTGATGGTTTCGCCCTCCTTGACACTGTCGTGGACGGCGCCGACGGCGTTACTGATGATAACGTTGCCCGAGGTTTCTTTGACGATGGTCAAGGCCTGGAGGATGGGGACGCCGCTGCTGACGAGCGTGCCGAGCGTGCGGGTGAACCGGGAGATGGCGTTCTTGCTGACGACCGGGCCGAGGACGGGCATTTTGAGCTGGAGTTTGTCAATGACGCGGCGGCCGAAAACGGTGCGTCCGAAAAAGATGAAAGCGGCGACGAAGACGCCCAGTCCGATCGCGGTATAGATAAAGTGAGTTTTGATGACGTCGCTGATGCCGAGCACCACTTGAGTGAATTGCGGCAAGGGACGGCCTTCGCCCAGTCCGGCGAAAACTTCCTTGAATTTGGGAATGACGATCACCATGAGGACCATCAGGATCGCCGAGGCCACGATCAGGACGGCCATGGGATAAAACATGGCGGCGATGATTTTGCCTTTGATCTTCTGGGCTTTTTCCATGAACTCAGCCAGGCGCGTCAGGACGACTTCGAGCACGCCGCCCAGTTCGCCGGCCTTGACCATGTTCACATAGAGGCGGTTGAAAATTTTCGGATGCTGGGCCAGGCCCTCGGAAAAGGTGCTGCCACCCTCGATCGCAAGGGCCAATTCCCCGATGATCGACTTCAGGGTCGCATTTCTCTCCTGTTTTTCCAGCACGCGCAATCCGCGCAACAGCGGCAAACCGGCATCCACAAGCGTCGCCAACTGCCGGGTGAACGTGGTAAGGACCTTGGATTTGACCCGGCCGCTCAGGCCAGGGATTTTGAAGTTGAGGTTGATCTGGCCCCTTTTCTTGCCGCCCGGCTTGCCGGCTTTGCCTGCGGTCTTGGCCTTCTTGTCGGACTTTTCCTTGACCTTCTC
>CAZFOA010000323.1:0-2876 GCA_964520205.1 uncultured Verrucomicrobiota bacterium | reverse complement strand
CCGCTGATCACCGACCAGCTTTGCGGCAGGGAATCAATCTGACATTCCGGATTGGCCTGGGAGCCGAGCGGTTCGCCGTTGTCGAAGTAGGCGCGGCGATACCACTGGCCGTCCCAGCCGTGTTGCTCGATGTTCTGTCGCAGTTGCCGGGCCTGGGCGAGGCAGCGTTCGGCAAAGGCAGGATCGTGGCGCGCTCGCGCCAGCGGGGCAAACTGGGTGAGCACGTCGCAAAGGAAGAAAGCCAGCCACACACTTTCGCCGCGTCCCTCTTTTCCCACCCGGTTCATGCCGTCATTCCAGTCGCCGCAACCCATCAGCGGCAGGCCGTGTTCGCCGAATTTCAGTCCGCGTTCGATGGCGCGCACACAATGCTGGTACAGCGTGGCCGACTCTTCGGAGCGATTCGGCAGATCATAATAAGCTTCCTCCTCCGGCTTGACCGGCCGGGCTTCCAGGAAGGGAATCTTCTCGTCGAGCACGCCGGTGTCGGCGACACACGAAACGTAGCGGCACGTGGCGTAAGGCAGCCACAGGTAGTCATCGGAACAATGCGTCCGCACGCCGCGCCCGGCCGGTGGATGCCACCAATGTTGCACATCGCCTTCGCGGAATTGACGCGTGGCGGCGCGGAGCAAATGCTCGCGGGTGAGCGCCGGTTCGGCATGCACCAGCGCCATCACGTCCTGCAACTGGTCGCGGAATCCGTAGGCGCCGCCGGGTTGATAAAACCCCGTCCGGCCCCAGAGACGGCAGCTCAAGGTCTGATACAACAGCCAGCCGTTCGCCATCACATTCACGGCGGGATCGGGCGTGTCCACATTCACCGCGCCGAGGGTCCGATTCCAATATTCCCAGACACCTTCGAGCGCCACGCGGCTGGCGTCCACCCGGCGAAAGCGCCGGATCAGATTCTGCACCTCAGCCGCGGTGCGGCCGACCCCGAGGCGAAAACTTGTTTCACGTTCCTGCCCGGCCGGCAAATTGAAGGCGACCTGCACCGCGCCGCACGGATCCAGTCCCGCGCCGACTTTGCCGGAAAGGCGCGCGCGCTTGAGTGCGGCCGGCTGCGACAGGCTTCCGTTTCTGCCGATGAACTCTTTCCGATCTCCGGTGAGGGTGCGCGCTGCATCGTTCACGTCCAGGAACGCGATGCGATCGGGGAACTCGGTGTTGTAATAGTTGCGCGCCAGCAACGCGCCGGTCTTGAGGTCCACTTCGGTTTGCACATGCAGCAGGTTTTTCTGCCGCAGGTCGCCCAACACCCATTCCCAGTAGCCGGTGGCCGACAGGCGGCGCGGACGCCCCGAGACGTTGCGCAATTTCAAGACCATGAACTTCACCGGTGCGTCCATTGCCACATAGACCCAAAGCTCGGAAGCGATGCCATTTTCGGTATGCTCGAACACGGTGTAGCCAAAGCCATGGCGAATGACATAGGGCGTCGCGCCGCGCGCGGGCAACGGCGTGGGCGACCAAATCTCCCCGGTCTGCTCATCGCGAATGTAAAGAGCCTCCCCGGTGGTGTCCTGGACGGGATCATTGCTCCAGGGCGTCAACCGAAATTCATGGGAGTTCTCCACCCAGGTGTAAGCCGCACCGCTCTCGGAAACAACCGTCCCGAAATAGGGATTGGCCAGCACATTGACCCACGGCGCCGGCGTCATCTGTCCCGGCTGCAGGGTGATGACATATTCGTGGCCGTCGCGGGTGAATCCGCCAAAGCCGTTCGGAAAGATCAACTCGCGTTCAGGGAGTGGCGCGGGCAAATCGCCGGACCGGGAGCGGCTGTGCGTCAGGGCTGGAATCAAGGGCTCCAAAACACTTCGATGCTCCAGTTGCTCCGTCAACGTTCCCTTCTCGTCGTCCAGGACAATCCGCGCCACGGATTGGAGCAGCACGCGGTCGTCGTTGGGAATTTGTTCGAGGCGCCGGACGAAGATACCGCCCGGCTTGTCGAGCATTTGCGCTTCAATTCCGGACGAAATCAGGCTGGTGATCTGGTCTTGCAAGGACTGGCGGTAAACCGAAACGTCCTCGTTCAAGATGATCAGATCGACGGTCAATCCCTTCATGCGCCAGTAGGAGTGCGCCCGGATCAACTGCCGGACGATCTCGATCTTCTCCGCGTCGCTGATGCGGAGCAGGACGAGCGGCGCGTCGCCCGAAATGCCGTAACTCCAAAGGCCGCTTTGGCCGCGGCGGTTGTTGCGCAACACGCCGGGGTTGGCCCGTCGGGCGGGGTCGGCATAAATCAACGCGCCCGCCAGCCGGCCATAGAGTTGAGCTTCCACCTCCGTGGCGTTGAGATGGTGCAACGTCACCTGGCTGTGGGTCCATGCCAGATCGAAGGCGCGGTCAGCCATGCGGGAGCTTTGATATTTTTCCACATGCGCCAGCGCGGCTTCCCGGCTTGCGGTCACGCCCAGCACCAGGTCGATGATGGCGGTTTCATGGGGCGGCAAAGAAACGGTGCGCCGCAGCGAAACGATGGGATCGAGCACGGAGCCCACGGTGTTGGACAAGGTAGAAATGCCCTGCATCGCGGCCGGGCTGGCCAAGGTTCCGCCCCGCCCGACAAATCTCGAGCGATCGGTTTCGCAGGAGACTTCACCCTGTTCGCCGCCCTGACCCACCATGAGATGCAGCAGCCACGGCGGTTTCTCCTCCGGGGAACTGGCGCGGCGGGTGCAGAGAATGGCGGAGGATTTTCGCGCGAATTCTGTTTGCACGAAGAGATTGCTGAAAGCGGGATGCGCCGCATCCGCGGCCGGAAGCGCGAGCACCACTTCCGCGTAACTGGTCAATTCAATGACGCGCGCCACGGGTGAACGATTGGTGATCGTGATGCGCCGCAACTCCACGTCGTCTTCCGGCGA
>CAZFOA010000322.1:0-2906 GCA_964520205.1 uncultured Verrucomicrobiota bacterium | reverse complement strand
CGATCAGACAGGTGCAGGGGCCCGCAAACCGCCCCTGCAATTTGGTATAGAGCCAGGGACGGATTGAACCTTCCGGATCAGGGTGCAGCCGGAGATAATTCAGGATCTCGGTGATCGGCACATCCGCGCTGCGGGTGCGGGATTGGTGCCCGAACCGGTGATTGATGCTGATTTCGCTTCGGATTTCTTCGGGTGTTTCAGAGAAGTCAGGAAGGGAAAGCATATTGACCTGCGGCAATGGCATCGGCAGTGAATTGGTCGCTGTCCTGATCTCGATCACGTGATAAAACACCCACAAACCATTGGTCCGAATGGCGCGGTCGGCATGAAGGGATCGCCAGGAACCGCTCCGCAGACGCTCCTCCACGTTGGGTTGCAGCATCTCGCCGGTCTTTTGATTGTACAACCCGATGACCCAGGTGCGATCTTCCCCGGCGCGCGCATTTCGGAACGTGAAGTTCTTGATTTGCTGCCGTTCGTCGGCGCCAAGACTTCGTTGAACGCGACGGGTCAATACCTGGTCCGCCATTTCCGCGGTTTTTGGCACACAGAATTCATTGATGGAGAACAGCGCCACACTTGCCACAAACCCCACTGCGAGATACGGCAGGCTCAATCGTCCCAAGCTCACGCCGGCAGCGCGGATGGCGGTGATTTCGTTGTGGCGCGCGTGATTGGTCAGGGCGTAAAGCAGTGCCAGCAACAAAGCCACCGGCAAAGTCACCGGCAAGAAGCCCGGGATTCTTAGAAGATAATACTCCGCAATATCCCGGGACAGGAGGCGGCTATCCTGCAGCGTGTGCAGTTCCGAGAAAAGATCCGCCGCAATCCAGAAGATCAGAAATCCGCTGAGGCAATAACCCAGCGGGACCAGACACTCGCGCAACAAATAGCGATCGAGCAGACGCATTCAGCGCCAGCGTAAAAGCGCGTAGTTGCCGTCGCAAGCGGCAACTTGCCCCGCCGATTCGACATTGCGCCGGCCGCGTTTGCGGCGAAAGGTCACGCCACCGCCGGTTCGCCTTTGGTAACCCAATCGTACCCCTTCGCCTCAAGTTCCAGCGCGAGTCGCTTGTCGCCGGTGCGCGCGATGCGGCCGTCCACCAGGACGTGAACAAAATCCGGCACGATGTAGTTCAGCAACCGCTGATAATGCGTAATGACCAACTGCACATTGTCGGCCCGTTTCAGTTTGTTGACTCCCTGGGAGACGATCTTGAGCGCGTCGATGTCCAGGCCGGAATCCGTTTCATCGAGGATCGCCAGTTTTGGCTCCAGTACGGCCATCTGGAATATCTCGGCGCGTTTCTTTTCGCCGCCGGAGAAGCCTTCGTTGACCGATCGTTTGAGCAATTCCTCAGGCAATTCGAGCAATTTCATCTTCTGCTTCACCAGCGTGAGGAATTCCATCGCATCGAGTTCGGATTCGCCTTTGGCTTTGCGAATTTCGTTCAAGGCGGCCTTGAGAAAGTAAGTGCTGTTCACGCCGGGAATTTCCACCGGATACTGGAACGCAAGGAACAGCCCTTCGCGGGCTCGCTCCTCGGGATCCAGGTCGAGCAGGTCATGGCCGTTGTAAAGGACCTCGCCGCCCGTGACCGTGTAGCCGTCGCGGCCGGCCAGCACCGCCGCCAGCGTGCTCTTGCCGCTGCCGTTCGGCCCCATGACCGCGTGGACTTCGCCGGGATTGAGAATGAGGCTGACGCCTTTCAGGATTTGTTTGCCTTCAATGCCGGCGCTCAGGTTCTTAATTTCAAGAATAGGTTGCTTGCTCATTTGAAAATTTTTGACGCGAGTTTCGCCAATCATCACGAATTCAATGGGCGACAATTCGCGCAATCCGCGTCTCTAGCCGACGCTGCCCTCCAAGCTTACACCCAGCAGTTTCTGGGCTTCAACGGCGAATTCCATCGGCAGTTCCTTGAAAACTTCCCTGCAAAAACCGTTCACGATCATGTTCACCGCATCCTGCGTCGAAAGCCCGCGCTGATTGCAATAAAAAATCTGGTCTTCGCCGATCTTCGAGGTGGTTGCCTCGTGTTCGACGCTGGCCGTCGCATTTTTCACTTCAATGTACGGGAACGTGTGCGCGCCGCACTTCGACCCGATCAACATCGAGTCGCATTGCGAGAAATTACGCGCATGAGCGGCGCTCTTCTGGATTTTCACCAAACCGCGGTAACTGTTCTGGCCGCGCCCGGCGGAAATGCCTTTCGAAACGATCGTGCTGCGCGTGTTCTTGCCGATGTGGACCATCTTCGTGCCCGTGTCGGCCTGCTGATAATTGTTCGTCACGGCGACGGAATAGAATTCACCGACCGAGTTGTCGCCCAGCAGAATGCAGCTTGGATATTTCCACGTGATGGCCGATCCGGTCTCGACTTGCGTCCAGGAAATCCTTGAGTTCTTCCCTTTGCACAGGCCGCGTTTGGTGACGAAGTTGTAAATGCCGCCCCGGCCCTGTTCGTCGCCTGGATACCAGTTTTGGACCGTCGAGTATTTGATCTGGGCATTGTCCAGCGCGATCAATTCAACCACCGCGGCGTGCAACTGGTGTTCGTCCCGCATGGGCGCGGTGCAGCCTTCCAGGTAGCTCACCGAAGCGCCTTCTTCGGCCACAATGAGCGTGCGTTCGAACTGGCCGGTGTTGGCGGCGTTGATGCGGAAGTAGGTGGACAGCTCCATCGGGCAGCGCACCCCTTTGGGAATGAAGCAGAACGAGCCGTCGCTGAACACGGCCGAGTTCAGGGCCGCGAAAAAGTTGTCGGTGTACGGCACCACCATGCCCAGGTATTTCTTCACCAGCTCGGGATGTTCGAGCACGGCTTCGCTGAACGAACAAAAAATGATCCCCTTCTCGGCCAGTTGCTTCTTGAAGGTCGTGCCGACGGAGACGCTGTCAAACA
>CAZFOA010000321.1:0-2918 GCA_964520205.1 uncultured Verrucomicrobiota bacterium | reverse complement strand
TGTAGGCGGTGAGGCTGGGGAAAAACGAACCGGTATTGGTATAAGTGTGCAAGGGACTTCGCGCCGGGCTGGTGCCGCCGTCGCCAAAACTCCAATTCCAATTTGTGACCGTATTGCCGAGACTGTCCACGCCCGGACTCGTGAACTGGACGGCCAGTGGCGCCAGGCCGGACGGCGGCGCGGCGGTCACGGTAAGCGTGGGGAATGACACCGGCACATAACTCACCTGATCGAGGAAGCCGGCTTGGGTGGGATCCGTATCGCCATTGGCAGATGCCGTCCAGCTCAATGTGTGCTGGCCGGGCCCGATGGAGTAAGGCCCGTCCTGATACCAGGCGGTGTCACCGGCAATATTGTTGGAGTAGTTGCCGTCCACGTCGAACTCGCAACTAAAGCCGGCGTTTGGATCATTGGCGATGCTCGACCAGTAAAACGTGAGCGTTCCGGGGCCGGTGACGATGACCGAAAGCGTCGAAGACTGGCTGGCGGTCACGCTCCCGCTTTGCGCGGCGGCCGGGGCAGCATTGTAAGTGTTGGTGGTTTCGGTGAACCAGGCAGCGTCGCCCATCGTAGCCCATGCTAAATTGGTGGTGTTGAGGTCGGCGTTGAAATTCGCCACCGGGCTGCCGACTGTGAATTGGGAGCTGGCGAGGTCTTGCAGATGCGCCGTGGAAACCCAACTGGAGAGAGGACTCGAAGCACTGTTGGTTGGCACGGAACTGACGACGGCAGTGGCTGAAAAGAGGTCGTAATGCACGTTGAAACCATCCAGGCCATTGGCCGCCGTGAATCCAGAATAGCTGGTTTGCGTGACCGGCAGACTTGTGTTGTTAGGGCCCTGGTAAAGCACCAGGTCGCTGTAGCTGGCCGGCCCTTGCCATAGGAATGTCGGCTGGTTGGTGACGTTCAGCGCGTTATTCGGGGGATAGATGATGACCACCGGGGGAATGGAGTTACTGACGATGCTGGCCGTGACGGTAAAATGATAGACATTGGTCACCGCCGAATTGGTGACGAAGATGGACCACTGTCCGTTCGTGATGTTCTTAATAAACGAGCTGTTGAAATCCGGCGCGTCGAAAACTGCAAACCCGGTGTTACCGCCCCCCACCTGGTTGAAGCCGTTGGTGTCGCAGAGATACAGCGCACCGGCTCCGTTCGTGGGCCACCCCGGCGAGGTCACATAGTAATTGCCAGCGGGAACGGCCGGCGATGTCGAGTTTGTGACCAGGTAGGGATAAAAGGAATAGGTATTATCTTGGAGGACAAGGTCCATCTCCATCGTCAATCCGGCGCGCGCGGCGGGCGCGGCAAAAATGGCGACGACGAAGGCTAACGCGACCAGTTGCAACAGGCGGCAGACGCGGGAACTATACGAGGTTTCCATTTAAAAAGTTGGTTTTCGTTCAATGAATTCTTGTTGGTTCTGATTTAGCTCACGACGGGAAAGTTCCAGCCTCCAGCGGCAACGAAACCACTCATTTCACTTCGCTTCATTCAAACGTCAATATCTCTCTCAAGAAGATTTAATCAAGTCAAGAAAGTTCACTCATAGTCATCCGGATGATGTCCCGGTGATTTCGGCCGATGGCAAAGCTTATGAGGTTCGGAATCGGGTGACCCTGTGTCGCTGCGGCGTGTCCAACAACAAGCCCTTCTGCGACGGCTCGCACGCAGCCTGAAACAGCCGGGTCCTCAAGGCGAGGTGTTTTTCAGATGACGAACGGCACAAGCGCCTTCACTTGCTTCCGATAGGCAGGGTATTCGTTGGGGAAATGCCGCAACATGAGCCGCTCCTCCTGTTTGAGCTTGATCCAAAAGCCAACGCCAACCGCCACCAGGCTCAACAAGCAGCGAAGCTTGCCGATTTCAATGGCCGAGCCGAGACACATCACCAGCAGACCGGTGTAGATGGGATGCCGCACGACCCGGTAAGGCCCGGTCTTCACCAGTTCGTGGCCCTGCTTGAAGGTGACACTGCTGCTCCAGTTCCCGGCGAGGGTCCGGCGTGCCCAAATCGTCACATACAACCCAACCATGCAGACCACGACCCCGAGAGCCCGCGCCCAATCCGTGCGCGGCATCCACACCAGATTCATGGGCGGCGGCAGCCTCTGAGACGCCAGCAGAAACCAGCCCAATGTCACGGGAATCCGATGTGACAGTCCGGACCACACGCTTTGCGGTTCCGCCGTCCGCTTTGTCGAGAGTGCGCTGACAAGCCAGTAGGCAAGGAAGATGATCCAGCAACCCAGGATGATGGAATCAGAAATCGTTCCCATAATGAATTTGTATCAGGCTTATCGCATTCCGCCGAAAATTCAAGCCGGTTGATAAAATCACGGTCATGGCATAAGGCGATGAATTGGCGATCGAGAAAAGTAACAGTGGAAGAAACCATTCTCGGCGCTTTTCATTCCCGCTGCGGCGCGCTTTAATTCCGGCGTGGCGACTTTGCAAATCATACCCGTTCAATCTCTCGATGCGCCGGAACTGGCGTTGTATTGCACTCTCCGCCGGGTCGAGGAACATGAGCGGGCCGGCGTTTTGGTCGCCACGAATGCCAAAGTGGTCAAGCGGCTGCTGGCAAGCCGGTTCACCGTCGTCTCCGCCCTCCTCACGCCCGCGTGGTTGGAAAAGCTCGAACCGCTGCTGCGCGCACGGCCGGAAGAAGAGATCTGCGTCTATGTCGGCGATCAGAAACTGCTGGAAACCATCACCGGCTACCGGTTGCACCAAGGCGCGCTGGCCGTGGCCAAGATCCCACCTCAGTCGGACTTTGAAACGCTTCTCCAAACCTCCCCGCGTCCATTGCTGCTGGCGGCCGTCGAGGGCATTGCCAGCGCGGAAAATCTCGGCGCGGTGGTCCGGAACTGCGCGGCTTTTGGCGCGCATTTTCTGATCGTGGGCGAGACGTG
>CAZFOA010000320.1:0-2922 GCA_964520205.1 uncultured Verrucomicrobiota bacterium | reverse complement strand
TCGTCAACGGCGGCAAAGGACCGCAGGAAATCGCGGCGGGGTGAAGGTAGAGAAAACATCCAACATCGAACACCCAATGACAGCCTCGGTCATTTTGGATGTTGGGCGTTGGATGTTCGCTTCGGTTGTCTATTTCTTGAACTCCTTTGGCAGCTCGAAACCCTCACGCGCGGCCACGTCCGGCCAGCCGCCGGGAAAGATGGGGCGGAAGGCTTCCGGGAATTGCCACGGCGAAACCGACGTGAACATGCTGCTGTTGCCCTGACTTAGTTCCCAGTTCAAGCTAGGTTCGTTTCCCACCAGGTGGCGCTTCACAGTCATCGTCGCCGGTTCGGTGTTGAGCATCCCATGGTCGGTCATCCACGTGCCGGCGTAGCTCTCCAACAATTCGCCCCGTTCACCGCCCAACGCGGCCACAACTCCGGATGTGAAGGCATTGCTTAGCGTCTGCGAAAACGCCGGGTCCGCGGACAAGGTGTATTTCGCCACCACATCGCCGCTGGGCTCTTCCCTCTTCGAATGCGATCCGGCCCAGGTCTTGTAGTCTGCGTCGATTTGTTGCGTCAACCCTTCCACTGCGGAGCGCTCCTCCGGCGTGATCGCGAGCACATCACACATGACGTCCGACAGTTTCGCGTCCTTCATCCCGCCGAGATGAACGTCACGCAACGTGTTTTTGCTGACGACCAGATAATTGCCGGTGCTGTTCCAGTTGAATCCCAGTTCCGCCAGCAGCGCCTCGCTTTGCACCGGCGACAAGTGGGCCGCCCCGTTCGTTGCGATCAACGCGGTGGCGGCCAGGGGTGCGCCCGCAGCACGGTTTCGCGAATCCAGGTCCGACTTCAATTGCCGGATGTGTTCCTCGAGTGCGACACGTTCGCTCCCGGCCTGGACAACCAGTTGAGTTTGTATCCGCCAGGCTTCGTACCCGGCGGCCATTTCCTGGCGAAGCCGGGTGGTCGCACCCCGGAATGCGCCGGTACCCGCCAATGCCGCCGAAAGAATGGACAGCGCCAGAAACCATCGTTTCATTGACCGTTCTCCTTTCCCAGTCGCGTGATGGCTTGCTGCTGGATCCAATCCATCATCCGGCGCGACAGCGTGCCGGGCAGCGCCCGGACACGAAAGAAATCCGCCGCGTCCATTCCGGGCATCGCTTCGGCGTTTGGCATGAATAGATCCAACGCCATGCCGCTGGAGGTGCCCGATGAGGAATGCCCTGACCATCCATGTCCGACCACCAGCCTGCCGTTCTCTTCGGTGATCCAAACACCGATTTGCTGTCCGTCCTGACCCAGATCCAGACTCAAAGTCGTCCGCAACGAATACATGCCGTGCGACTGTAATTGAGCTTGAACAAGGGGCCATCGCTCTTCGCCCAGCGCGGTCTGCAATGCCGCTTGCAGTTCCTCGCCCCGGGCCTTCACCTCGTCCCCGAGCGCCGGAATCGCCCAAATCTTGCTGGCCAAAGCGGATTCTGGAATCCCAAAGTTCGTCGGGTGGTTTGTTTCGTAAAGTTTCTCGTCGATCATCGCGTCCATGCCTGCAAAATACCGTTGAAGCGTGTGCTCGATCTGCGCGCGCTCCTCCGGCGTCAAACCCAGTATTTCCCGTTCGTCCTGTTTGAGCACGCCCGGCGCAGCGAGCGTCTGATTGACCTCGATTTGCCGGAGCGCTGATTTGGGGATCCGCACGAAGAGCGAATCCTCGGGCCAACGATAATTGTCCGCCATCAGCACGCCGCGAAGATGACTCTTCCAAACTTCATATTTTCGCGCCGCCTCCGCGCGTTGTTCCTCCGACTCCTTCGCAGTGGCCAACGAAGCCTCCATCCGTTCCACCGTTCTTCGCAGCCGATCGAGATCTGTCTGCAACACGGTTTGTTCGGTTTGGAGCGTGGCGGATTGCGCTCGAACCTTCGCCGACTCGTCCACCGCCCGCCGGTAATCGGCCCATCGCCACGCCACTGGCAGCGCGGCGATGGACAGGCAGACGACGGCGGTTTGCACCTTCGTCAAGCTCGCCAGCCGCGCCAGCCAGCCAGCCATGCCGACCCAGGCCGGCGGACTCATCTGCATCGCCACTTTCGCCAGCGAACCGGCAACGATGGCGGGGGCCGACCGGGCGGTCTGCTCCAGCGCCGCTGCCGTCGCAGCGACCGTGGCCGATTTGAACCCGCGCCGTTGAAAGAACGCGGCCAGTTTCCCGAGCGCGCTGGCGACCCGTTTCTGCGCCGCATCCTCGCCCACGCCAAGCGACGCGCCCATGTCGCGAAGCGATTGGCTTTCGTAAAAGCGCAGCAGCAGTGCCGTGCGGTCCTTCTCTCGCAATGACAACAACGCCTCGTCCAGCAGCGGGACGAGCGCCCGGAATGCGGTTTGTTCCTCCGGAGTTTTCATGGTGGTGCCCAGTTCGACGGCGGTTTGTTCGCGGCGGCGGTGGCGCAGTTCCCCCCGCAACCATTCCTTGGCTTCCAGTAAGGTCGTCCGATATAGCCAGGCCGGCACGGAGTCGTCCGGAGCGAATTGCCATGCTTTCTTCGCCAGGGCGGCAAAAACATTCTGAGCCACCTCCTCGGCGCCTCCGGAATCTCCCAACTTCCGCAGCGCCGTCGCGTAGACCAGATCCAGATGACGGTGGACGACGCCGGCGAATGCTGGTTGGTCGCCGTGCCGGATGAAATCCCGCAACAGCTCGAAATCGGTTCGCCGCTCATTCATGCCTTACCCTTAGGCTGCCGCTGCGGGGCAAAATCCGAAATCTATTCTTGTGGGCACGGGAATGATTGGCAGAGGAATGGTGGAGCAGCAAGAATCCGGCTATTCCTCTGCCAATCATTCCCCTGCCTTGATTTCCTCTGCCCAGCCAAAGTTTTTCCATGAACCAGGTAGCGCAGGTTGGCAACCTGCCGTGCCGCCGACT
>CAZFOA010000319.1:0-2926 GCA_964520205.1 uncultured Verrucomicrobiota bacterium | reverse complement strand
ATCGGGCCCAGATTGCGTTTCCGCAGCTTGATGAAAGCGAGAATCAGGGACGGCCCCGAGATCAGCAGCATCACCCCGCTGACAAGTCCGGCGATCGCCAGCGGTCCCAAGGCGACGATTCCGACGAGATGGCCGAAGATCAGGCCCAGGAACGTGCCAATGGAACCAAAGGCGACACCCAATGCGGCAACCGTGCCGACATCGATTCTCTTCGGTTCAACGGGTTTGACTGTGTCGGCGTTGGCGGTGGCCGCCGCCGCGTTTCCGAGTCTATCCGCTGCAGCGGCGTCCGCGGCGGCTGCGCGTTTGGAAATCTGCTCCTCGATCAGCCGGACGAATTTGGTGTAAGGCGCCCAGAACGCCTGCCGCAGGCTGATCGGGTTCGACACGATCTTGGTGATGGTGGTGTCATAATCCCTGCCCTTGCGGTCGTAAAATATGCCGTTGCGGCCGACCATCAGGTTGTAATCGTCGCCCTGGGAAAAAATGGCGACGATGCTCAATTTTTCGCCCGTGCTCTTGCGCGAGCAATCGCAATAGGCGAGGTAGGCGCCCGCCAGACCGGCCATCGCCGCGTGCCTGCCGGCGTCGTCGACGGTAAGGCAGAGATGACACGAACGCTGGTCGAGATACAATGTGCCGCACTGAAAAATGGCCGGCGTACTGCCGCTGTAAAGGTTCTTGAAATTGACGAAGTTGATGGCCAGCAGGTAAAGGTCGCGGACAAAGCGGATCAGTTTCTCCACCTGGGCGATGGACGCGGCCTCGGGTTCGAGCGCCTTGTCTTTCGCGATGAGACCGTTCACGGTGTTCTTCGCCTGGGAAGCGAGAATTTCCCGGACGCGTTTGAGGCCAAGTTTCTCGACGGCGGCGCCGGTCTTGGCGGCATTCCAGCTTTCGAACGCGCCGAGTTTGGCCTGCACCGCGATCCAGTCGGCTTCCGTCAGTTCCGACTTGTCCCCCAGCAACGGTTTGACGGCGTTGGCTTGCAGCGCCGCCACCGCCGCCGCGTGGGCCGGGTTGACGGCACCTTTAAACGACAGCGGTTTGCCGGCGGCGATTTGCGCCAGCGGGAAATCTGCGATTTCGCAGGCCGTAAAGCTCAGGTCCCTGGCCGTGATGGCGAGATACTCTTCTTCTTTGCGATTCAACAGCGGAATGGCGCGGGGATCGAATGCGGCGAGGCGGCAACGTCCGAAGTAATCGTCCACTTTGGCTTTGATGGCCCTGACCGCGGCGGCGGCGGCCGTTGTGCCTTCACCGGCCGGCCACACGGATTTGCCGTCGGCCTCGGCCTTTTTCATCCAATCATCAAATGCGGCGCATTCGGCAAAAAAAACATCGGCCCGGGCCTGGTCAATGCCCGGCTTGCCGGAACGGTCCGATACGGTGCCCACACAGACCGCAATATCATCGATGACCCCCCGGGTCGCATCGTCAGGCGCTGATTCGCGAATGATCACGCCATCGCCATTGAAAGTGGTATTGGCGAAGATCCGGTTGGCATCGGAGACATCTTCGATGGAGATGGTGGAAGCCTCCTTCTTGCCGAGGTTGACGAGGATTTGTTTCGCCGAGGCGAGGAGCTGTTGGCCTTCGGGCGTGGTGTCGTTGATGGCCGGGAGCGGGAGCGCGGCGCCGCCCTTGATCAGGTCGTCAGGATGCTTGAGCATCGAGCCGGCCCACTTGACCGCCGCGATCAGTTCCGGGGCGCGGATGCGTCCGTCCTGGTCGGTATCCACCAGCGCCAGCGTTTTGGAGTCAAACTCGAGGCCGGTGATGGGGCACGCGAGCGCAACCCACAATTTCTGGTCGAGCTGGTCCAGGTGCATCAAATCAGCTCCGGTGTCGAGTTTGACCTGGTCGAAACCACCGGCGCGGAAGAAGCGCCAGCGATGGGAGGAAGTCGCGGAGTTTAACATGGAACTGCCTATGATTTCATTGGTTTCAATATGGCCGCCGTGGATGTCAGCTTAACCGTGACGGAACCCGCCGGCAACCAGTTTGACCGGAAGACCGCAGGCCACGAGGCGGAGTAAACGCCGGGTCGCGGCTGCACACTCCAAACGACCGGCTAAAACTTGTACGCGAGGGCGGTCACCAGTTTGACATCGTTCTGTCGGCGACCCGGCGCCGGCTCGCTCGTAAACGTCTCCTGCACGAAGGTGCGCAGGGTGAGGTTCTTCCTTTTGGTGAGGTCAGTCTCGATGCCGATCTCCGCGTTGACGACGTAGTTCTGGAATTTCTCCACCTGGGGCAGCCATTCCGCCGTCTGCCAGAGGCGAACATGGTCGTTCAGGGTGTGGTGAAACTTCTCGCCGACGCGCAACGTGGCGTAATTCTGCGTGTTAGTGCCCAACAGCTGGAAGACGTAACCGGGACCGATTTCAGCGCAGAGATCCGTGTTGGTTCCCTTGATGATATAATAGCCGGCGCCGGGGCCTAGCGTCACACGATAGCTGATATCCGCCACTTCGTCATGCAACCCCTCCACGCGGCCATAGCCGTACAGACGTTTTGAAAAAAGCCGGTTGTATTGAACGAATCCGTGGACGGAATTCGCGTTTATGGTCGAGTTGGTTGCGCCGGGCGACTTGCTCTCACCGTACGTGCCGTCTCCGCCGATGACGAATTCGTTGCTGTCCCACTTTTTGCCCGCAATCGCGGTCATCGTGGCCAGCAAGGTGTCACTGTTGCCGCGAGTCAAAGTCACGCCGATGGCGGCGCTGCCGGTCCATTTGGGTTTGGGTGCAGGCACCGCCACCGGCGGATGGTCCTCGGATAATCCCCGGCCAGCACCGCAAAAGAGCGACACCATCGCAGCCGTGTAGATCAAATTGCGCGTCGAAATCATAATTTCAAAATTCGTTTTGGTTCTTTCTTTGCCATCGTCTGACGGCAGCGTTCAAGTCCCTTTTCGCCCATT
>CAZFOA010000318.1:0-2929 GCA_964520205.1 uncultured Verrucomicrobiota bacterium | reverse complement strand
ATTTCAAATTGGGCGACGTGATGGGCGGCCTGGTCGTGCGCGTGCCGCTGGAGTTCTGAGTCTATTGTGTTCCGGATCCGCCGGATTCGGGCGCGGTTGCCGCCTTGATCTCCTCCCACGACGGCGCGCGCCAGATGAGAATTTCCCCCTCGCCGCTCATGCCAACAATCTTGTTCCCATCCGGCGAAAACGCCAGACGCTCGATCATGGAAACCTCGCTGGGCAATGTAATCAGTTCCTGATGAGTCTGGATGTCCCATAGTTTGATGGATTCCCTGCCGCCGCCGGCCGTGGCCAAACGGCGGCCGTCGGGCGAAATCGCCAGGCCATGCACCGACGTGAGATGGCCCTTGAGCGTGACAATCCCGCGGTGCGTTGCCAAATCCCACAACTTGGCCGTGCCCTCCTCCCCGGCGGTGGCCAGGATGCGTTCATCCGGAGTGAACGCCACCCCCACCACCTTGCGACGATGAGCTGGAAAATTCGTTCCCGCCGAGCTGAATCCCATTCCCCACAGCGTCACGCTGCCGTCCTCATGCCCGGTGACCACGTAACCCTTTGGAGAAACGGCGGACGCCGTCGATTCCTGAACATTATACTCGAATTCATGCACGAGTTTCCAATTCGAATAATCCCAGGTCTTGATCAGCGCGACAGGCTGCGTTCTCGACGTGCCATCTTGTACCGTCACGACGAGATGCGTTTTGCCCAGCTTCGTCACTTCGAGCACGTCCCCGCCCCCCCCGGCGTCGAGCTCGGTCAAGGCGTCCCGATCGAAATTCCAGACTCGCACCTTGCCATTGCGTCCGCCGGCGAGCAACTCCCGGCCATCCGGTGAAAAACCGTAGCCAGCCCTATACCCGTGAAGCGCCGTGAGCGTCTCAATTTTCTCTCCCGAGTCAATATCCCACAGGACGTAATCGCTGCCCAATGTCACCGCGTGCCGGCTGTCCGGTGACACCGAAAAAGCGCCGCAAGGCTCCCGCAAAACGCGCAAGGACGGCGGACGGGGCGCTGGCGGCACTTGCCAGAGCCGAACCGAGCCGTCCTTGCCGCCGGTGAGCAAGCGTTTGCCGTCGCTTGAAAACGCGAGGCAATACACCTCGTCCTCGTGCCCGCGCAGCACCGCGATTTCCTTCCACGTCTTCGTATCCCAAAGACGGACCGTCTGGTCGGCGCTGGCGGACGCCAGCAGCGCGCCGTCGGAAGAGAACGCCAACCCGGCAATCCACCCCTGGTGGCCTTTTAATTCGCCCACGGCCTCTCCATTGTCGGGATTCCATAGCTTGACCGTCGGGTCCGAATAGCCGGCTCCAGTGGCCAGCACGCCGGTTGTTGGAGACACCGCCATGGCCGTGACCCCGTCGGAGTGCGCGACAAACTCGCGCAGCTTGTTGCCGGTGGCAGATTCGTGAATGGACACCCTCCCGCTGCTCCAGCCAATGGCGAGCCGGTCTCCCGCGCCCAGAAAACTCAGCGCGCCGAAATGGGCGGCAGAGTTGCCATTCGACTGAAGGATGGAGACGTGTTGCCAGTCGCCGCATTGCCAAATACGCACTTCTTCGCCGGGTTGATAGCCGCGAGACCGCGGGTCATCACGGGAAAGATAAGCTGCAAGCCGCCCCCCATCGCGGGAAACGCTTGCCGTTTTGAGAACGCCGGGAATGGGTTGCCGGGCGACTTCGTCCAGCGTGGCAAAGTCCAAAACCGACAGGTTGAAATCCCCGTTCGTCCCGGGCCGGCTGCACACCAGCCAGTTCCTCGAGGGGATGAAAGCTGAAACCCCGAGAATGCCGCGGCCGAACACGCGCCGGTTCGACAGTTGCGTCGCACCAAAATCAAACAGCAAACTCCCGCGTTCCTCGGAGCCCGCCCCCAGCAATCCGACCGTGACGTTGCGGTCTCCGTTGACGAACGCCAGCTGAAAAACGCCGCCGCCAAAGCGGGCCGCTTCGGCGATGTCCTGGCTGCGGGTCTGGCCCCAGAGGTAACGCCATTCCCATCCGCGCGAATCCTCCTCGCCGGTTGCGGGAGTGGTCCGCGCGAGCAGGCGGCGTGTCTTGCCCAGGTTGCTTTCGTTCCAGGCCTGGCCGGCCAGGTTGATGTTGGCCGCATAAAGATTGCGGCGGGAGTTGTCGCGTTCTACGAGCGCTTCGCCTTGAGCGCGGGTCGCTTCCTGCCTGGCTCTTTGCTCCGATTCCAGCAGCGCCTGCTTGGCACGCTCGGCCCGCGTCGCACGGATCGCCTCGCGGGTGCTCAATCCGATGCCCAATATCAGGGCGAAAGCCACGGCGGCACCCGCCGTGCTCAGGAGCCTGTTGCGCCGGAAAGTTTTCTGGAAACGGTAGAGGGCGCTGGGAGGCCGGGCGACCACCGGTTCATTGTTCAAATGGCGCTGAATGTCCGCGGCCAGGCCGTTCGCCGTGTCGTAACGGCGGGCGCGGTCTTTCTCCAGGCACTTCATCACGATCCAATCCAGGTCGCCGCGAAGCAGCGCAATGGTCTCCTTCGCCTGCAGAAGTCGGCGCGAGGAGGCTTTGACCTGCTCTTCGCCGCCCGTGGAGGTGTCGCGCGGGCCGGCCTCGGCCGACAGGGTTTGAATGAGCCGGGTGCTCGGCCGGAGCGGTTCCCTTTCCCGAATCGTCTTCCGCATCCCATCGATGCCCGACGCCATCAGCTCCTTCGCATCGAACGGCGTCCGGCTCGTGAGCAACTCGTAGAGCAACACCCCCAGGCTGTAGATGTCGCTCCGGGTGTCCACGTCCAGGCCGCTCATCTCCGCCTGTTCCGGGCTCATGTAGGCCGGCGTACCGATGAACTGCTGGAACTGCGTATAGACGGTCTTGTCGGTCAGTTCGCCCTGCGTCGCCTTCGCAATGCCGAAATCAATCACCTTCGGAACCGGCACACCGTCGTGCAGGGTCACGAG
>CAZFOA010000317.1:0-2947 GCA_964520205.1 uncultured Verrucomicrobiota bacterium | reverse complement strand
CGCCAGGATATGCATCGAGTCCACGCGGAGCAATGCTCCGCGCTCCGGTCAGATTAAGACACTCCCCATCATTGCGGCGAATTTACAGTCGGTGTGATTTATGCTAAGTAATAGTGCTGCATGAGACGATTTTTCAGTCGCAACCTCGGGTTTCCCGGGCGGCTCGCCCGCGGGGTCCTGGGCACGGTGCTGTTGATCGTCGGGATCATCATGGCCGATGTTGAGCTCTGGATCTGCCTCGTGCTCGTGGGGCTGGGTTTGTTCTCCGTCTTCGAGGGGGTCCGCGGCTGGTGTCTGGCCCGCGCCTGCGGGATTAGAACAAAACTTTGAGAAAACGTGAGGCGTGAATCGGCGCAAACCCCGGCGCCCAATCCCGTTTCATTCCTCACGGTTCCACATAGACCGGCATTCCCATCCAGGTGAGCTTGAGCAGGAGTTCCGCATTCCAATTCGACAACCGGAAGCAGCCGTGCGATTCGGTGCGCCCGACCAGCTCGGGATTGGGCGTGCCATGAATGCCGTAACCCGTTTTGTCCAGCCCGATCCAGACCGTGCCGACCGGGTTGTTCGGGCCGGGTGGCAGGAGGAGTTTTGCCTTCAATTGCTTTGCCTCCGGCGATTCGGGAAATAAATCCGGGTCAAAGGTATAATTCGGGTTGGGCGCGATGACCGCCACCTGCAATTCGCCGACGGGCCTTTTCTCGACGCGTTGCGCGATACTGCAAGGAAAATGCATGAGCAGATTCGTCCCGGCATCGAATGCCTCCAGAATCTTGTTCGACAGGCTTATCCTGACAAACGCGGCTTTCGCGCGCGCCGTGGCTTCCGTAAGATCGGGAACCTGTAAAATGGTTCCGGCCGGGACATTCGTCCAGTCCATGCCCGGGTTGAGGCTGCGGATCAGGTTCGGATGCGCGTGACATTTTTCCGCGACGAGCTCCAGGATCGTTTCATAGTCCAACGTGGTTTGCAGGGATTTGGCCAGCCAGGTTTTGCCGAGCGGCTGCAGCCGCGCGAGATCATTTGAAGCCACGATCCAACTGCCCAGGGTCGGCGCGGCCAGCGTCAATCGCAGTTTTGTCTCCGCATCCAGCTCGCCGGTCGCGGGCAGCTTCTCCTTCTGCTGGAAAGCCCGGAGGGCCGCGTGCGTTTGCGGACCCATCCGTCCGTCGAGCGAGCCTGAAGAAATGCCCTGGCGCTCGAGCGCGAGTTGCGCTTCCAGAATGTCTTGAGCGGGACGCGGGTAGGAACCCGGAGGCGCCGGGGCGGTCGGAACCCTGGGAATGACCGTCGCCGCAGGCTGCGGATTGCCCGAGGCCGGCGTCGGCGCGGGATGGATCCGGACGCCTTTACGTTCGGGAGAATTTGCGGCATGCCACCAGACCCAGACAACCGCGGCGCCGGCCAGAATCAGCAACAACCAGGGGAACGCGCTCCGGGATGTGTTGTTCGAGTTGGGCAAACGATATTTTTGGCGGCGGCGCACGCCTGGATTTAGCCATGTCGCGCCCTTTGGCCCAAGAAATAAGTGGCTGATCTTGCAGGTCCATTGCCCCGGTCAAACCCGATCGAGGCGCGCGCCCTGCCGGAGGCCGCAAATTCCGCGTTTTTTGTATTGCGTTCAGCTTCGCAGGCACTACCCTTTGCCGCTTAACTTGGAACACTCTGGCTGAATCTTGAACGCTGAACTGACAAAGAAAGCATTGGAGAAAGTTGGCAACCCCAACGTTCTGGTCAATTTGATATCGCGCCGTGTGCGCCAACTCAATTCCGGCGCGGGCGGCATGAGCCGCCCCTTCGTGACGGAGGTGGGAAATCTGGGCGTCGCCGATATCGCGCTGATGGAAATCATCGAAGGCAAAATGGGTTTCGAAATGCCGGAAACCGTGGAGCTAACCCGTCCGAGCGCCAAAAAGCGGTCCAAAAAGCACTAGTTCAGAAGCGATTTTGACCCATTCCGACTTTGTGGCCGGCCAGGAGGGCAACCTTCTGGCTGCCGTTGTTTATGGCTGACATTGTCACCAACTCGAAAGCGCGCCGCGACTACCATATCATCGAGACGTTCGAGGCGGGCCTCGTCTTGCACGGCACCGAAGTCAAAGCCCTGCGCGCAGGCAAAGGACAGATCAGCGACGCGTTTGCCCGCGTGGAAGGCGACGAAGTGTTCCTGCACAACGCGCACATCGATGAATACTCTCACGGCAATCTCGAGAACCACGCGCCCAAGGCCACCCGCAAACTCCTGCTGCACAAATCCGAAATCCGAAAACTATTCGAGCTGGCCTCGGTGAAAGGCAACGCCCTCATCCCGCTGTCGTTCTATTGGAAAAACGGCAAGGTGAAAGTCGCGTTGGCCGTCGGCAAAGGCAAAGCCCAGTACGACAAGCGTGAAGACATGAAAAAGCACGAAGCAGACCGCGAGCTCAAACGCGCCGCGATGCATCGGTTGAAAAATCGTTGAAGCGCAAAAAGCGTTGAACCGTTAAATCGGTGGAAAGACCCCAATTTAACGGTTCAACCCTGCGACGATCTGATGACTCAGGCTTTGACTGCCTCTTCCCGCTTCCAATTCCGCTTCGGCGCCTTGACCACCAGGCCTTTCTTGAGGGCGCTGGCCGCGACGCGGATATAGCGCACCTCGCCATTGGGCAATTGGGCTTTCACGCGCTGCAAGTTGGGCAGAAACCGCCGCTTGGTAATCGCCGTCACGTGCGTGCCGATGCCCCCCTGCTTCTTGGGTTTGCCGCTGCGCCAGATAATGCTGCCCTTGATCGGGCCTTTGCCGGTCAATTCACAAATTCCTGCCATAACAATCCTATTTTAATTTTAAATCGCGCCCAAAATACCATGGATGAATCAGGTTGCAAGGAGTAATTCAGCCGCCCTGGGCGCGCGGGTGTGATCAAAAGTGGGTGAGGTTTTGGGGGCGGAGTGCGGCCGTCCTCGG
>CAZFOA010000316.1:0-2962 GCA_964520205.1 uncultured Verrucomicrobiota bacterium | reverse complement strand
CGGATCCTATTAAGTTTCCATTTTTGCATTGCGGTCAGCGACAGAGATCCTTAAAGTCCGGCCAAGAGCACCACGCGCAACAATCTTATGTATTTTGGCGTCGATTATTATCCGGAACAGTGGGTCTTTCCTTACGGCGGCACCGCCGAAAACCCCGAAGCGCAATGGGAGGAGGATGCCGAACTCATGGTCAAAGCCGGCATCAATGTCGTCCGCATCGGCGAATTCACCTGGGGCCTCTGCGAACCCGAGGATGGCCGGTACGATTTCGAGTGGCTCAAACGGGTGATGGATATCATGGGCCGGTCGGGCATCCAGGTCGTGCTGGCCACGCCCACCGCCGCACCCCCGATCTGGCTGGCCAAAAAACATCCGGAAATCCTTCCGCTCGACGAAAAAGGCATCGCCCGGCGCGAGGGCACCCGCCGCGCGGTCTGTTTTAACAACGACGTTTACTGGAACTATTCCAAACGCGTGGTCGAAGCCATGGCCAAAGCGCTGGGATCGCTTCCGCAACTGATCGCCTGGCAGATCGACAGCGGCATTGGCGGCCATCAAACCGAGTGGTCGTTCAACGAAGACACGCGTCTCGAGTGGCAGAACTGGCTCAAACTCAAATACGAAACCGTCGAGCGCCTGAACAGCGAGCTGGGTTTGCACTATTGGGGCCAGATCGTTTCCTCGTTCGACCAGGTGCCGATGCCGATGTACGCGCCGACGGCCCACAATCCCGCGCTGCTTTTGGATTGGGCGCGGTTCAGCAGCGACACCATTGTGGCGTTCGTTACCATGCAGGCCGAAATTCTGCGGGAGATAACGCCCGACATCCCCGTCACCACGAATCTGCGCGCGCTGCTCCGGCGCTTCGACCATTTCGATATCGCCAAGGTCGTGGACTTCGTTTCGATCGAGAGCAACGCCGCCATCAAAAGCAAAGCGGCCGAGCTGGCCTGCGACATCGACATCCTGCGTTCCCTGAAGAAGGAAGGCATTCGCATGCCGGACGGGGACAGCGGTTTCTGGGTCATCGAACAGAAGGCCGGGCAGGTCAACTGGCAGGACGTCAATTCTCTCGTCCGGCCCGGCGTGATCCGGCTCTTTACCTACCAACTTCTCTCCCGCGGCGCTGCCGGCGTGCTGTATTACCACTGGCGGCAGTCGCGGATTGGTTTCGAAAAATTCTTCGGCGCGGTGCTGCCGCATCACATCCAGGTGACCAGCCGCGTTTACAAGGAAATCAGCCAGATCGGCGAGGAAGTCAAATTGCTGGCGCCGGCGCTCAAGGACACCCGCGTCGTGGCCCAGGCCGCCATTCTTTACACCCACGACAACGATTGGGTGCTGCAGCAACCCATGCAGCCGAACAAGCATTTCGACCTCCGCGCCCATATCCAACTCTTCTACACCGCCCTCCACGACCGGAATATTTCCGTGGATTTCGCCAGGCCGTCCGAAGACTTGTCCAAGTACAAACTCGTCTTCGCGCCGTCACTGCATTTGCTCTCCGGCGGCGATGCCGACATGATCAAGCTCTACGTTCAGAACGGCGGCACCCTGGTGGGCACGTTCAACACCGCCCTCGTGAACGAGCACGCCATCGCCTCGGTCACCGGTTTCCCGCATGACCTGACGGAGCTGTTCGGTCTCGAAGTGCTGGAGTTCGATCCGCTGCCGCCAGGCGAGGAAAACCATCTCACGTTCAAAGGCGCCTTTCCGACGAGCCATCTCCATCCCGCGCGACTCTGGTGTGACATCATCGAGCCGAAGGAATGCCAGGTGCTGGCGACCTACGCGAAGGATTTCTATTCCGGTCGGCCGGCGATGACCCTGAACACGTTTGGACTCGGCAAGGCGATTTACATCGGGACACAAAGCCACCAGCATTTCTACTACGACCTCGTGGGCTGGCTGCGACAGACCTGCAACCTCAGTCCGCTGCTCAAAGTGCCGGACACTGTCCAGGTCAGCATGCGCGAAAAAGAAGGCACCAAAATCTATTTCCTGCTCAACCACCAGAATTCGCCGGTGCGCATCCAGTTCTACAAGCCGATGCACGATTTCCTGACCGGCAGCACCTTCTCGGGCAATTACGATCTGCCGCCCCACGGCGTGCTCGTGCTCGACGAACATACGGAAGCCAGGCCGCTGGCGTAGGGGCGTGGAGCGTGGGGAGCGTCAGAGCGTTGCAGCGGTGGGGCGAGGCTCCTGACGAGCCGCGCTTCTTCTCAAATAGCGGCTCGCGAGGACGCTCGCCCCACCCGTTCAGACAATTTTCAGACGAGTTCCAAACGCTTCCACGCTCCACACGCCCGCACGCTCAGACGCTCCCGCGATTTCCCAAGAACGCTCCACTAAAAACCTTGGCTTCCTCCGGCTCCAACACCATTCTACAATAACGTGTTTTTTCCGCCCAGACGCATTCCGCCCCTCGGGCCGCCGAAACGCTCGGCGCGCCAGCGCGCGCTCGCGGCGTGGCGCGGAATGGACCTTTCGCCCGCCGAGACGGCCCGCCAGGTCCGCGCCAAATCCGCCGGCGACGTCTTGCCGCGCGTGCTCGCCGACCTGCGCATCGACAGCCGCCGCGCCGAAGCGGAAATTGTGAAGGTCTGGAACAGCTTGATCGATCCGAACATCGTCGCTCACGCGCAACCGGTCGGAGTGCGCAAAGGAACGTTGTTCGTGAATGTGGACAGCAGCGTGTGGCTCAGCGAAATCGTCCGCTACCGGCGCAAGGAAATTCTCGACCGCCTCCGGCACAGCTTCGGCCACGACCTCATCGTAAGGATTTCGTTCCGGGTGGGGTGAAAAAGTATTCATGAGGATATCACAAATTGTGACATCCTCGGAGGTTCCCTTGGGGAAAATGCTTCCGTCGTCCATCTTCTGGCCGTCCAGGGTTTTCCTATCTGCTGGCATTCCTGCTGGCACTTTTTCACTGTGGAGATAGTGTGGCCTTGGTTAG
>CAZFOA010000315.1:0-2970 GCA_964520205.1 uncultured Verrucomicrobiota bacterium | reverse complement strand
GTTTCCAACCGGCCTGATCGCAGCAACAGACCAACGCAGGAAGATTTCAAGCTCGCGGCAGGTTGAAAACCTGCCGGCACAGCAGCTTGAAAAGCCGCGCTACGTACGAATCACGCGCGCTCGACGGCAGGCGGCTGCTTCCGGTTTCGCAATCAACCGCGAGTCCAGTGGTTTTCCCGGTGGCTTCCCGGCATTTCCCCTGGAGGTTCAATGCATCGATGAATGTTTTTCAACAATTCCATTCCCCTCACTCAGCGTTATCAAGCTCTCCGTTTTCACGCGCGATGCTGGCCTTTTTCCTGCTTAAATTCCCGCATTCTCAACCAATAGAATGAACCATTGGGATATAACAAATGCGACCTCCGGATTGCTGCAAATCGCGGTCATCGGTCTTGCTCTGCGACTGATTCGGGCTTTCGGCACGACACGCGTCGGGTGGTCGGCTTTCAGCGCCCTCACCACGCTCGTGCTCTTGCACACTTTGTTTGCACTGGAGTCATTCCGCGACCGCGCCGGGAACGACTTCAAAGTGGACGTGGCTTACGCGCTGATTTCGCTGCTGCTGCTCGTCAACCTGATTCATTTGGGAAGCTTGTTGAAGGACCGCGCGCGCTCCGAAGCCCTGGTGAAGGAACAAACCTCGGAATTGACCCGGGCCAACGAGGAATTCCGGCAGACTGCCGCAAATCTCCAAACCGAGATCGCCGAGCGGAAACGGATGCAGAAAAAAATGGAAAGAACGCACCGGGAAATGCTGACCATTTCCCGGCAGGCTGGAATGTCCGAGGTCGCCACCGCCGTGTTGCACAACGTCGGCAATGTGTTGAACAGCGTGAATGTCTCCGCCAGCCTCGTGGCCGATCACCTTGCAAACAAACTCAAGATCGACAGCATCGCCCGGGTGGCGGCGCTCCTGCGCGAACACGAGGCGGACCTGGGCGAATTCATGACGCAGGATCCCAAGGGCCGGCAATTGCCGGGTTACCTGGATCAACTGGCCACACACCTTTTCACCGAACAACACGTCCTCCTGCAGCAAATCGACTTCGTCAGAAAGAAAATCGATCACATCAAGGAAATCGTCGCCACACAGCAGAGCTATGGCCGGGTCTCCGGAGTGACGGAAAAAATCAAAGTCACCGATCTGGTCGAGGACGTGTTGCATATTCACGCCGACGAACTGGAGGAAAACCGAATCCAGTTGCATCGCGATTACGAACCCAACCCGCCGGAAATCATCGTCGATAAGCACAAAGTCATGCAGATCCTCGTGAACCTCATCAGCAACGCGAGGTACTCCTGCGTGGAATCAGGCCGGAATGACAAGCAGATGATCGTGCGCGTGACCAACGGCGACGGCCGGGTGCGGGTCCTCCTGAGCGACAATGGCGTGGGAATCCCGGAATCCAACCTCAACCGAATCTTCAATCACGGATTCACCACGAAGAAAAAGGGCGGCCATGGTTTCGGCCTGCACAGCGGCGCGCTGGCCGCCAGGGAGCTGGGCGGTTCCTTGATCGCTGACAGCGCCGGATTGGGTCTCGGCGCGACGTTCACACTGGAATTGCCCCTCGCGCCCCGGCAGTTGAAGGCGGCTCAAGCCTAAGCTGGAACGATGCAGTCAATCTGGGGAGCGCACCCGCCTCGGGTGCAGTGGTGGGCGCCCCGCCCATCACATAGGGCCTCGGTACCAGGCACACCATTGGGTTCGTGCCAACCGCTCGAACCGGCCGGCGAGGGCGCCAGCCGGAACACGCGAGGCGCGTGTGCTCCCCAAAATCCTTTCCGCTTTTGCGGAAAGGGCGCGAAGCGTAAAAGCCGGCGTTGCGTGCGAATGTGTCCATCCGCGGTTCAAATGCAAAGTTACGGCTAAGGCGGGCACCGGGCAGCCGCTACGGCAGCAGCGCCAGCCGGGCGATGAATTCCTGCGCCAGGAGTTCGTAGGCGGCCGAGCCGCCGCTGTATTTGTCGTAATGAATGATCGGCTTGCCGAAGCTCGGCGCTTCCGCCAGGCGCGTGCTCCGCGGAATCATGGTCTCGAAAACCCGCGCGCCAAAATGCTCGCGCACTTCGCTCACCACCTGGTTCGCCAGCTTCGTGCGGCCGTCATACATCGTCATCACCACACCCAACAATTCCAGCCGCGGGTTGACGCCGTTGTCGCGCAGTTGAGCCAGAATGCGGTTGAGCATGGAAATCCCTTCCAGCGCGTAATACTCGCACTGCAACGGCACCAGCAATCCGTCCGCCGCCGCAAACGCATTCAGCGTCAGCACCCCCAGCGACGGCGGGCAATCCACGATCACCACGTCAAACCGCCCGCTCTCCAGCACCGGCTGCAGCGCGCGGGTCACTTGCCGCAGATGGTCGTCCACCCGCGCCAGTTCAATGTCCGCGCCGCACAAATCCATTTCGCTCGGAATCACGTCCAGCCGTTCGAAGGCCGTGCGTTGAACTTTCGCCAGCAGATTTCCGTCGCCCAGGAGCACGCGGTAAGCGCTGGCTCCCTCCACTTTTTCCAGACCCACTCCGCTGGTGGCGTTGGCCTGAGGGTCGAGGTCGAACAGCAACACACGCTGGCCCACCGCCGCGACGCACGCGGACAGGTTCACGGCGGTCGTGGTTTTCCCCACCCCGCCTTTCTGATTGGCAACGGCGACGACTTTGGTTGGCACGCAGGAGGTTTAATGAAACCGCATCGCGGATTCAAGCATACACCTTGGCACGCTTCAGGCCGGCGCAATAAAATCCCTGTTTCGGCAATGGATCATTTTGCCTCTACGGTGGGGCGAGCGTCCTCGCGAGCCGGCCCTCGGCAGTGGACCCTTCTGCCTTTTCGGTGAGGCGAGCCGCCTTCGCTGCGCTTCGGCGCGCCAGGGCCGGCCCCGTCAGGAGCCTTGCCCCAATAAACTGAGAGCCTGTTTGAAAACCCGCCCGGTGAGGGCACCGGGCCTACAAGAATGGCCGAAT
>CAZFOA010000314.1:0-3042 GCA_964520205.1 uncultured Verrucomicrobiota bacterium | reverse complement strand
CGGGCGCACCCCGAATTGAATCGTCGCTACAAGCCCAAGCGGGTTCCCAAACGGGTTCTAACAGTCCAGTCAACAGCACCAACTGGCTTTTGCTTCGAGCCGGAATCCGCTTGCGGCCTCCGTGCGGTTCCGATTAGGAACTAGCGGTGATCTTGAACGCCATCTTCGGTTTCCTCGCGCTGCTTAGTCTGTCGCTGTTGCTCTGGCAATGGCTGGCGGCCGTGCGTTTCCCGCTGCACGAACGAAGCGCCGATCACCGCATCGGCGCGAAGGCGGGATCGCCCGAGCCGAACCCGCCGGACCGGGGTTCCGCGCTCCAGCCACCGGTCACGCTGCTCAAGCCGCTCAAAGGTTGCGATGCGTCCACCGAAGACTGCTTGCGAAGCTGGTTCGCACAGGATTACACCGGCGAAATCCAAATTCTGTTCGGTGTCGCTTCGGCCGACGACCCGGTCTGCGCAGTCGTCCGCAAGTTGCTCGAGGAATTCCCGAAAGCCGCTGCGCAACTGGTCGTTTGCGGTCCGTCGATTGGCGCAAACGCAAAAGTGTCCAAGCTGGCCGATCTCGGGAAGCTTGCGAAACATGAGATTCTGGTCATCAGCGATGCCGACGTGCGCGTGCCGCCGGATTTATTGTCAAATGCTGTGACGCCCTTGCGGGAAGCCGGAGTCGGTTTGGTCAGTTGCTTCTATCGTCTGGCCAATCCGGCGACGCTGGCGATGCAGTGGGAGGCGATTGCGATCAATGCGGATTTCTGGAGCCAGGTGCTGCAATCCCAAAGCCTCAAGCCGCTCGATTTCGCGCTGGGCGCGGTGATGGTGACGCGCCGCAAGCAGCTTGAAGAAATCGGTGGATTCATGGCCCTGGCGGATTGTCTGGCCGACGATTACCAGCTCGGCAACCGCATCGTGCGAAAAGGGTATCGCATCGCGTTCTGCCCGGTGGTGGCGGAGTGCTGGGATCCATCGACGGGCTGGGGTGGCGTGTGGAAACATCAGTTGCGCTGGGCGCGAACGATCCGCGTCTGCCAGCCCGTGCCGTATTTCTTCAGCATTCTGTCGAACGTCACGTTGTGGGCGCTGGTCTGGTTCGTCACAGCCTTGGGGGCGACCTTTTCCAGCATGACCTGCACGGGCACTGCCAAGGCCGGTGTGTTCACAGCATCATTCTTTTGGGGATTGCTGGCCGCACCGGTTTTCGTATTGGCACGGACGATTGCGGCCTATGATTTGCAGCGCCGTCTGACCCGTGCTTCGACCCACGGCCGGTACGCCTGGATTGCGCCGATCAAAGACCTGCTGCAGGCGGCCATTTGGCTCTGCGCCTTTGCGGGCAACTCCATCGAGTGGCGCGGGCAGCGGTTTCGTTTGCGCCGCGACGGAACCCTGGTGAAAATTTGAAACCCGCGTGAATAGAGCGGCGCGCCGGCGGCTGGCGCTTTTCGGGAGGCAACCCGCCAGTGGCCGAAATTCATTGTGACATCAGCATTTTGGCTTTTGTGCCTCCGCTTGACCTGCTACAAACCCGCCCATGGCTTCCAAATTGAACATTGGTTTTCTCGGCGCCGGCAAAATGGCAACGGCTTTGGCCAAGGGTTTTGTCCGCACTGGCATTGTCACAGCCAAACAGATTATCGCCGGCGACGTCAGCGAAGCCGCCTGCGCGGCGTTCGCCAAAGAAACAGGGGCGAAGACGACCCCGTTCAATCCCGATGTGGTGAAGTTCGCCGAAATCTTGGTCCTCGCGGTCAAACCCGATCAGGTCGGCGGTTTGCTGGGTGAAATCCGCGAGCATTTCACCGAAAAACACCTGCTCATTTCGATTGCGGCAGGAGTTCCTCTGGCGAAGCTGGAAGCGGGATTGGGCGCCGGAGCCCGATTGATCCGGGTCATGCCGAACACACCCGCCCTGGTCGGCGCGTCCGCCAGCGCGTTTGCGCTGAACAAATCCGCATTGCCCGCGGACGCCGAGCTGGCCCAAAGACTTTTCTCCGCGGTGGGCGTCGTGTTCCAGACCAAAGAATCGCTGCTGGATGCCGTGACCGGGCTGAGCGGCAGCGGGCCGGCGTATGTCTATCAATTCATCGAAGCGCTGAGCGACGGCGGCGTGGCGGCGGGTTTGCCGCGGGATATCGCGACGAAGCTGGCGGCGCAAACGGTCCTGGGCGCGGCGAAAATGGTCCTGGAAACCGGACAACATCCCGGCGCCCTCAAGGACATGGTCACCAGCCCGGGTGGCACGACCATCGAAGGGATCCATGAGTTGGAAAAAGGCAAGTTGCGCGGCACCGTGATGAGCGCTGTCCGCGCCGCAACCGAAAAGTCGAGGAAGCTGGGACAGGGGTGAGGCGGCGGACCGGCTGGATTTCAAATTTGAGATTTCAGATTTGAGATTAAGAAGCAATTCCTGCGGCCGTCAGGTTCTGAGATATGGCATGGCGATTTTAAATCTGACATTTCAGGCCTGAGAGGTGGGTACGATGAGCAGTCGAAGGGAAAGGGATTGGTCATGACTTATCAGCGCTTTGAAGACCTGCCGGTGTGGCAGGAAGCTGCCAAGCTGTATGAAGAGGCCGATGACTTCCTCGAAAACGCGCCGCCGCGAATGCGCCATTCCTTCCGCGATCAACTCGAACGCGCGGTGTTGTCCGTCTCCAACAATATCGCCGAGGGATTCGAGCGCGGCACGACGAATGAACTGCTGCAGTTCATTTACATTGCGCGCGGTTCATCGGGTGAAGTTCGCTCCATGCTTTGTCTCCTGCAACGGCGCCAGTGGGCCACTCATCTGAAATCTGAAATTTCAAATTTGAAATCCTCGGCGGAAAGCTGCTCGCGGCAATTGCGCGCCTGGGCTGACTCGCTGCAAAACTCCGAGATCAAGGGCCAGCGACACCTGAATGATCGAGAGCGCCGGCAGTTCGATCAAAAACAAAAAGCCGTCGCCTTCCGGGAACGGCTTCGAGAGATGCTGCCGCCCGGCCACCCGTTGCGCCGCGGCGGAGCCCAATCTCAAATTTGAAATTCCAAATTTGAGATTTCC
>CAZFOA010000313.1:0-3056 GCA_964520205.1 uncultured Verrucomicrobiota bacterium | reverse complement strand
TTTTTCATATTTGCGTTCGTTTGAGGTTTGGATTCGGGCGTTTGCGACTCCGGTTACATGATAACTATTTGGTGAAATTAGTCAATGTTAATACGGTTCAAAAGTCTCCCCGCTGTTACACACCACTCTTGACGCCACCGTCTATGAACTCAATCTGTCCCACCCGCTGCGACCGAGGGACCGGTCGCGGTCCGGGGGTTACTCACTGCGCCGGTTCATGGTAAGGCTGCCGGGTTTTGAAGAGTTGAATCAACTCGGTGTTCTTCTCCGCGACTTCCTTCCGGCCGAGAGCGAGAGCCAGGTCGCGCGCTCTTTCCGCAGCCGCCATGGCGTCATCGAAGCGTCCTGCTTCGGCGTAGGCTGCGGCCAAAGTTCCTATCATCAGGGGCACTTTGTAATCCGTCACTTGACAAGCACGCTCGGCCAGGCGCACCGCCTCGGCGCCGTTCCGGAACCGTTCTTGCGCGTTTGCCGCCCGAATCCAAGCGAGGTTATTCAGGATATACGAGCTATTGGTTTGGAGTTCCAAGGCCATTTGGAACTGAACGATTGCCTCGTCCAATTGCCCCTTTTGGAGCAGGGCATCGCCGAGGTCGATGTGGGCCTGAGTGAAGGAGGGCTGAATCTGCTGGGCCTTTCGGAAATGAACGATGGCGTCATCCACCTGATGCTTTTGGAGGTATGCGGAGCCGAGGCTTTGCTGGGCGTTGGCGTCGCCGGGGTGGAGTCCCAGACCCTTTTCGAAATTGGCTATGGCCTCGTCCAACTGATGCGTCTGGAGCAACGCAGTACCGAGATTGTCGTAACCCTTGGCGGAGTCAGGTTGGATCTCCAAGGCTGTCCGGAGTTGAGCGATTGCCTCGTCCACCCGTCCTTTTTGGAGAAGGGAGATGCCCAGGTTGTTGTGGAACTCGGCACGGCCGGGCAGAATTTCCGCGGCTCTCTGGAAATGGGCAATCGCGCCGTCCAGATTTCCTTTACGAATAAACACCGCGCCGAGATAGTTATAGGCGTAGGCATAGTTCGGAAAAATTTCCAGAGCCGTTCTAAAGTGCCCGGCGGCTTGATCCGTTTTTCCGGAATCCAGGAGTGCTGCGCCCAGATAGCAATGGGCCAAGGCATTTCGAGGTGTGACCTCGATCGATCGACCGAACAGCGTCAAGCTGTTCTGCCAATACTTAAGTTGAGACTGGGTGGCAGCGCCGCATGCCAGCAGCACTGCGCACGCGGCTGCTCCCGCGGCCACGCGGATGCGCCAGGAGCGTGAATAGGGCAAGGCATCGCCGATCCACCAGGTTACTGCGATAAACAAACCCACAAAGGGGAGGTATGTGTAACGGTCGGCCATGGCCTGGTCGCCGAGCTGCACCAACCCGATCACCGGCAAAAGCATTACCAGGAACCAGAACCAGCCCACGAAAAAGTAAGGTCGCGAACGCGCGCGGCGATAGGCCGCGACGGATATTCCGGTCAGCAGCAGAGCGGCGAGGATAGCCTGCCAGGGGACCATTTTGTGGGAAGGATAAAAAAACGCGAGGTTTGTCGGCCAGAAAGCCTTTTCCACATAGGTGCAATACGACACGAAGGCATTGGCAATCCGGATTTCGAGGGGCCAACGGTCAAACGGCTCCACGTTTCCCGCTTTGTTTTGCGCGATGAAAGTCATGACGCTCGCGGCGCAGGCCAAGGCGAAGAAGGGCCATTTTTCGAGGATCAGACTTTTGATGGACCTCCCGTAGCCTGGACGAACCGGTTGCCCGGTGAACCCATTGAACATCTTGTCTTCGACCCGTGCCAGCGGCCAAAAATCCAACAGCAGCAGAATCAGGGGAAGCGTCACCAGCATTTGTTTGGACATCAAACCCAAGGCGAAGAAAACCAACACAAGCCAGTAACGAGCGGAGGTTAAAGGACGGAGGGCGGAGGCCAGAAGCCCGAGGTCAGAAGGCGGAGGGCGGAGGGCGGAGGGCGGATTTCCGGCTTCTGGTCTCTTAACGTAGCTCGTGTAGGACCAGAGCGTCAGCAGGGCGAAGAAGGTGCTGAGGACATCCTTTCGCTCGGAGATCCACGCCACCGACTCGACGTGCATCGGGTGCAAGGCAAACAACGCCGCCACGAAGGCGCTGCGCCAGACGGCGCCGGTCATCCTCCTGAGCACCAAAAAAAGCAGCAATGTATTGGCCAGGTGGAATCCCAAACCGACGGCATGGTGCGCGCCGGGGGCCAGGCCGAAGAGTTGGCAGTCCAACATATGCGACAGCCAGGTGACGGGATGCCAGTTGCTGGCATGCAGGGTGGTGAAAGCCCACCGGATACTTTGAGCGGTGATCCCGGCCTGGACATGGTCGTTTTTGACGACGTACTCGGGATCGTCGAAATTGAGGAACTCATGCCGGGTTGTGGGCCAATAGGCGGCAAGAGTGACGGCGGATAAAATCAGCCAAATCGCGATGAGACGACGCACTCAGGTTTATTGCATGAATTGGGTCGGGATTGCAATATTGTTCGACAGGGGGTGCGGATGGATCGGGTCGTCGTTTGAAAAAAGGAGCGCGGAACGCCCTGGACCGCAGTGGGGGCGAATGTAGACGCTGGCTTGTAATGCTCCGTCACTTTAGACAATCCAGGCTGCTGCGACCGAGGGACCGGTCGCGGTCCGCCGGCTTGTGGAGCGCGGGACGTCTCGGACCGCAGCGGGGTGGGGTGGCGACACGGGCTTGGAATTCTTCATAGGCTTAGGCAATCCAGGTTGCTGCGACCGGGGACCGGTCGCGGTCCAGAGCGGTGGCCGGAAGCGGCGGACTTCACATCATTGGGGGATTCGATTCTTGCGGACGCGTTCAGCCGGTTGTTACCCTGCGATTATGCAATCAAAAAACCGTGGCTGGATGATCCTGGCCTTGTTCTTCGGGTCCGGCGCGACGGCGTTGGTCTATGAAGTGATCTGGTCGAAGTTCCTCGCGGTGATGTTTGGCAGCACGATTTACGCGCAGACGGTGGTGCTGGCGGTGTTCATGGGTGGCCTGGCGCTGGGCAACCGGCTGTTTGGCCGCCGG
>CAZFOA010000312.1:0-3057 GCA_964520205.1 uncultured Verrucomicrobiota bacterium | reverse complement strand
TGAAGCGGCGTAAACGCCGCGCTCCGGCTACAGCTTTTTTGAAAACGCTCTAGCCTGCGCTCCGCCTGCGGTCATTCCGAGAGGCTGTGGCCGGGAATGCTGCAAGCCGCCTGTTCGTTCACGGCGCCGACGGTGTAGTGACCACCCTGCGGACAGACTGGAAATCTGTTTCGACCCAGGTACGGCTTCAGATCATCCTGTGAAGGCATTGCCGTCGCCGGCATGCCTTTTTCCAACGCCCACTGCTGTTTCGCGGCGTTGATCTGCCGCAGGTTATTGATGCAGGCGTTTCTTTGCGACACCTCGCGCGCCTTCACAAAATTCGGAATGGCCACGGCCGCGAGCATCCCCGCCGGCACTGCGACTGCGGTGGCAAGAAAGACCTTCGTGGGATGCTGGTTGCCGTTGCCGACGGACAGCCAGCCTTCGTCGGTATTCGCGCTGACACAATAGGACATGGCCACCCGATCGGGCTGCAGCAGGGACTCCAACAACTGCTTCTGCGCGGGATCGGTTTTGGCGTTCATTTCCAGCACCTGCCGCTGGATTTGCATCAGCGTCCGGGCAAAGCGCTGGCTCACGAAGGTGAACTGGTTCCCTTGCTCCAAAACATCTTTCGCCAGATGCTTGAATTCCTCGGAGGATTTGAGTCCCGGCTTCTGTCCGCTCTTGGCGGCCAGAACTTCCTGGATCATCCCGTCCGTCGTGGCGATGAACAGGTAGCCTCCGCTGGTGGCCACCGTGGGGCGAAGTTGAATCGGCAGCGGCAACGGCACCGGCATGGTGCGCATCTTGAGGTCCGGCTTGTCCACGACGATCAGTTGCGGGCTCATCTTTTTCAACATCTCATCCAGGCGATTGAAAATGGTGTCGTCCTTGACCTTCGCCACAATCATCAGGCCCGGTTCGGGAACTTCCAATCCCTGCGTCGTGGGCAGCGGCACCGGGATCATTTTGGAGTCGTCGAGCGTGATCACCAACCCGAATTCTCCACCCAACGAACCCAGAACCGCGTCCCACTTCAGGCCGGTGGCCTGTTCAAACCGATCCGGCAGCTTGTTCAAAAATTCTTCCGCCTGGGGAATGCCGGCCTGGCCGACTTGCTTCCGGATTTCCGACCAAAACAGCGGGACATCCAAGTCGGAGAACGTCGCCAGCGCGGTGTTGGAGGGAAGCATATCCAAACCGGCCAGAGCGTGCGGCTGCTGACCGCATAACTTCCAGAGAAAGCCCGTCCCGCGACTCGGGTAATGGTGCAGGAATACCTTGGTGTGGTAAAAATTTGTTTCGGTGGCGATGGAACTCACGCCCAGACCGCTCACATCCTCAATCCCGCTGTCTTTGACCAAAGCGGTGATCAGGTCAAACGCTTTGCTGATCTGCTCGCGCTGCTCCCCGCTGGTGTCGGGCAGGGAAGCAAACAACTGCCTCCACGCCGAGAACTTACCCGACAAGCCCTCGAGCAACTGTTCCGTGCTCAAATAGAGATACAAATCACCCCCGGCATCCAGGCGCGCAGTGACTGCCTGAAAACTGTTTTTCTCCGCCGAAACCAGAGCGGTTTTCGTATCCGCGACCGATGATTCCTTCTTGCAGCCGACCAGAAGGCTGACGGCAGCGATTCCCAACACCGAAGCGAGGAGGAGGATTCTTTTCATGGTAGTTGTAATGTGGCGATCCAAGTTGGCCAGATACCAGCGGTTTTGGGAATAAAGGTAAAGCTAATTCTTGAATGGAGATTGACGCTGCAAAACTCATCGTCCGAAGGCCAAATGGTGAGCGGCGCCGCTCAGGGGGCGGGCGGTCAAATGCCGGTCCGGATCCGGCGGGCGCCGCAAAGTCTTCCACGAACCGCCGGATGCGCCGCCAGGTCCTGCTGTTTGTGATGCGTCGCGATTCTATCCACTCTTCTGAGCCGTCTGCCCTGGTTTCTGCGAGGCAAGTTCATCCAAAGCCGCGTTCAGCAACAATACGTTTACGCGAGGTTCCCCCAAAAAGCCCCATTGCAGCGGCTCCACAAATTTTTCCACCAACTCCCTGACTTTGTCCTCGCTGATGCCCCGCGAGGCGGCGACCCGTGCGATCTGCAGCCGGGCGGCTTCCGGACTGATATGCGGATCCAAGCCGCTGGCGGACGCATAGACCATGTCCGCCGGCACCGGCGTATTGGCCGGCAGGTTGTTGCCGCTGAGGAAGGCCGCGACATTGTTCGATACCCCCGCCTGCAGCTTGCTGCTCGTGGGGCCGAAGTTGCTTCCGCTCGAAGCGGCGATGCCGGTCGGTCCCGTGCCGTAGCCGTTGGCGGACGGTCGCGGCCAGAAGTAATTGGTGCCCTGGAATTGTTGTGCCAGCAGCGCGGAGCCCATGATTTTGCCGTCGCGCATCACCAGGCTGCCGTCGGCCTGATTGCGGAAAAACAGCTGGGAGAAAACGGTCAGGACCAGCGGATACAACATCCCGGCGACGACGGTCCAGACGATGGTTTGCCGGATGGATTGGAGAGTGAGTTTAATCATAACGTTTGTCTTTCTGGAATTGAATGGCGTCGGCGGATCAGGGCGCCAGGTGGACCAACACCAGGAGCATATCAATCAGCTTGATGCATATGAACGGCACGAGGATGCCGCCGATGCCATAAATGAGCATGTTATTGCGCAAGATCACCGCGGCGCCAAGCGGGCGGTATTTTACTCCCTTTAATGCGAGCGGAATCAGCGCCACGATAATGAGCGCATTGAAAATGACCGCCGCCAGGATGGCGCTCTGCGGCGAATGCAGATACATGATGTTCAGCTTGTCCAATGGACCGCGACCGGCGGCGGTTGTGGCGTAGAGCAATCCAAACATCGCCGGCAGGATGGCGAAATATTTCGACACGTCGTTGGCAATGCTGAACGTCGTCAATGCGCCGCGCGTCATCAGCAGTTGCTTGCCGATCTCCACAACCTCGATGAGCTTCGTGGGATTGCTGTCGAGGTCCACCATGTTGCCCGCCTCGCGCGCGGCCTGGGTGCCGGTGTTCATCGCCACACCGACGTCCGCCTGCGCCAGCGCCGG
>CAZFOA010000311.1:0-3070 GCA_964520205.1 uncultured Verrucomicrobiota bacterium | reverse complement strand
TCTATACCATGGCCCAAATCAGCAAATGGGTGCGGCCCGGCGCGCAACGCATCGGGGTCACTGGTTCGACCGGAGTTTTCTCTCCGTTGCTCGCGTTCAAACACACCGGCCTGGGCCAGGTCACCTTTGTCGGCATCAACACCTCCACCAGCAGCGCCACCCTGCAGGGCGCCCTCGCGTCCTTGCCGGCCGTTTCGAATCTCGACCTCTATTACACTTCGGCGACCACCAACCTCGCCTATGCCGGCGGTGTGGCTGTTAACGGGGGATCGTTCAGCGCGGTGATTCCGGGCGATTGCGTGTTCACCCTCACCGGTTTCACCAGCGCCAGGTTGACCAACGGCGTTCCCTGCACCAACAGCAGCGCGGGCGGGGCATCGACCACCGCTTATTACCGCTACACGGTCACCAACCCGGCGGCGCGCGTGCAGTTTGAGATACTCAATCCCACCAGCGATTTGACCCTGGTGGCGCGAAACGGCAGCTTGCCGCAGTTCAACCAGGGCCTGTACGATTATGTCAGCGCCAACCCTGGCACAAACAACGCATTCATTCTCGTTCTCACCAACAGCACTCCAGTGGGCACAACGCCTGGCGACTGGTTCCTGGCAGCGGTGAACAACTCCGGCAACGCCGCTGCGTATTCCATCAAGGCAACCCAATGGGCCGACTCCGGCCAGCCGATCCTGTTGACGAATCCCACCCTGCAGGGCGACAGCTTCTGCCTCTCGTGGAACTCGCTGCCCGGCGCCAATTACGTGGTGCAGGCCAAAGTGTCGCTCGGCGATCCCGACTGGACGGATGTCTCCGGCACCATCACGGCCACGGACGTCGTGACCAGTTACTGCCAGGCGGCGGGGCTTTATGCGTTCTTCCGGGTGACCGAAGGCGTGGCGCTTGCAAGCAATGCGGTGCCGGTTCCGGCAGGCGCCCTGATTGCCAGTGCGTCCGTCGGAGGGCGGAGTCCGCTCCGCCGATCAAGCCATCTTTACTAGGTCGTGGCTTATGATGCACCGTGAAATTTAACGACATGCAACTGCAGAAGTGCTATGACAGCAACCGGCTGTTCCTCATAACCCATGCTGAGCGCGGGAACCATTCCCAGCTCTTTAAAGAAAGTGAACCTGTATGCGGCGACCCAAAGGTAACAAGACCAAGAAATCCGTGGCCAAGCGTTTCAAGATTACGGCCAGCGGCAAAGTCATGCATCGAGGAGCCGGGCGGCGCCACTTGCTTCAAGGCAAGAGTCCCAAGCGGCGGCGATCCTTGCGAAAGGCGTCGGTTCTCGGACCGACGGATGTTTATCGGATCAAACAAAATCTGCCGTTCAGCCACTAAACCTTGAAACATTTGCACCAATCAATCGGTCACCTGCTCAAACAGGCCTGGTTCCTTCCTCGATCGGTGATGACTGCGTTCCGGCAACGGCGGGAGCAGATCGTTCTGAACGAACGCGAAATCGAACGGCTCGACCGGATTCGCAACCCGTCGAAATATCTTGGAAAAGGATAAAGTCCGACAGGGTTCCAGAGGTCGATTTTAGCGCCGGCGACTCCGAATCAGCGACGCGAACCGCATTCCAATCATTGCAATGGGGCTGAATTCATTCCAGATGGCCGGAGATTGTGCTTGTTTGCCGGCGGCAAAGTGCGAAAATGAGGCCGCATTAATCGTCGATCACACATCTCAGCCGGGTTCGGTTTCCATTCCCGCATGAGTCATCCTCAACAAACAGGACTTCATTGAGCCGCCCGTTCTTCTCCCGTTCGTTTCATTCCCGCGAACCGTTGCATCGTCGAAACGGCAAGATCCGCGCCCGCGAAGTGCGGGTCATTGACGATCAGAAGCAGCAACTGGGCGTCATGTCTCTCGGGGACGCGTTGCAGCTGGCCCGCGCCAAAGGGCTCGACCTGATCGAGATCGCGGCGAACGCCACGCCGCCCGTCTGCCGGATTGTGGATTACGGCAAATTTTTATATGAGGAATCCAAGCGGAACAAAGATTCCCGCCAGTCTTCGAGCAAAATGAAGGAGCTGCAGATTTCTCCCGCCATTGATCCTCACGATTTGGCGGTCAAACGGGATCATGCCATAGAATTTCTTTGCGAAGACATGAAAGTCCGGGTCAAGCTGCGCTTTCGCGGGCGGCAGAAGGCGCATAAGGAAATCGGGTTTGAGGTGATGAACCAATTCGTCAAAGACCTCGCTCCTTATGGGCAGGCGGATTCGCCACCGAAGATGCTGGGCGATCGCGATCTGAATGTTCTTCTCAGCCCGCTGCCCCGCAACAAGCGCGCCAAAAGCCCGCGTCAAGCGCAGGTTTCAGAGGCCCCGGCCGCGCCGGCGGCTTCTCACGGAACACGGGATGCCGGTTTGGATTCCTCTGCGCCTCGAAACAATGGCGCTCCGGGAAGCGCGTAGAAATGCGACCAGGCCTATGCCTATGCCTCAACAACAACTCAAAATGCCACGGCCCACAAGCCCTCGCGCTGCTTTCCATCAGGAGCAAAGGCAGCGCGTCCATGACGCCGTGACTCTGGCTGCGAAGTTTCCCCGGTTGAAGTCGCTGAAGGTGGATATCGAATATTACGGCGCCGATACCGCGGCCCGGATCGGCCACATCAAATACGTTCTGAATGTGGAGCACGCCAAATCCCTGTTCTGTTTCGAGTGCCCCAATCGGGAATGTGTCCGCGGCGTTTTTGATTTGACCGAAGTGCTCAGCGCGGCCGTTGCGGCGCGCCGGAAAAGCGCCGACGGCGAACTGCGTTGCGAGGGCTGGCGCAACCAGGACGCGATCAAGAAGACCCATTGCCGAACTGTCCTGCGCTACCGCCTTCAGCTCAAATATTGAACGCCGGCACACTCGTGACGATGCGGCGATGAATTTCGGTTGGCGTCCCTGACTTCAGCGGGCAGAATCTCACCATGCCGAATGCTCCAAACCCGGACGACCAAAACTCCCTCCTGCCACCGCCGATGGACCGGCGGCATTTCCTGCGTTGCAGCGCCGTGCTCAGCGGCGGCGTGATGTTGTCGCCGCTCCTGCTCCGCGCGGGCGGGGCTCCGGC
>CAZFOA010000310.1:0-3071 GCA_964520205.1 uncultured Verrucomicrobiota bacterium | reverse complement strand
GCTGGTGTTAAACTCAAAGCCCACGATGAAACCCGACGACTCAAACCCGCTTTGCCTGGAGTGCGGCCTCTGCTGCAACGGTGTGATTTTCGCCGACGTGCAATTGCAACCAGGCGATGACGCCCGGCGTCTGGCTTCGTTGGGTTTGCCGGTGGGTGCGCCTGTCACACGACGGCCGGCGGTTCGCGAATCGAAACCGGATTCCGTCGCCGAACCTCTAAAATTCTCCCAACCTTGCGCCGGTTTTGAGGGTTGCCGATGCCGGATTTACGATGACCGCCCGAAATACTGCCGCGAATTTGAATGTCTGACGTTGAAGCGGGTGAACGCGGGGCGGCTTGGACTCACCGAAGCGCAGCGCATCATTCGCGAGGCGCGGCGGCGAGCGGATAACGTCAGACGCCTGCTCCTCGAATTGGGAGATAAAGACGAGCGCACGGCGTTGAGCCTGCGGTTTCAGCGAATGACAAAACGCGTGGAGTCGCATCCTGCGGACGATGAAACGGCGGACACCTACAGCCGTCTCACCCTGGCCGTGCACGACCTGAATCTGCTTTTGGCCCAGGCGTTCTATCCCGGTGCCTGAATCTGGTGGTGGAGCGAGCATCCTCGGGAGCCGGCCCAGGCGCGCCGAAGCGGGCAGGGCAGGGGCCCCGGTAAACAGGTAAATCTGGTTCTGAGCTATTTAGATATCCCGATACCGGGTCCGACTCCTTCGTGCACGACGCGGTTTCATCGCTGTAGATTTCCACCTCATCACCTCGAACATGACACTTCAGCAGGTCACTGATAGATTTGGCATGTATGACCGAGTGCGCGGGAGTGGCATTTCTTATTACGAGTATGATTTGTCGGACGGTTCTGCGGTGCTTGTCAGTCCAGAGTGGCCTTTCAGACCGACGAACCGGATTCAAGCGGTCACTTTTTTTCGGAGCTCCAACGAGATTACACTACATCCATGATGAGAGCCGACAAAACGTGGTCTAATCGCTGCAGGCAACGCGGGATGGCGTCTCCAGTTCCGCTTCACGGTTCACGTCATTTGGTCTCGCGTGACTATTTCGTGCGTTGAGCCACATGACCATATCACTTCCATTTAGTGTAAGAAGGTTCATAGCTGTCGCCTTTTGTGTGACGTTGGCCGCAGCTGGTTTGACCATTCTTCTGTTTTCATTTTCAGATGTTCGTCCACCAACAATGTTCGAGAACATTTGCGGATATGTTTGTCTGATTGTTTCATGGCCGCTTTTCGCCGCGTCAATTTTCATGCATAATAGCGATCCTCCGTTTGTTGTTTTCATTTTATTGTGGGTCGCTTCAGGAATATTTTGGGCATCATTTGTTGTCGAGCTATTGTTTGTGTTGAAGAAACGGATGTGGTCTAACACCTATAAAGCCCGGGCGGCCAAATGGAAGAAGAGGTAAGGCCGGAAGTTTTTGTTCTCTTCCGTGAAGCGTCGTTGCCCGCATCCGGTCGGGGCTGTGCCCGGAGGAACCTCGTGCCGGGTCAGGAGACAAATTAAACTGGCTGCCCGGGTTCCGAAGGCTTTACCCTGAGGAAGATCAACCAATTGCAGCGGCCTTTTTGTGAAACTGAAGCCCGGATCATGAGCGCGACACTGCCAGGATCAACCGAAGCTGCGGTGAGCTTGACCAGCCGGGAGCGGTTTGTTCATGCCTGCCGCTGCCGGCCGGTGGACCGTCCGCCGGTATGGTTGATGCGCCAGGCCGGCCGGGCCTTGCCTGAATACCGCAAGCTGAAGGAGAAATACACTTTTCTTGAGCTGGTCCAGCAACCCGAACTCGCGGTCGAGGTCACCCTTCAGCCCGTTCGCCGTTTCGGTTTCGACGCCGCGATCCTTTTCAGCGATATCCTTGTCATTCCCGAAGCCATGGGACAGGCCTACCGCTTCCGGGAATCCGGCGGTGTGGTCATGGATTTCGCCGTCCGCACGAAAGCCGACATCGAACGTCTGTCCGTCGAGCGCGTGACCGAGAAGCTGGCTTACGTGGACCGGGCGCTGCGCCTGCTGCGCGAGCAGCTTGGCAATCAAACTGCGCTCATCGGTTTCTCGGGGTCACCCTGGACGCTCGCCACCTTTATGATGGAAGGCGGCGGCAACGTGAAGCAAGACGGCCGTGCCCTGGCACTCTTCCGTGAAGATCGCAAATTGTTCCACGCTCTGGCCGGGAAAATCACCGCCGCCGTCATCGCCTATCTGCAAATGCAGGCTAAAGCCGGCGTGGACGCGCTGCAGATTTTCGACAGTCACGGCGGTCAGCTTGCGCCGGCCGAGTTTCAGGAAGCCTCGGGACGCTGGATAAAGGAAATCATTGACGCGATTGGAGCGCCGGTCTCCGACCCGGCGCGGAGTGGGCGCGGGTCGAAACAGGCCGGGTCGGAGACCGGCGCTCCCGCCGAAAGGGACGGAGGTGACGCCCTGCTGGGCAAGTGGCCGCAATCCGCGCCACCGGTCATCGTCTTCTCTCTGGGCACACACGGCAACTGGGACGATCTCATCGGCACCGGCGCGAGCGTGCTTGGCATCGACTGGCAATTTCCCCTGGGGCGGGCGCGAAAGCTCCTGCCGGACCGCATCGGACTGCAGGGCAACCTGGCTCCCGCGCTGCTCAGCGATGCCATGCCCGAAACCGTCGCCGTCGAAACCACGCGTCTGCTTGTGGAAATGCGGGGCCGGCCGGGCTATATTTTCAACCTCGGCCACGGTGTGCCTCCGGCGGCCAGGCTGGAAAACATCGCCGCTCTGGTTGAAGCGGTGCGAAGTTTCAAATGAAAAACCGAAAACGTTTCCGTGTTGGGCCGATTTCACTTTCAACGGCATGAGCAAATTGAACGTCGATCTGAGTCTGGTGCAGAAATACAACGTGGCCGGGCCGCGTTACACCAGCTATCCGCCCGCGACGAAGTTTGCCGAAGGCATTTCCTGGAACGACCTCGCCCAGCGGATCGAGGCGAACAACCGTGGCGAGCGCGACCTTTCGGTTTACTTTCATATCCCGTTTTGCGAAACGCTCTGCTGGTTCTGCGGCTGCACCACCGTCATCACGCT
>CAZFOA010000309.1:0-3178 GCA_964520205.1 uncultured Verrucomicrobiota bacterium | reverse complement strand
GCCTTGGCGGCGAGCGTGAGCGCAATCGTCGCGCGCGGCGAGGCGCCGAGCTGGATGAAATCCTTCACCGCGATCTTGTATTGCTCCGGATCGCGCGTGGCGCAGACGAGGTCGACGATATAATCCTTCACTTTGTCGTCCACGTAAATGTCGTTGATCACCTGGCGCGCGTTCAACACCTGCTTCGAGTCCACCACCGCCGTGGTGGTGGGCGTGCCGGAGGTGCGGGCCATCGTGTCGAGAATCTGCCGCTCTTCCGCGCGCGACGGGTAGCCGATTTTGAGCTTGAGCATGAAGCGGTCAACCTGCGCTTCGGGCAACGGGTAGGTGCCTTCCTGCTCGATGGGATTTTGCGTGGCGAGCACCAGGAACGGTTCCTCGAGCTTGAAGGTTTGTTCGCCGATGGTGACCTGTTTTTCCTGCATGGCTTCGAGCAACGCGCTTTGCACTTTGGCCGGCGCGCGGTTGATTTCATCGGCCAGCACCAGGTTGGCAAAGATCGGGCCTTTGCGCGTGGTGAAACCGCCGGATTGCGGGTTGTAAATCTGGGTGCCGATGACGTCGGCGGGCAGCATGTCCGGCGTGAATTGCAGCCGGGCGAATTTGACGTGCAGGCAGCTGGCGAGGGACTTGACCGACAGGGTTTTGGCGAGGCCGGGAACCCCTTCGAGCAACACATGCCCGTTGGCCAGCAAACCGATGACCAGGCGTTCGACCAGGTAATTCTGGCCGATGATAACCTTGCTGATTTCGTTGAAAAGCGGGCGCACGAACGCGCCGGCTTCCTGCACCGCTTCGTTGATGGCGTTTATTCCAGTATTCATGTAAAAATGTTACTCACGATGGACATGCAAAGCCCAGGTTGCGTTCAAGCGAAATCTTCAAAACAACCGGCGCGAAGCCGGGCTGGCAGTCCTCCCGCCTTCGCGGCGCGCTCGGAGTGACGCGCCAGACCCGCTCAAAGCCGCGACCGGGCCTCGGCGATGTCCCGCGCAATTTGCGCTTTCAATTCGTCCGTTGAAGCGAATGCGAATTCATCGCGCAGCTTCTCCAAAAAAACAATCTCCAGCTCTTCACCGTAAAGATCGGCATCAAAATCCAGCAGGTGCGCTTCCACGCGCAAGGATGGATCTGGGTTCTGCAGCGTCGGGCGAAAACCGATATTCACCACGGCCCGATGAGTCTGGCCGCGCGCCAGACCACGCGCCGCATAGACCCCGTTCGGCGGCAGCGCCAGGCCGGCCGCGTCGAGATTGGCCGTCGGGAACCCGAGTTGCCGGCCCAGGCGATCGCCCGGCACCACCGGGCCCGCCATCGAGTAAGCCCGCCCCAACATCTGGCCGGCCTGGTCGAAGTTCCCGGCGCGGATTGCTTCGCGGATGCGCGTGCTGCTGACGACTTTGTCATCGAGCGAAACCGCGCCCAGACCATGGACCGTGAACTTCAACTCGGCGCCGAGTTTTTTCAGCAAAGCCACGTCGCCGGACCGCTTGTGGCCGAAAGTGAAATCCGTGCCGACGCAGAGGCTTTGGATGCTCCCCAGCTCACGGGCCAGGCTGCGGATGAAAGCGTCGCCGGTCTGCTCGCTGAACGCCTGGTCAAAACGAATCAGCAGCAGCGCATCCACGCCCAACGATTCAATCGCGCGCAGCTTTTGCCGCGGCGAATAAATCAGCGGTGGCACACGAGCCGGGGCCACCACCGCGCTGGGATGGCGATCGAACGTCACAACCAGCGCGACTGCGTCATGCTGGCGTGCGTCGGCCACCATTTGCCGGATGATCTGCTGGTGCCCCAGGTGCACGCCGTCGAAGCAGCCGATGGCGAGGCAAACCTTGTGGGCGCCGGCACCCATTTCCTTCGCGCTGTGAATGGTTTTCAAGGACGTTAAAGCGTCAGAGCATCAGAGCGTTGAATCGGACATCACTTCGGCCTTCAACGCCCTGACGTCGCAACGATCACCCCGCCAGTTTCAAAAACGGCAGCACGCGGCCTTCCAGTTCGTGCGGCGACAGTTTTAACACTGCATCAAGCGGCATCGCGTTCACGACGTCGAATTTTCCCGACACGACGCGCCTCAGGGCGGCCAGATGCGCTCCGCATCCGAGTTGTTGCCCCAATTCATGAGCGAGGCTGCGGACGTAGGTTCCCTTGGTGCACGCGATGCGGAAGAGGCCGCAAGGCTCCTGATAGCTGGCGAAACGGAACGAATAGAGGTGGATCAATCTGGGTTCGCGCGGCACCTCGATTCCCTTTCGCGCCAGTTTGTAGAGCGGCACGCCGTTTTTTTTGATCGCCGACACCATGGGCGGTGTCTGCATCCGGTCACCGACATATTCCGCCGCCGCCGCGTTGAGTTGATCCAGCGTCAAGAGTGGAACCGGCAACGAGGAAACCAACTCGCCGTCCGCATCATAGCTGTCGGTCGTCTCGCCGAATTTGATCGTGCCTTCGTATACCTTGTCGTCGGACATCAACTTTTCGGAGAGCTTGGTTCCGCGGCCCAGCACAATGATCAGCAAGCCGGTCGCATTGGGGTCGAGCGTGCCGCAGTGGCCGACTTTTTTGATGCCGAACTGCCGGCGAATGGCGTCCACGACGTCGTGCGAGGTGGGCCCTGCCGGTTTATCCACGAGAATCGCGCCGTCCAGCGGTGAAAAGTCTTGCATGACAACTCAGTTCCCGGCATCGAGCGCCTTCTTGACAGCGGCGATCACTTTGCGCTGGACCGCCAGCGGTTTGCCGACGATACGGGCGCCGGCCGCCCCCGGATGGCCGCCGCCGCCAAATTGGGCGGCGATGTCGCTGACGTTGACCTTCTCGCTTTTGGATCGAAGGCTGATGCGGGTCACTTCGGGTTCCAATTCCTCGAAGACGCACGCGACCACCACCGGCGCAATCGCGCGAATGTGGTCGATCAGCCCCTCGGTATCATCGCCCATTGAATTGGCCAGCTTAAAGTCCGCCTGCTTCAGCCAAAAATAGGCGATCTGGTCCTGATGCGTCAGGTGAAAATGGTTGTAAATGTGTTTCAACAGGCGGACGCGCGAGAGCGGATACGATTGATACACCTCGTCGCAGATCCGGGCCAGGTCGGCGCCCCGGGTGACGAGTTCCGCGCCCGCGTGAAAGGTGCCCGGACGCGTCGAGGGATACTGGAACGAGCCGGTGTCGGTGG
>CAZFOA010000308.1:0-3185 GCA_964520205.1 uncultured Verrucomicrobiota bacterium | reverse complement strand
TCCGGCTATTCCACGTCCGCCCGAACTGACCCTGCGACCTGGACTACGGCTGCGGCGCGCACGGAGTGACGCTCCCTACCTTCAACCCATTTGGGTAACACGCTCTCACGTCGGCTCCTACGGCTGCGGGTGGGAAACATCCGGCGTCGCTGGATCCTTCGCTGCAACAAGGGTCAGTTTATTCTCAAACCGGGGAAGACGGGGAACTCCTTTTCTACAGGGTCTCAGCCAATAGTCCCAGGGCCAGCTCGTAGACATTGAGGTATTGCTCGGCGGTGCGGTCCCAGGAAAAGTCGGCTGACATGCCGTTCAACTGATAATACCTTCGCAAATCCGGTGCGCCGTAGAGCGCGAGCGCTTTGCGAATGCTCCTGGCCAGGGCACGGCTCGAATACTCGGCAAATTTGATTCCGTCCGCGTTTTCGGGGTCTTCCATGATATCGACCACCGTATCGTCCAATCCTCCGGTAATCCGCACAATGGGTGTGGTGCCGTAGCGGAGGCTGTACATCTGGTTCAAGCCGCAGGGTTCGAATCGCGAGGGCATCAGGAAGAAGTCGCATCCGGCCTCGATGCGATGGGCGAGGCCTTGATTGTAGCCGAACCCGGCCGAGACTTTCGAAGGATAGCGCCGCGCCAGATTCCGGTAGCCTTGTTCGAACAGCTTGGCGCCGGCGCCCAGGAGAACGAATTGCAGGTTGGCGCTCAGCATTTCCTCGAGAGCGCCGAGCTGGATGTCCACGCCCTTTTGGTCCGCCAGGCGGCTGATGCTGCCGAAGAGAGGTATTTTGTCGTTGACCGGGAGGCCGAGTTCCTTTTGCAGTTCAAGTTTATTGGCGGTTTTGCCGTCCAGGTCCTCGATGGAGTAAGGATGCCGAAGATAGGGATTATGCGTCGTGTTCCATTCCTCGTAATCCACGCCATTCAGAATTCCGAACAAGGCGCGCTGACGGTGCCGCAACAAGCCGTCCAGCCCGGACCCGAATTCCGGGGTGGTGATCTCCCGTGCGTAACGCGGGCTGACGGTGGTAACGGCGTGGGCATAGGCGATGCCGGCTTTCAGACAATTGAAATAGCCGTAAAACTCCACACCGTCAGGGTTGAAATAGTCCCAGGGCAAATTCGTGATCGGATATTCGGCGCCGGGAAAGACGCCCTGGTATGAGAGATTGTGAATGGTCAGGCAGGTGCGCGGCGCATTCCCCCACCCCGCCGCCCGTTGTTCCTGCCGGATCAAAAGCGGCACCAGGCCGACCTGCCAGTCGTGGACATGAACCAGTTCCGGCTGCAACGGCAGATGGCGCGCGAGATGGACCACGGCTTTGGAAAGAAAAATAAAGCGTTCGGCGTTGTCGGAAAAGTCGACGCCTTCATCCTGATAGAGCGAGGATCGGAGATAATAGTCCGGCTGATCGACGAAATAGACGGTCAGGCCGTCGTTCACTTTCAGTGCATAGACTTCGCCCCGGACCCGTCGCGTGCCCATCGGCAGGTTCAGGGTCAAGTCGAGTTTCTTGATTTCCGGGAAGCGTTCACTGATTCCCGCGTAGAGGGGCGTGACAAAACCGACCTGATGTCCCTCGCGCGCGAGCACTTTGCCGAGCGCGCCGACCATGTCGGCCAGGCCGCCGGTTTTCGAATAGGGATGAACCTCGCTGCTGGCCAGCAGAATTCTCATCGGTTAACCACGAATGAACCCAGTCCCGCACGAATCCCGGGCAGGAACATTCTCGAAATTTTCATTCGTGTAGATTGGGGTTGAAGGAGATCAGGCGACGATCCTGTCCGTTTTCAAATAGGGCTGAAGTTCGGTTGGGATCAAAACGCTTCCATCCGCCTGCTGGCATGTCTCGATCAACGCCACGAACAGCCGCGCCAGCGCGGTCCCGCTGCCGTTCAAAATATGCGGAAACCGATTTTCACCGCTCTCCGCCTTGAAACGAAGGTTCATCCGGCGCGCCTGAAAATCCTCGCAATTGGACACGCTGGAAACCTCGAGGTAGCTCCCCTGTCCCGGCGCCCAGACCTCAATGTCATACGTCTTCGCGCTCGCAAATCCCATGTCGCCCGCGCAGAGCAATACCACGCGATAATGCAGTCCGAGCAATTGCAGCACGCGTTCGGCGTGGCCGAGCATTTGTTCATGTTCCGCGTAGCCGCTTTCCGGCCTCGCGATCCTGATCAGTTCCACTTTGTCAAACTGATGCACGCGAATCATCCCGCGGGTGCCGACGCCCGCCGCGCCGGCTTCGCCGCGGAAACAGGGCGTGTAGGCGCAGTAATGAACCGGCAACTGGCTTTCCTTTAAAATCTCTTCGCGATGAATGTTCGCCACGGGCGTTTCAGCGGTGGGAATCAGATATAAATGCCCGAGCTTTGCGGTATCGTCTCCTTCCGCGACGCCGTAGTACTGGTCCTTGAACTTGGGAAACTGGCCCACCCCTTCGAGGCATTGCGGCCCGACCACAAACGGCGGCGAAACCTCCGTGTAGCCGTGTTGACCCGAGTGCAGGTCGAGCAAAAATTGAATCAAGGCCCGTTCCAGCTTCGCGCCCCAGTGGGTGTAGAGAATGAATCCGCTGCCGGACAACTTGGCCGCGCGGGAGAAATCCACGAGCTTCAGATTTTCGCACAGCTCGACGTGGGTTTTGGCTTTGAAGGCGAAAGTGCGCTTCTCGCCAACCGTGCGAACGATGACATTCTCCGCCGCCGTTTTTCCGGCGGGCACCGACTCGTGCGGCAGATTCGGGACTTGCAGCATGAGGGAAACGCTCGCGGCCTCGGCGGCTTGAGCCTGCTTGTCAAGCCCGGCAATCCGATCACCCAATTCCCGGGTCTCCGTTTTCTTCGCCTCGGCTTCCTCGATCTTTTTTTGTCCCATCAGCGCGCCGATTTCCTTGGACGCGCGGTTGCGTTGCGACTTGAGGGCCTCGACTTCGGCCAGGAATTTCCGGCGCTGTTCGTCCGCGTGCAGGATTTTGTCCACGAGCGCCTCGTCCCCGGCCCCGCGCGCGGCGAGGCGTTGACGCACAAAGTCCGGTTTCTCGCGAATCAGTTTGATGTCCAACACGCGCCGCATTATAGATGCGACCTTTCGCAGGGCAAGAATGAAGCCGGTTGCAGGATCGGAGCGGGTGTGATCAAAAGTGGGTGAGGTTTTGGGGGCGGAGTGCGGCCGTCCTCGG
>CAZFOA010000307.1:0-3206 GCA_964520205.1 uncultured Verrucomicrobiota bacterium | reverse complement strand
ACACTTCATCGACCTCGCCTACTGGAACGTGGAATTGGGCGAGGATGTGGGGTAGTTGGGATTCGCTGCGCCGTCGGGGTGCCTTTCGGCCAGGTTGCTTGTCTCGGCGTGGCTGTTGTCTCAGCGTTCGTTTCCGGGAGCCTCTCCGGCGTCGTTCCGGTACGGTTGGCGGGTGGTGAAGAGTTCGAGCAATTTCCGACTCATTTCCGCCAACTTTTGCCGCCCGTCCGCCGTGGCCAATTCACGCGCCTTTGCGGCTGTGGTCACCGCTTCCTCAAACCGCGCCGCTTCGGCATAGGATGTGGCCAGAGTTGCCAACAGCAGCGGCTGCCGGTTGCCGGTCAATTGACACGCACGCTCCGCCAGCCGCACCGCCATCGCGCCATCGCGAAATTCGGCCTTCGGAGCCGTCGCCCTGATCCAGGCCAGATTGTTAAGGGATTCAAGCGAGTCCGGATTCAGGCGCAAAGCCGCGGTATGTTCGGCGATCGCCTGGGCCAAATGACCTTGGCGTGCCAGGATATTTGCCAGCATGGTATGAGCATTGGGAGCGTTGGGACTGATGAGAAATGCCAATTGAAGATGAGACAAGGCTTCGGGCTGTTGATTTCCAACAAGCAGGGAGAGGCCGAGGGCAAATCGCAGCCTTGGGCTTAAGGGGAAGACCGCGAGTCCCTGACGAGAGACCAGGATCGCTTCATCGTAGTGTTCTTGCCTGATCAAACCCGTCGCGAGATGTTCCCAAGCCGGGCCAAACCAAGGAGCCAATTCTACGGCCCGGCGGTCGTGATCGAGCGCTTTTTCGTCCTGCTGTTGTTGTGCCAGAGCGAGGGCCAGCGCGTAGTGGCCCCGACCGTCTCGCGGGTAGTCGCGCAACAAGAGTTCGGCTTCCTTCGTCCCTTCCCGAAAGTCTCCGGAGGCGGTCAACAGCGACGAGAGCGAGTAGCGGAGTTCGGCGTTCCCGGGATGAGACTGCAGTCCGGCCCGAAATATCGCGGCTGCCTCGATCGGTCGCCCGTTCATCGCCTGATCGTCGGCATTTTCGATGTGAAATGGCACCGACGACCGCAAGATCCACAATGAAGCGTAGCTGTTGAGGGCCCAAACGCCGAAAAGGAGCCACAAAAGGAATTTCATCGCTGCACTCCGTCGGAACAGAGAATTCACACCCAACGCGAAGAGGGCGCAGAGCGGGACCAAGGCCGACAGGCCGTAAAAGGCCTTTACGGTGCAGTAGTAAGGAATCGTCAGAGACATGTAAACCATCGCGAAGGCGATGGTGAAGCCAATGCCCAACAACAGAAACCATTCGGCTGTCGGCTGCCGGAGGAACTTTCGCACGGCCAGGATTCCGCCGGCCAATATTGCCAGAGTGGGCAACAACGCCAGCCAGTACCCAATCGTCATGAGGTCAAAATTCCAGGGTGGGCGGGAGTAAAAGTCACTGACACCGCTCAGCAGTCCATCGCCCCAGAGCGTGGAATAGATCCCGTCACAATAGCTCTGCATCGAGCTGAACCATGGATGGAATAGTGCCTTGCCGAAACGCAGGTAAAAGGCACTTGTTCGATAGCCGTCATCCTGCCACCACTGGTAGCCGAGTTTTGGGTCCCATACGCCGATGAACGGAGTGCCGTATTGTCGCCAGACTCGCACGTAGTGCCAGCCACAGACTGCCATGCATACCGCAAGAATGAGTCCGAGGCGTCCCGCCCACTCCGCCGGTGAAGTTGAGCGCTTTTCGATCCACCGCCAGAGCAGGGTGCCGAGAATTACCGGCAGAATCAGGAGCGCGGTGGATTTGGCCAATAGAGCGGCCCCGAGGCACAGGCCCAGCGCCATGCACATTTTCCAGGATGCGCGTTCCTGTCTGATGACCCGCAAACAAAGCCAGAGACAGGCACTGACCAGCGCGGCCGCGAAGGCTTCGTTGCTGACGAATTGGGAAAGATAGAGCAGGGGCGGAAGGCAGCCTGCCAGGACAACTCCCCAGATTGCATTTGACCGTTCATCGGGATACAGCAATCGCAATGTGGCCCAGACGATTGTGAAGTGGGTGATGCCGATGAGCAGCCCCAGGATTCGCAGCGCGGTGATTCCAGCCGGGTCAGACGCGGAAAGGGAGAGCGGTTTCAGAAAGGCCGTGGCCAGCAGGTAGTACAGCGGGGACTGAAACATTTCCCAACCCTCACCGGCCGCTGGCAGCGAATGGTGTTCCTGAATATATCGGATGTAACGGATATGCTGATCGGAGTCGAATCCCGTCCACGGCATCAAGGCGCCGAGATTATTGGCAAAAAGCGCCACCCATAATCCAACCAGGCCAAGCAACGAAAGGATTTCCCTTCGCCAACGCATTCTTCCGTCGGCGACCCCATGAGGTGGCCGAGACCGGTTGACAACCGGGTAAACTGCGGCGCTGAGTCCCGCAAACAGCAGCAGCATCCACCACCGCTCTTGCAGACAGCGGCCAAGGAGTGGCGCATCTCCTTGAAACGCGCCGTCCAGCGGGCTCTGCTTTGGAACCTTGGCGAGCTGCGCCGCGCGCCAGTTGGCACCTGCGTACGAAGCCATCCAGGACTCATTGCTGGTCAGGCGGAATCCGTCCGCCTCAAGATCGAGCCATAAAGCCGGCGGCCCGTTGGAGTTGAAAACCGTGACAACGATCCCATTTTCGCCGGCCCGCAATTGTCCGGCTACCTCGAACAGGTCGGGCTGCTTCCAGTTTTGTCCGCGGGCGCGCGGCATGTTGACCGGGAGATCATTGATGAACAGTGAGTAACGATGAAATCCGGCAAGTCGGAGCAAGGCATGCTCCGGAGCCTTGTCGAGGTGGAACGAACTCTGGAACGCTGTCCCAAGTTCCAGGCGCGGTCGGGTGCCCCCAGCGGCGGCGGTAGGATAGAGGATCCAATCGGACGGATTCAATGCTGGCAGGAAACTGATTTCAGCGCTCCGGGTGCTCTGCCACCAGAACAAACCCAAAGAGCCGGCAACGGCCGTCATTACCAACAGGAGCGCAAGGCCTCGTGCCGTGATGCGAAATCGATTAACCATTCCAGTCTTCAACTTGGCCGGAAACCCTCTGCCACCTCCGGCCTCCGAACCCACGCCTCAGCTTTCCGCTGCTGTTTTGGCCGCCTCAATCATCTCCCAGAACTTCGGGTTTTGTTGCAAGGCTTCATCCTCCGGGGTTTTGAGGCCCG
>CAZFOA010000306.1:0-3213 GCA_964520205.1 uncultured Verrucomicrobiota bacterium | reverse complement strand
GCATCAACACCGCCATCCTCAGCCGCAGCGGCGGCAACCAGGGCATCGGCTTCGCCATCCCGGTCAACCTGGCCCGCGGGGTGATGGAAAGCCTCGTCAAAGACGGCCATGTCACGCGCGGTTTCCTGGGTGTCATGATCCAGGATGTCACGCCGGCGCTGGCAAAAGAGTTTAAACTCAAGGACAACACCGGCGCGCTCGTGGCCGATGTGACGCCGAAAAGTCCGGCCGAAAAAGCCGGCCTCCAGAGCGGCGACATCATCGTCGAGTTCAACGGCAAGCCGGTCGCCGACAGCCGCCGCCTGAAACTGGAGGTAGCCGGCACCCGGCCCGGCCATGCCGTGCCCGTGAAAGTCTGGCACGACGGCGCAATGAAAAGCCTCGAAGTCAACGTCAAGGAATTGCCCGGAAGCGAGACCCTCGCCAAGACGGACACCCGCAACCAGGACACCGGCACCCTCAACGGCGTGGGCGTCGCCAACCTGGACGATCAGGCCCGGCAACAGTTTGAAATCCCCGGCAACTTGAAAGGGGCGGTGGTGACCGAAGTCGACCCGGACTCAGCCGCCGCCGAAGCGGGGCTTAAACCCGGCGATGTGATCCAGGAAATCAATCGCAATCCGGTCAGCAACTCCGAAGAGGCGGTGCGTCTGACCGAGCATCCCAAAGACAAGATCACCCTGCTCCGAGTCTGGCGAAATGGTGGCAGTCACTTCGTGGTGGTGGACGAGAGCAAAGCCGGCTGATCTTCCGCCGTGCCCCGCCCTCCCGCGCCGATCCGCTGCGGCGCGGGACGGCGCTCATCGAGGCCACCCAAGAACCGAACATTCAACATTCAACATTGAACGCTCAACTTCGAACATGAGGCATCAAGCGGACTGGAGCCTTGGGAGTTCGGTGTTGAATGTTGGACGTTGAATGTTGGTTCCGAAACCGGTTCAGAGTCCCGATCCATTTGAAAAAGTCGAATGCGGGCTGCCCATAAGCCAACGTTCCCACGACACCAATACTCCCCTTGTTTCAAGCAAGGACCGGAGCGATGGAAGAGTCGAGACTCCAGCCGTCCCCGTGAACTATCAACTATCCACCCTCCGCTGATTCCTCTATGCTTGATGATATGCGCATCCTGGTCATCGAGGATGACAAGAAGATCGCTTCCTTTGTCATCAACGGGTTGAAGCAGAGTGGTTACGCGGTGGACCATGCCATCGATGGCGAGACCGGGCTGACCAAAGCGCAGACGTTTACCTACGATGTCGCGGTGGTGGATCTCATGCTTCCCGTGCTCGACGGTCTGAGCTTGATTCAACGGCTCCGCGCCAAAGGCAGTCAGTTGCCCGTGCTGATCCTCAGCGCCAGGGCGACGGTGGACGACCGGGTGCGAGGCCTCCAGGCTGGTGGCGATGATTACCTGACCAAACCGTTTGCCTTCTCGGAACTGCTGGCGCGGGTCCAGGCTCTCATCCGGCGGGCCACGCATGCCCCGGAGCCAACCCGCCTCAGCGTCGGCGATCTGACCCTGGAATTGCTGACCCGTGAAGTGCAGCGCGGGGGCGAAACCATCGACCTGCAGCCGCGCGAGTTCGCCCTGCTCGAATATCTCATGCGCCACCCCCATCGGCCGGTAACCAAAACGATGATTCTGGAACACATTTTCGATTACAGCTTCGATCCGCAGACGAATGTGGTGGACGTGCTCATGCACCGTTTGCGCGCCAAAGTGGACAAGGAAAAGGCGATGATCCACACCCTCCGTGGAGTTGGCTATGTTCTCCGACCGGCTTGAACCGTTGCGCCGGAACATTGCGGTCCGGCTCAGCCTCTGGTACGCGCTCATTTTCGCCGCGAGCAGCGTCGCGCTCCTGGCGATTGCCTATTACCTGCTCGCCGCCGCCATCAGCCACAAGGACTCCGAAGTGCTCGAGTCCCGGCTGAAAGAAGCGGCAGCCGTTTATGAGGGCGGCGGGGGCGGCGCGCTGCGCAGCTGGGTGCAAACCCAACCGCCGCAATTCCAAAGGACGCTTTTCGTTCGCCTGGTGAATGTGTTTAACCACGTTGCCTTCCTCAGCGCGCCCGAAGATTGGATCACCTTCCGCGACGTGCCCAGCGGCTGGGAAAACTACCGCCACCAGGTCGGCGTCATCCGCATCCCCGGCACCGAAGAAAAGGACTTTGCCCTCGCGTCGGCCGTTCTGCCCGACGGATCCCTGTTGCAGTTGGGGCGCAGCACCGACAGCCGGGAGGCCTTGTTGAACCCGGTTCGCCGGAGTTTCCTCGTCATCGGCAGCGCAACCGTTCTCTTCGGCTTCGTCGCCGGCGCCTTCGCCGCGCATCGCGCCACCCAACCCATCCGCCAGATCGTCTCCACCGCCCGCTCGATCATCCGCACCGGCCAGTTCGACGCCCGCGTCCCCGTCCGCGATTCGGACGACGAGTTGGACGAACTCGTGCGCCTGTTCAACGGGTTGCTTGACAAGAACGAAGCCCTGCTCCGCGCCATGCGCGAGTCGCTCGACAACGTCGCGCACGATTTGCGCACGCCGCTGGCGCGCCTGCGCGGGGTGGCGGAGGTGGCGCTGCAGTCCGGCGCCGAGCCGGGCGCCGCCCGCGAGGCTCTCGCCGATTGCATGGAGGAATCCGAGCGCGTGCTCAACATGCTCAACACGCTCATGGACATCACCGAAGCCGAGGCCGGCATGATGAGACTCCAACGCGAGCCCACGGACCTCTGTCAACTCGCCCGCGAAGTCGTCGATCTGTATGAGTACGTGGCGGAGGAAGGGAAGATCGCCGTTCACCTGGAGCTGCCCGCGCCGTGCGAAGCCCTGGTGGACCGCACCCGCATTCGCCAAGTCTTCGGAAATCTCCTGGATAACGCGATCAAATACACGCCCAAAGACGGCAACGTAACCATCCTGGTGCGCGACGAACCGGGCGGGGTCGTGGCCATTTTCCGCGATTCCGGCATCGGCATCCCCGCCGGGGAGCAGGACAAAATCTGGGGGCGCCTGTATCGTGGCGACAAGAGCCGGTCCCAGCGGGGCTTGGGCCTCGGGTTGAGCCTGGTTAAAGCCGTCGTCGAAGCGCATGGCGGCAAAATCACCGTCTCGAGCCAGGTCAACGCAGGCTCGGAATTCGTCGTGCGCCTGCCGAAGGAAGCCGCCGCGCCCACACAGTAGCCTGCGCATTTTTCACCCCGAGCGCCGGGTCAGG
>CAZFOA010000305.1:0-3217 GCA_964520205.1 uncultured Verrucomicrobiota bacterium | reverse complement strand
TCCTTCCTTGCTTCAATATACGAACCAGCCGTCGTCTATCAACGCAAAAACGCGCCGCCCTGGCACGACTTCACATCCGCCGTGACATCATCCGCCGTGACATTTTTATCCTTGGTCAGCCTTTGTGCCACTCTCCCAACGGCATGGCGGCGCCTTGCGAATAAATTTCAGTTGCAATGACGGCTGAGTTATGAGCTATTAGGATAAGTGTATCCTCGTATTTGCATTTGTTGTGGTGAGCCGATGGTTGACGATAGCCGCATGCTTTCGCTCAATCCTCACGTGTGCGCTTCGTGTCTGAGCGTGGTGGATGGATTGGACGACGCCGGTGAGGTGGCGGCGGTGCAGGCGATTGTAGCCGAAGCATTGCGTCAGAAACGCGCCAGGTCCGGAGCCGCAAAAGGCGGCAGAGCGTTGACGGACCCGCCTTCGATTGTCGTCAGCAAGGGATCGAGCCGGTAATTGGCGCGAGCGCTTGGGCTGGATCCGGGCGATTCAGCGGTCGGAGCCCCGGGCGGGGTGTTGAGGTTAATCAAAAGCGTGTCCGGCGCAACAAAGGACGTTCCTGACCTTGTGTCGGACCAGTTCTTTGACCCCGGTGCGCGCCGGGCCGAGGAATTTACGGGGATCGAATTCCTTGGGATTCTCAAAGAGGGCTTTGCGAATGGCGGCGGTCATGGCCAGACGAAGGTCGGTGTCGATGTTGACCTTGGTGCAGCCGGTGCGCCGGGCGATTTCAATGTCGGCTTCCGAAACGCCGGCGGCATCGGCACCCAATTTGCCGCCGAATTTGTTGATTTCTTCAACCAGCTCTTTCGGAACACTGGAGGCGCCGTGAAGCACGAGGGGATAGTCGCCGAGACCGGCGTCCATCAGCGTTTTCTTGATGGCTTTCAAGCGTTCGAGGTCGAGGTGTTGTTCGCCCTTGAATTTATAAGCGCCGTGCGAATTGCCGATGGCCACCGCGAGGGAGTCCACGCCCGATTCCTTCACGAATTTCACCGCCTCTTCCGGGTGGGTATAGTGGCCGGTCTTGGAATAGCTGCCGCCTTCTTCGCCTTCGTCGAATTGGGCGCCGACGAGATGGCCGAGTTCCCCCTCGACGACGCAATCATGTTTGTGGGCATATTCGACGACTTTCCGGCAGATCTCGACGTTTTTCTCGAAAGCTTCGTGGCTGGCGTCGATCATGACGCTGGTGAACCCTTCATCAATGCAGTCTTTGCAGAGGTCAAAAGTGTCGCCGTGGTCCAGGTGAACGGCGATGGGGATATTGGAAAGGCTGACGGCCGCCTCGATGAGCTTCTTGAGGTAAACGGGATTGGCGTATTGGCGGGCTCCTTTGGAAATCTGGAGCATGACCGGAGCCTTCTCCTCCTCGCAAGCTTCGACAATGGCTTGCAAGAGTTCCATGTTGTTCACATTAAACGCTCCCAGCGCATATTTCCCCTTGAGGGCTTTGGCGAAGAGCTCCCGTGTGTGAGTGAGTGGCATAGTTGTCAGTTTTCGAATTCAGCGGACCGCACTGCATGTATCCGCGGGAAATAATAGGGGCAGCGCGGCGGAAAGAAAATAAAAATGTGGGCGCTTCTGCCGCCGGGTCACAGCTCACGGTCTTCGCCGGCAAGTTTCCGGTACAAGGTGGCCAGGCTGACCCCCAGCAGGAGAGCGGCTTTTTCCTTGTCACCGCCGGACAATTCCAGAGCGCGGTTCAGATGGACCACCTCCTGGTCGCGCAGGAAAGCTTTCAATGAGCCGAAGGTTTCACTGGATTTCCGGGGCGCATCGTTGCGCTCGGCGGGTTGGGAATCCTTTTGGAGCGGATAGAGTGCGGCTTCGGGGACATTGGGCAAAGGCGCGGCTTCCTGGGGTTCTTCGTCGGATGCGAGCAGGTTTGCATCCTGTCTCAGGCGGGGAGGCAGATCGCGGACCCGGACCGTTTCTCCCTCACACAGGGTCACCGCCCGTTCGATGGCGTTTTCCAACTCGCGCACATTGCCGGGCCAATCGTAGGCGCACAAAATCTCCATCGTCTGGCGGGTGATCTGAAATGGCCGTCCGCTGCGCGAGCCGCCTTTGCTTTTCAGGAAGTGGGCCACCAGCAGCGGGATGTCATCCCGTCGCTCGCGAAGCGGAGGCATGGGAATGGCGATGACATTCAACCGATAATAAAGGTCTTCGCGGAAGGTGCCTTCCTTGATTCGTTTTTCCAGCGGTTCATTCGAGGCCGCCACCACGCGCACGTCCACGAAAATGGGGGTGTTATCCCCCACGCGCCGGATCTCGCGTTCCTGCAGGACGCGCAACAGACGGCTCTGGAGCATCGGGGACATGGAACCGACTTCATCGAGAAAAATGGTTCCGCCGTCGGCTTCTTGAAACAGTCCCTTTTTGTCATTGATGGCGCCGGTAAAGGCGCCGCGGCGATGGCCGAACAGTTCCGATTCGAGCAGGTTTTCCGGCAAGGCACTGCAATTGATCGGCACGAACGGGGCGTATTGGCGGCGGCTGTTGAAATGCAGGGCCCGCGCGACCAATTCCTTGCCGGTGCCGCTTTCTCCCAGGACCAGGATGGTGCTGTCGGTATCCGCCACGCGCTCGATTAATTTGAACACTTCCTGCATGTTCGGAGCGCTGCCAATAATCTGGCTGAAATGATATTTTTTCTTGAGTTGCTTCCGGAGATAGACCGTCTCGCAAATGGCCGCGTTGTAGGTCAGCGCGCGCTGCACGCAAAGCCTGAGTTCGTCCACCTTGAACGGTTTTTCCAGATAATCGAAAGCGCCGCATTTCATGGCTTCGACTGCCGTCTCGATGGAGCCGAAGCCGGTGATGACGATGACCAGGGCGGGGGGATTGAGGGCGCGGGCCTTTTGGAGGATTTCCAATCCGTGAGCGCGTGTCTTGTCCAGGTAGAGATCGGTGATGACCAGTTCCGGCGAGTGGGTGGTGAGTGCGGCAAGCGCCGCCGTCCCGTTGGTAAATGGAAAAACTTCGTGCCCCTCCTGACGGAGAAGTTCGCTGACCGTCTGCACCATCGTCAGCTCGTCATCAACCAACAGAACTTTGGGCATCGCGGGTAAGCTAATCCTAAGATTTGGTCGCAGGCAAGCGGAACCTCAACATCCCCCCGTTTGCGGCGTGCGGCGGCGCGCGGTTCTAGACGAAAAACCCGGGCGGGAACTGTTCCCGTCCGGGTTCAAAATGCGGCCCAACG
>CAZFOA010000304.1:0-3228 GCA_964520205.1 uncultured Verrucomicrobiota bacterium | reverse complement strand
GCGCGCGATTTGAAACCGCCAACAAACTGAGCGATGAGGATCGCAAAACGATTATCGAAATCGCCCGCAAATCACTCGCGCCGTTCCAACCCAAACCGGAAGCCAAAGCCGAGCCGAAGACTGAACCCGAATCCAAGCCGCAGGCCAAGGAGAAGTCATGAGTGACACCACGGTAAGCTTGCGCCGGAAGATCAGCAGCGCCGGCGATCTCCAATCCGTCGTCCGCACGATGAAAGCCGTCGCCGCCTCGAGTATCGGCCAATATGAGAAATCGGTGCGCGCGTTGGCGGACTACTACCGGACCGTGGAACTCGGATTGGGCGCGTGCTTTCGGGAAATCGAGCCGGCGGCCTTGAGGGTCGAACGGAAGGGACAAACCGATGCAGGTGCGATTGGCGCGGTCGTGTTCGGTTCAGATCAGGGACTGGTAGGCCAGTTTAATGACGTGGTAGCCGATTATGCGATCAAGACACTCGCCGCTCTGCCCGGCAAACCCCAAGTCTGGGCCGTGGGTGAACGCGTTCATGCGCGGCTGACGGACGCGGGCCTGCCGCTGATCGGACTTTTCACCGTGCCGAATTCCGTCAAGGCCATCACCCCGCTTGTCGGACAGATTCAAATCGAAAGCGAAGCGCACCGGGCTAAAGGAGAGTATGCGCGTCTCTATGTTTTCCACAACCGTCCCCAGTCCGGCGCACTCTACGAACCGGTCAGCCAGCGGTTGTTGCCGCTCGACGCCCAATGGCAGCAAGGTCTGGCCAATGTCCCCTGGCCGACCAAGAGCCTGCCCGAGGTCATGAGCAGCGGCACCGGGACTCTTCGCGCATTGATCCGGGAATACCTTTTCATCTCGCTCTTCCGGGCGTGCGCCGAATCCCTCGCGAGCGAGAACGCGAGCCGCCTGGCGGCGATGGAACGCGCCGATAAGAACATCGACGATTTGCTGGAGAATCTCCACGGTACTTTCCATCGTTTGCGTCAGACTGGAATCGACGAAGAATTGTTCGATGTCATCTCCGGATTCGAAGCTCTCAGCGTAGAGGCAAAATAAGTCAGCTACGCAGAGACCGTGCCTTTCGCGCTCGCGGCGGGGATTGCCCAACCACTCGTTCACAAGTCGCCGCTTCCGGCCTTCTCGACTTCCGCCCGCAACAGGTCGTGCAGAGTTATGACACCGAGAACTTTCCCGCCATCGGCATCCACCAGAACGACGAAGTTGCTGGGTGACTCAACCAGCAGTTCCTGAAGCTTGCGGACCGTCTGATGCGGCAGGCAGATCGCTGCGCCTTCCAGTTTGGGGGCGCGATTCTCGCGCAGGGCCGCCTCGGCTTCCCGGCGCGTGAGAATGCCCTTCAGTTTGTCCTCTTGCACTACGGGGTAACGCTGATAGGGATTTGACTTCAGGACGTCCTGCAGTTTGCCCGAGGCCAGGTCGTGAATGATCACCGGCCGAAAATTTGCTATCGCCGAGACCGGCAATTGCTGCCAGCTCTGCAAATCGCGCGGCGGACGCACGTGTTCAATATGGTGGCCGTCCTGAGTCAGGAGCGCGTCGTAAAAATTCTCCCGGTTCATCTTGCGGCTCACGGCTTGGCTCACCAGCGCCCCGATCATGAGCACTGGCACCAGCGCAAACTCATGCGTCATTTCAAAGACGATGAGAATGCCCGTGACCGGCGCCCCCACCACCGCGCCGAGACAAGCGCTCATTCCCACCACCGCCAGCGTCAGCACGTCGGCCCGCGCCATCGGCCATTCCAGTCCCACCAGCCCCGCCAGTGCGACGCCCGTCATGCCGCCAAAAAACAACGTGGGCGAAAAAATCCCGCCGCACCCCCCAAAACCGTAACAGGTAAACGTGGCGACGAACTTGGCGACCAACAGCATCACCGCAAGTTGCCAGCCGATGTCGCCAGCCAGGGCGCTGGACAAGTCGTCGTAACCCAGGCTGAATACGCCCAGCCGATGTGTCTGCTCGAACACCGCCACGCCCAGTCCCCACGTGATCAGCCCACCCGCGAGCGGCAGCAGCCAGCCGGGAACCCGACGTGTTGACTTCATCCGCCCGCGCAGTCCCAGCGACGCTTTTTGGAAATACACGCCCACCAAGGCCGCCAGGGCGGCAACCACGGGGGTCAACAAGTAACCCACCCACGAAGACGCATCCACGCCGGTGAGGGTAAAGGAAGGTTGCTTGCCGATGACGCCATGCACTACCAGCGCGCCCAGCACCGATGCAAGCAGCACGCCGCCAAGCAACCGGCTGTTCAGGTCGCCGATGATTTCTTCCAGCACGAACGTCGTGGCCGCCAGCGGGGTGTTAAAGGCCGCCGCCAAACCCGCTGCTGCTCCAGCCGCCGCCGCCAGCCGCCGGTTCTGTTTCGCTTCGCCGGCCAAGCCGGCCAGATTCGAGCTGACCGCGCCTGCCAGTTGCACGCTGGGCCCTTCGCGTCCGAGGCTCTGGCCGCCGCCGATGCTGACAATGCCGGCGACACATTTCACCCACGCCACGCGCCACGGCACCGTCCCAAAATCCTTCCAGAAGGCAAGCTTGAGCTGCGGAATACCGCTCCCGGCCGCCTCGCGGCAAAACGAGTTCAACAGCCAGCCCACCAACAGGGATGAGCTGACGATAATGGCTAGGCTGCCGATGAGGAAGATGGACGTTGATTGATGGGAAAGCCCGACCAATCCCAGTCGGTAGAGCCAGTTTATACCCAATTGAAAAAACACCGCCGACCCTCCGGCGCCCAAGCCGTACAGGCACGTCTGCAACACAGCGCGAGACTGTTTCGGCAATCTCTGCAAATAACGGACCAGAATCTGCATGTTGAAAGAATCGAAGTCTCCCGCCCATCCACAGTCAGTTCAAGGTAAAATTTTTCCGGCGTGGTAACAGCGCGGGCCGCCGCCTGATTCGAAACCCTGCCACTCGCAATCATGATATTAAAGCAACAAGACTCAAGGCACGGAGCAAGGGCCGAAGGTGACCCCATTTGAATACAAATTAGGACACTGCGAGAAATTGAGAGTTTGCAGGGAGAATGGAATTTGAACCTTTAACAGGATTCCCAATAGGTTGTAGTTGCAAACTATTACACCATAAAATATTAGGATATAGCAGGTTACACTGCGGCACACTAAGGAGGTGGAAAAGGACACCTGTAGCTGCCAGTAAGGCAGTTACAAACTGGCGGAGAGAGGGGGATTCGAACCCCCGATAGCCTT
>CAZFOA010000303.1:0-3229 GCA_964520205.1 uncultured Verrucomicrobiota bacterium | reverse complement strand
TTCGTTCAAGAATTCCCGTTGACGCTGCCGGCGCCTTGGTCACAGAATCACACGATTGAAGGGTGGCGATAACCGCTGCCCGCGGGTCTATTGTCTGTAGAAGGCATGAATTGATCTTATGAATCTGGACGCTCTTTATTCGGAACTGACATTAAAAACCAAGGCGAAACTTGTACTCCTCGTGCTCGACGGTCTCGGCGACATCGCGACGCGGGAGCAAGGCCACCTCACGCCGCTTGAAGCGGCCACCACGCCCAACCTGGATATGCTCTCCAAAGAATCCGCGCAAGGCCGCATGATTCCGGTCGCGCCGGGCATCACCCCGGGCAGCGGGCCGGGGCATCTCGGCCTGTTCGGCTACGACCCGCTGGAATTCCAGGTTGGTCGCGGCGTCATCGAAGCGCTCGGTCTCGGTGTCGAACTCAAGCCGGGCGACGTTTGCGCCCGCGCCAACTTCGCCACGGTGGACGCCAAAGGCATCGTCACCGATCGCCGGGCGGGGCGCATTCCGACTGCGACCTGCGAGAAGCTATGCGCGCTGTTGTCGGCGAAAATCAAAACGCTCGGCGACACGCAAGTGATCATCAAAGCGGGCAAGGAGCATCGTTTTGTTGTTATATTCCGGGGCAAAGGGCTCGAAGGCCCGTTGACCGATGCCGATCCGAATCGCGAAGGGCTGCCGATTCCGGTAGTCAAGCCGCGCGATCCGGCGAATTCCGGGCAGGTGAAGATGGCCGGGCTGATTGCGGAGTTTTACAAGGCGGCGCTGCCGGTCATCGGCAACGAGAAGCCGGCCAACGGGTTTCTCATGCGCGGCATCGCGCACCAGCCGCACATTCCGCTGTTCGAAGAACGGTATCTGCTCAAACCCGCCGCCCTGGCTGTCTATCCAATGTATAAAGGCCTGGCGCAACTCGTCGGCATGAAAAAGATTGAAGGACCGCAGACCATCGAAGAGCAGTTCGAGCGTTACCTGGCCGAATACGCCAACTTCGATTTCTTTTTCATCCATTTCAAATACACCGACAAATACGGCGAGGACGGCAATTTTATGGCGAAGAAAAAGGCGATTGAGGAATTGGACGCTGCGCTGCCGGTATTGTTGAAGAAGAAGCCGGACGTGCTGGCGATCACGGGCGACCACTCGACACCGTGCGCGCTGAAGGGCCATTCGTGGCATCCGCAGCCGGTATTGTTGCACTCGGCCGTTTCCGGATCCGACAAACTCGAACGTTTCACCGAGACCGGCGCCAACCTCGGTTCGCTCGGGGTTATCGAATCCAAATATCTGATCCGCCTCATGCAGGCGAACGCGAGGATGTTCGACAAGTTCGGAGCGTAATCGTCGAAGAAACCAGCGCGGTGCCGCGTGGGGGCGCGCGGGCGGATCACGGGTTGTTCTCGAAGAGACTCGGCGCGGATTGGCGCGCCAATTCCTGGCAGCGGGCGAAGATTTCCGCGCCGGACTCGCATTGCAGGGCGAATTCGGCGAGGGCCTGCGTTTCCGTTATTTTAAGCCGGCGCAGCATGAACTTTATTTGCGGCAGGAGCGGTGGCGCGGCGCTCAGTTCGTCCACTCCCAGTCCGAGGAGCAGCGGAGCGAAAACGGGCTCGCTGGCCATCTCACCACAGACGGCGACCCGGATATTGTGCCGGCGGGCGGCGTCCACGGTGGTTTTGATCAGGCGGATGATGGCCGGGTGGGTGGGCTGGTAAAGATGCGCGATCTTCTCGTTCATCCGGTCCACGGCGAGCGAGTACTGGATCAAGTCGTTCGTGCCGATGCTGAAGAACTTGACGCGTTTGGCGAGGGCGTCGGCGATCAGCGCCGCCGAGGGAATTTCAATCATTGCGCCGATTTCCATTTGCTCATCAAACGGCACGCCTTCCTTCCGCAGTTCCGCCTTGTATTCCTCGACGAGCGAGTTGGCCTGGGTCAATTCCTCCAGGCCGGAAATCATCGGGTACATCATTTTGACGTTGCCTTCGGCGCTGGCGCGGAGGATGGCGCGAAGCTGGTTGCGGAAGATGTCCCGTTCCTGGAGGCAAAACCGGATCGCGCGCCAGCCCAGAAACGGGTTCATTTCCGTGGGCACTTCCAGGTGCGAAAGGAATTTGTCACCGCCCAGGTCGAAAGTGCGGATGACCACCGAGTGCGGTTTTAGCGCTGCGGCGACCCGCCGGTAAGCCTGGTATTGTTCCTCCTCGCTGGGCAGATGATCCTGGCTGATATAGAGGTATTCGGTGCGGAACAGGCCGACTCCTTCCGCGCCGCTCGCCAGGACCGCCTGGGTGTCGTCGGCTTGCTCGATATTGGCTGACAGGAAAATCCGGTGGCCGTCCAGCGTTACGGCGGGTTTGGAAAGTGCGTCGCGGAGTTTTTCCTCCAAGGTGACCTGTTTGCGGATGAGCTGGCCGTATTCGAACAGTGTTTGGTCGGTGGGATTGACGATGATGATCCCGTTAAAGCCATCGAGCAGGGCGTATTGGCCGGTCTGCATTTCCTCGCTGGCGCTTTTCAAACCGACCACGGCCGGCAGGCGCAGGGACCGGGCCATGATGGCGGTGTGCGAGGTTTTGCTGCCGATATCCGTCGCGAATCCCAGCACCTTGCTCCGATCCATTTGCGCGGTATTGGACGGTGTCAGGTCGTGGCTGATGATGATGCAGGGTTCCGCCAGATGCCGGAGGTCCAATTCATTCTGTTGGCCCGACAGATTGTTCATGACCCGCGTGGTGACGTCGCGCATGTCCGTGGCGCGCTCGCGCAAGTAATCATCCTCGATGGCCGCGAGTGTGGTGGCATACCGTTCGGCAACCCGGTGGAAGGCATGTTCCGCGTTGATTTTTTCGCCGGTGATGAGGCGCACGACCTCGTCGATCAAGGTGCGGTCTTCGAGCACCAGCATATGGGCGTCGAAGATGCTGCCTTCGGCGGCGCCCATGGCGGAGCTGACTTTGTGTTGCACCTCGAGGATTTCCTGCCGGGTCTGGACCAGCGCCCGTTCCAGCCGGTTGACTTCCTCGGGCAACTCGGCATCGGTGAGCGAACGCCTGTCGAAGGTGTGCTGCGCTTTGCTGAACACCACAATTTTCCCCCGGCAAATGCCCGCCGAAACGGGAATCCCCCGGAAGACTTTTTCTCCCTTATGCAGCGGCTCAGGCATGAACCAGCATTATCCGAATCGCTCTTCTTTGAAAAGCAATTCTTGGCAGTGCCGTTGGGGGG
>CAZFOA010000302.1:0-3249 GCA_964520205.1 uncultured Verrucomicrobiota bacterium | reverse complement strand
CTTCATGCCGACAAGATACGTGCTGGGCTGGAGAATGATATGGGGTGTTACCCTACATCAGTTTCTTCGCAATGTGCTCGCCCAGGATTTCTCATTCTTGGTGGCCGTCAACTGCGTGCCGCCCTGCGCCGCCGCCAGCAAGGCATCGTGAAACGCCGATTGCGCCGCTCTGCCGAGACGCCGCTACTCCCATGAGGGAGGAAGTTTTAACCAAGAGTCTAAACAAAACAAGCATGGGCTGTTTGCCAATCGTCTACATTTAATCCGTCATCCTTCAAACAATCGGCTGAACGCGGTTCTGAACGCGTTCCATTGTAGAAACGCCACATGACCGGTTCGCTCCAATCGCTGTGGCCCGTGCTGCCGCCAATCGCGCGCGCCTGCACGGAATAGACCTGCCCCGGCGTCAAGCCCGGCAGCACGATCCCGCGCGTCTGCGCGAACACGCCCGCCGGCGTCCAGCCACCGCCGTTCTTGGTCTGCACTTCATACGACCTGGCATTGGCCACCGGCTGCATCCGCAAAATCAACTGCGTTGTCATTCCGTTGTCCAGACCAACGATGAATTCAACAACAGGCCGGACCTCGCGAAGGATTCTCATCCTTTTCAACGACTAACCTTAATGAGAACATGACTGCCGTCATCCAAAACTGGGAAACACAAAGAATGACCTCGGAAACAGCGGATGAACTGGCCTTGGCACGGTGCGTGACCAGCGGAGACGAGGACGCGTTGAATGCGCTCTACGAACGTTACGCTGATCCATTGTTTGCCTTTATTTACCATCGCTTGGAGGGAGCGCGACCCGAGGAGACGGAAGAAGTTTGGCAAGATACGCTCTCGGCGGCCCTCCGATCCCTGCCCACGTACCGCGGTCAGAGTCGCTTCTTTACGTGGCTCTGCAGCATCGCCCGGCACAAGATCGCAGATCACAGCCGACGCCAGAGCCGCACTACGCTGAACCTTTCTTTGGTCCCGCCGGAGGACCTGATCAATCTCATGGATAACGGTCCATTGCCCGACGAAATCGTCCGGCAACAAGCCACGTGTTTGCGTGTCGTCGAGGTCCTGGGGCAATTGCCGTTGGACTATCGTACAGCCTTGGTCGCGCGTTATGCCGACGGCCAAAGCGTGGACAACGTGGCCCAGTTGCTGGGCAAGAGCTATAAGGCCACGGAGTCGGTGCTTTCACGGGCCAGAGAAGCATTTCGCCTGGCCCTGGCAGGCCAACCGGAGGTGGTGTTATGAATGATAAAGAAATTCGCGACGAAGAGAACCTGGCACGACTCATACGAGCCGGCTTCAACCGAGCTGCCCGACCTGATACTTCTGCACGCGGACGGGGACTGCGGCATCTGAAAGGAGAGTGGCTGGCTGCATACGGATCTGCCGCCCGCCTCGAAGAACAGCTGGATCCCAGAAACCAAGCGAGTGTCAAAATGTCCAGCACCCGGGCTCATCAAGAGCAAACGCCATACGAAAGGAACACACTTATAAGCAAACTATCGCAGCATCGTTGGGGATTCGGGCTAAGCGCTGCCGCCGGTGCTGCCGCCATTGTTCTGGTTGTTCTCCTGGCTTTTCCCAAGGCACAAGCCACCGCCGCTGAAGTCATGACCAAAGGCGCCCAGGCCGTGGCCAGACTCACCAGCATTCACTTGCGCGGCCAGTTGCGCGCTGGCCCGGTCGCCAACTTCGATTCTATCGATCCCGACGCCGGGTTTTGTACCATCGAACTGTGGAAACAGTTCGAACCGGAGCCGAAATGGCGGTACGAAAAACCCGGACGCGTCGCTGTCTGGGACGGGCAATCCTTCGTCATGTTCCTCAACACCGCCAACATCGCGGCGAAAGGACCAATGGGGCCGAGAAACCCGTTTAACAAGGATTGGCTGCACCAGATCGCCAATCCGACCGCCAACCTGAGCAATACAATCACCAACGAACTCAACAATGCCATCGCCAAAGGCTGGAAACTCAGCCACGAGACAGGACGCGCGGACGATGGCCGGCTGAAAGATGTTGTCACCATCGAAGCCAAATCCGGCAGGCCGGATAACGATTACCTCAACAACCGCTTCTTCGACGCCGCCGACACCCGCCGGATATATGTCTTCGACGACCAAAGCGGATTGCTGGAATCGGTGAAGATTTATCTTCAGGCTGCGGCGGGAGACAAGTTGATTTTTGAACTGGATCAGATTGACTATAACCAGTCCTTCAATCCTTCCTTGTTCCAAATCGAGCTGCCGCCTGATGTGAGCTTGTTCCAAAACGAAATGCAGAAGCTGCCCGACAACGAAAAATACGCGTCCATGACCGCGGAGCAGGCTGCCCGCGCCTATATCGAAGCCCTCGGACGCCAGGACTGGACTGAAGCTGAAAAATTCCGGAGAATGACGATTGACGACCGAACCAAGAAAACATTTGGCGGGCTTGAACTCGTCAGCATCGGTGAGTCTTTTACTGCCAAGGATTATCCCGGACGGTTTGTCCCCTACGTGATCAAACTTAGGAGTGGCGAGATGATAACGAACAACCTGGGATTCAAGAAGGATGGAAGGACCGACCGATGGTGGGACGATAGCGCTTGTTTCGTAAATCTGAACCCAACAAGCCATTGAGGGACGGAAAGCCCGGCCGATGGCCGGACGGTGGTGCTCTCTGATGACATAGAGGTCTTTTGCCAAATGACACGGGTCGGGAATGTGAGAATGTTTCCGGCCTTTTGTTTTGCGGACATCGCACCTGCGCGCAACGGCAGGGCGGTGTTGCTGCGCCGCCCTGAGAGGGTAGGGTTACACCCCATAGAGTATAACCAACCGATTGCCTAAATTCGTTTTGTAAATCAACAAACCAGACGACAAATACATTTATGAAAACATTCATCCTCTCCTGCATTGCCGCCGCCGCCCTCGTGTCATTAAGCGGATGTGGCACTGACAAAGCCTCGCACAGCTCCACCACCACCACGCAACAAACCACGACGCCAGCGCCCGTCACTACAACGACCACGGATACCCAAACCAAGTAAAGTTCACCCGGCTTCGCCCAACTCCGGCACGGCAAGTCGGCCAACACCGGCTGAATGATTCAATCCCTTTGGGATCTCTCACCGGTGACCGAACCCGTTGCCGGACGCGTGGAAAAATTCCGGGCCGAAGGTGAATTGCCACGCGACATAACATTGAATATCCGTCGGGCCGTCCATCGAGCGTCCGGCGGAAAACAGCAGATGTTGATGCTCG
>CAZFOA010000301.1:0-3298 GCA_964520205.1 uncultured Verrucomicrobiota bacterium | reverse complement strand
TCACCGGCTCCGGTGTGGACGAAGCCTGGGCCACCGGCACGCAACTCGCCGAGGCGGTAATCGAATTGCTCCAGCAGAAAAAACCGTTCACCAAACAAAACCTGGAGGAGACTTATGTGAAACGGCGCCGCGCCAGCTGGCTGGAGCGCGAAGCGGTCGTCGCCGAGGAATCACGCGATGGTTTCCAGAAAGGCGTCGTGCGCGGCATGATCGGCATGGCCCTCGCCGGTTTGACCCGCGGGCATATCACCTGGCGCGGCGAACCCCCGCCGCCCTGGAAGCGCATCCCCACGCTGGAGGAATATTACCGGGGCCGCATCTCGCCCGGGGATATCCAACAATTGCGGAAGGAATGCGCGATCAAAGGCGTGTCGCTCCACGACGCGTTGATGCAACGCTGCGGTTGGCCGGCGATTCCCTACGATGGCCGCTTGCTGGTCTCGCACCAGGACGCGCTGCTTATGGGGGGCAAGGTTCAGGGCCCGCCCGGATATGCGGATCACGTCGTGTTTCTCTATCCGGAGCTGTGTGGAAAATGCGGCACCAAGATCTGCATCGAACTGTGCAGCGGCCAGGCGATCGCTCCCGGCGAAAACGGCGTCCCGTCATTCGACCGCGAGAAGTGTGTCCATTGCGGCGCCTGCCTTTGGAACTGCGCGCAACCTCTCCCCAACCAACCGGAACGAATGAACATCGCTTTCCGCGCCGGAACCGGCGGTTTGCATTCGGCGGAAAACTGATGAACCTGTCAATTATCCTCGCCCACCCCAATCCGGGCAGTTTTAACCATGCGATCGCCAACACGGCGATGGCCACCCTTCGCCAGAACGGCCATGAGGTTAGACTTCGAGACCTCTGCCAGGAGCATTTCGATCCGATCCTGCCGGCCGCCGAATTCGCCAAAGACGCCGTCCTGGCCGCTGCCCTGGATCAACATTGCCGCGAGATCGCCGCCGCCGATGGCATCATCATCGTGCATCCGAACTGGTGGGGGATGCCGCCCGCGATCCTGAAAGGCTGGATCGATCGCGTCCTGAGGCCCGAGGTCGCCTACCGATTTGTCCCCAATGACCACGGCGAAGGAGTGCCTGTCGGCTTGCTCAAGTCCCGGTCGGCCGTCGTGTTCAACACCGCCAACACCCCCGACGAACGGGAACGGGAGATTTTCGGCGATCCCCTGGAGTTGCTGTGGAAGAAATGCGTCTTCCCGCTGTGCGGTGTGCGAAACGTCCATCGACGGACGTTCGCCGTGGTGGTCACCAGCACGCCCCAGCAACGCGCCGAATGGCTGGCCGAGGTGCGCGAGACGGTCACTCGCTATTTTCCTCCCACCGTCCGAACCGCCGGCGCAGCCCAGCCGTCCGCGAAAGGTTAAGCCGATGCCAACACTTCTCCTGAAAGAATCGCCTCTCAGCAAAGGGGGAATTCATGAAACACAGGCCACACATTGTCTTCCTGTTGACGGCCATTCCCATTTCAATTTATGAGTATCGCATTCCAAATCGTTGTTTGCGCCAGTATCGTGCCCGACCCGCTTCAGACCTTGGAACCCGTCATTGGCCCGGCGGGTCCCGCGTTGAAAAATGAAATGATGTTGCCGGCGGTCCTCGATCCCTGGGCAAGCCATGCGCTTTACGAAGCGGCTCATCTGGCGAAAAACGCGCCCGGCAGCAAAGTGTGGCTCGTGAGCCTCGGCCCGAAAACCAAGCTCCAACAGGTGATGATGACCGTCGCGCAAAAAGTGCCCTTCGAACTCGTCGCGCTCGATGGTCCGGCCGGCGGCTTCACGGATGCCTACGAAACCGCCGCCGCGTTGGCCGACGCCATCGCCGCGATTCCCGGCCTCGACCGGTCCAGGCTGCTGTTGTTTGGCGGTTGGGAATCCGCCTCACGCGGGGCCGGCGTGACCTTGCAGGTTGTGGGCGAACGATTGGGCATCGTCGACCAGTTTCAAGGCGTGGACGAATTGAAGGTCGCAGCCGACGGGTCGATGGAGATTCTCGAACGCCTGGACGGCGGCAAACATCAGATCTCGCGCTGTGCCGGCCCCCCTGCCCTGCTCGGCTGGGCCACGGGCAATCTGCCCGAACCCAGGAACAATCCCCAGGTGGGAATGCTCAACATGCGAACCCTCATGCCCGCTCTGCAAAAGGCCAAGACAGTGCAGCTCGCGGGCGAAGGCCTCCGTTTCACAAATGTGTCGCTGCCGAAACAATTGAGGGAAACCAGGATCGTAAAGGATCTGCCGCCGCAGCAAATCGCACAGGAGATCGTCGATTGGATACGGAAATAATTGAACTATGGAAACGATTCTCTTTCTCGCCCACACGGAAGCCGACGGCTCTCTCGCAACAGCGGCGCTCGAAGCGCTCGGAGTGGCCACAGCGCTGAATGCCGCCCTGCCAGACTCAACTCTCGCAGCCGGATTCTTCGGCGAAAATGTCCAGCCCGCGGCAGACCAGGCCGCCTCCTGCGGCGCTGCGAAATTCCTCGGCGTGACCGGTCCCGACTTCGCCCCGTCACGCTACGCGACCGACGCCGCCGCTGCAGAAGCTCTCGTCAAAGCCGCGCGACCTGCCATCGTGATCGCGGCGGCTACGTCCCGCCTCGCCCGCTGCCTGGCGGGTGTGGCCCAACGCGTCGGTGGCCGCGCGGATACCCACGTCACCGGCGTCAGCGCTCAAAATGGCTCGGTGGCCATCGGCCGCTGGTATTACCGCCAGCGGATGGAAGCCGTCCTTCAACGCGCACAACGGCCCTGGTTCCTGCTCATCGACCCGGGCAGCCAGCCGCCATGGCAAGGGTCCCCGGGCAAGGCCCTGGTCGAAAACGTCCCCGTCACCCTTCCCGATTCGTCCAGGCGCAGCGTGGTTGCGGGTATTCGCCAACCCTCTGCGGATGCACAAACCATCCGGCCCGGGGCGGACTTGCTTTTCGTTGCAGGAGCCGGCTGGACCAAGAAACAGGCGGACGGCCAGACTCATGTGCCGGAAGCGGAGAAGCACATTCTCGATTTTCTCCGGCTCACCCGCGCCTCATTGGGCAGCAGCAAATCGCTCGTGGACCAGGGCGGCGAAGGCCAGGCGGTGCTTTCTTTCCTGTCGCACCTGAACCAAATCGGCCAGACAGGTTCGACGCCGCGGCATCCCAAGGGTCTCAGCGCCTGTTGTCATGGCGAGGAACCGCACACGGTCGGCTGGCGGTTCGTCAATGAACGGCGCGCCATCAGCCTCGATCCGAATTGCGGCTGGGCTCGCGGCAAAGCCGACGTCCTCTACGTCGCCGATGCCTTCCAGGT
>CAZFOA010000300.1:0-3329 GCA_964520205.1 uncultured Verrucomicrobiota bacterium | reverse complement strand
AAGCACTGGACATGCCACACGGTTTATCGCACAAATCGCGCGCCCGAAAACAATTCTGCGCGCATATTTCACGCGCAATGAGTGAAGCTCGCTTCCAGAAAGTCAAAACTCGTTTGGGTGGCAAATTCGCAATTTGACGTGACAGGGTTACCGCGCCCCGCTGCCTCCGCCCAAGCGCCGGGTCAGGGGACCCGGCCAGCAAGCCGGCGACTTCATCGCTGTAGGCCCCGTGTCCTCACGCGGAGCAGTGTCGCCGGGTCAATCGGTGTATGAAATCTCCGGCCTATCGGTCATCCGGATTGATGAATTTGAAGGTCAGGCCGGCGACGGCTCCGCCCGCAAAGTCGGCGGTCAGATGAATCCAAAGATCCGAGATATTCAGCAGTTTCATGACCCCGGCGCCGATGGCGACCGCCGGATTGAATGCGCCGCCGGAGATGCCGCCCACGGCAAAAGCGCCGGTCATCACGGTCATGCCGATGGCCAGTCCGTAGAATGAATTGCCCGCAGTCCCCTTGGCCGTGGCGGAATTCACGACCACGTACGCGAGCGCGAAGGTGAACAGAAACTCGGCGAGCAGGGCGGCGGGGACATTCTTGATCTCCATCGGTTTGCCGGCGCCGACCAGGAAACCGGCGGCCAAGGCCGCCACAAAGGCCGCCGCGATCTGGGCGATCATATAAGGCGCCACGTCTTTCGTGTCGCAACGCCCGCGAATCCACACCGCCAGGGTGACGGCGGGATTGTAATGCCCGCCCGAGACATGGCCCCCGGCGTAGATCATCACCATGAGCGACGCGCCGATGGCCAGGGCCGGAATGACTACCGGCCTGCCGGGGATGACGGTGCAACCGACGGTGAGGACGAGGAAGAACGTGCCGATGAATTCAGTGAGATATTTGTTCATAACGCTTCATGCTGCCCGGCGCATGGTGTTTGGATTTAAGATCAAGTGTGCACAGGGAATCCAGGGCTGTCAATTGTCCCGTCGGAACGGAATGAGTGGTGCAAGCCGGTGATAGTTAACATTGAGCTCCCGCACATGGCGGGCAAATTTGAACGTTGAAAGAGAGAAAGAATCCGGCTAAACAAACTGCCGGTGCGAATCATTTGGGTCTCCATTGATGATAGGTTGTGGTTTCAGCCTCATCTCATCAAAGACGGAGATCCTTTTCACCCCTTTTGCAAATCCTGTTTTGGACACGGGTGGTCTCATTTGTTGTCGGTTTTTTTATGTTGAGCGGGGACTTATGGAGAATGAACAAATGCGCTGATCGAATGCAACGCCCCGATGCGTGCAGGATTCTATGCTTTCATTCAATAGTAATGATGTGAATCTTCCCTTGAACGCCTCCTCGAACCACTCCCAACCTCCACCGACTCATGAACAATAATCTTCTACGCCAGGCACTCGTCTTCTTGGCAGTCGCTGTTGCCTGGATTCCCGCTCGCGCGGACGACGCGGCGCCGGTTGTGCCTCACTATACCTACGTGATCGTTCACGGCGCATGGGGCGGCGGCTGGGCGTTCCGCGAAGTGGATCGGCTCCTCACGGCGGATGGCCACACGGTCTATCGGCCGACGCTGACAGGTCAGGGGGAAAAGGTCCATCTCGCCAGTCCCGAGATCAATCTCACCACACACATCAACGACATCGTCAACGTCATCCTCTTTGAAAACCTGCACGACGTGGTCCTCGTCGGCCACAGTTACGGAGGGATGGTCATCACTGGCGTGATGGACCGCGTGCCCGAGCGCATCCGGCATGTGATTTTTCTCGACGCAGCCGAGCCGGACGATGGCCAAAGCATGTTCGATGTTTTCCCCGCCCCCAGGTTCCCCGCGCCCCCGGTGAAGGACGGTTTTATCATGCCTTATGCCGCCGCCGCCAACAAACCCATCCCCCACGATGTGCCCCAGTCATTGAAGACGTGGTCCGAACCGGTGTCATTCAAGAACCCGGCGACGAAACTCCTTCAGGTCACCTTCGTTCAGTTTCTCAGACAGGATCAAACGCCGGAGCAAGGAGGCGCCTATTTTCTCTGGCAACGCGCATTGGAACGCGGCTGGACGACGCGCTCCATGGTCAGCGATCACAATGCCCAATGGTCACACCCCAAAGAGCTGGTGGCTCTATTGGAAGATGCCCCGAAGGATCGAAACAAGCCGAGCACCGGCGCGAATGCACTTCAACCCACGACAAACGAACCCATTAGGCATATCGATAGATAATAAACTCAACAAAACCGGAGTCTGTCTGAAATATCATGAAAAAACTCACACTGACCCTCATCACCGTCGCAGCCACCCTCCTCAGCGCATTGCCTTCGATGGCCCAGCAAAAACGCATCAGCCCACACGAATCCACCCAAGGGTTTATCGATGGGGACTTCCTTTCCATTGTTTACAGCCGTCCCTATACCAAAAATCCCCAGACCGGCGAGGTCCGCAAAATCTGGGGCGGGTTGGTGCCCTACGGCCAGGTCTGGCGGACCGGCGCCAATGAAGCCACGCTGTTCTTCACGCAAAAGCCCATTGTAATGGGCGGCACGACGATTCCAGCGGGTGGCTACACGCTCTACACGCTGCCCGCCGAGGACGGCACGGCCAAACTGATCCTCAACAAACATCTCGGCCAATGGGGCACCGAGTATGTCGAACAGGAGGATTTCGCGCGGGTGGAACTGAAGAGGACGGCACTGGAAAAGCCGGTGGACCAGTTCACCATGGCCATCGACACCAATCCCTCCGGCGGCGGCGTGCTGAAGTTGGTATGGGAGAAGACCGAATTCTCGGTGGCGTTCACCGTCCAGAAAACCGGTGCCGATGCCGTTCTTTCGCCCGTGGCAAAGACCAAGAATGAGGAACTCAAAATGCTCGAACGCGATCTGGTGTCGCTCGCCGAGGCCATGCCGGCGGCCCAGTACGACTTCGCCCCGACCAATGGGGAATTCAAGGGCGTCCGGACCTTTGGCCAGCAGGTGATGCACGTCGCGGGGAACATCTACGGGGCGTCGTCTGTCGTTCTCGGGGAGAAACCGCCCGTCGAACTGGACCCGAGCAGCGGGGGCGGGGCGGCGAATTTGAAAACCAAAGACGAGATCGTCAAGTATCTCAAAGACTCGTTTGTCTATGCGCATCGGGCGATGGCGACGCTGACCGAGGCCAACTCCGGCGACGAACTGGATCCCGGGTGGGGGAAACACAGCAGGCTGTTTATGGCGGACGTGGTCATCTGGCACAGTTACGATCACTACGGCCAGATGGTGATCTATTTGCGGATGAACGGGATCGTCCCGCCCTCCAGCCGGCCGAGGAAATAGTGCCGT
>CAZFOA010000299.1:0-3337 GCA_964520205.1 uncultured Verrucomicrobiota bacterium | reverse complement strand
GCAATGCGTCCTTCTTCTCCGGCGCGAACGAGACGTTGATGCGGTCGGTGTAAAAATCGCCGATCTGCTTGGAAAGTTCCTTGAGAATCTGGCCGAGTGATTTCTTCTCGGTGGCGACCAGTTCGGCCATCAGGAGGCAGGCAAGGATGACGTCCTTTTCCGGGACATGGCCTTTGACGCTCAAGCCGCCGGATTCCTCGCCGCCGACGATGATCGGTTCGCTTTCCATCAGCGCCCCGATGTATTTGAAGCCGACCGGGGTTTCGTGGACTTTCACGCCCAGCAGTTCGGCGACGGCGTCCACCTGATGGCTGGTCGGCACGGTCCGCACCACCGCGCCGGTCCAGCCGCGGTTTTTCTTCAAATGATAAAGCGTCAGCGCCAGCACCTGGTTGGGCGTCAGCCAGGTGCCGTCCTTGTCCACGATCCCGAAACGGTCCGCGTCGCCGTCCAGCCCAAGCCCCATCTGGGCGCGGCCGCTGCGGACGAACTTGCTGACCTCGGCCATGCCGGCGGCGTTGGGTTCCGGATGATGGCCGCCGAACAGCGGGTTTAATTCATTGTGAAACACCGTGATTTTCGCGCCGGCATCTTCGAGCAGCTTGTCGAGATAACCGTGCCCGGTTCCGTACATCAGCTCAACCGCCACTTTGAGTTTTGCCTTCTTGATCGCGCCGAAGTCCACCAGTTTGCGGAGTTGTTTGAAATACTCGGGCTGCGGATCGATCGTCCGGCATTCGTACGTGCCGATCACGACTCCCGGGAACGACCAGCTTCGGGCGGCGAGCCTGGCGATGTTCGCTTCGATTTGTTGGGTCACGTCCGGGGTGGCGGGCGCGCCGTTGCTGGTGGAAAATTTCAGGCCCTGATATTCCGCCGGGTTGTGGCTCGCCGTCATGTTGATCCCGCCAAGGGCTTTTCGCGCGCGAATGGTGTGCGCGATGACCGGTGTGGGAGTGTCGCGATTGCAGAGCAGCGGAGACAGGCCATTGCCGGCCAGCACCTCGGCCGCCGCCAGGGAAAACTCGCGCCCGAGAAACCGGGTGTCGTAACCCAGGATGACAACCTTGGACTTTGGACTCCTGCCTTTGGACAGAAACTCCGCGATCCCCTGGATCGCAAGGCGGACGTTGTCGAAGGTGAAATCGCGGGCGATGATGCCGCGCCAGCCGCTGGTGCCGAATTTAATCATGGGAGGAGAATTGGCGTGATGGAGTCATGGAGCGGGAGTGCTGTAATTTCGGTTCTGCGTTGCTCCGTTGCGCCGACACTCCATTGCCGCGGCTTCAGCTTTTCCAGTCAAACGCCCTTTTCTTGAGCGCGTAAACGTAGCCCGCAAACAAAATCAGCAGGAAGGAAATCATCGAGCCAAAAATCAGGTTTCGCGTCGCCGGCTCGGCCAGCATGGACTTGTAGATGACCGCCCACGGATAGAGAAACACGACCTCGATGTCGAAAAGGATAAACAGCATCGCCACGAGATAAAACTTCACGGAAAGCCGCGTGCTGCCTGCGCCGACCGGTAACATCCCGCATTCATACGCGGTGTCCTTGATCGGCGACTGCCGGCCTTTCTTTCCCAGAATCACGGACAGGATCAGCATGCCGAAGGCAAACGCCACGGCCAGAAAACCCAGCATCAGCACCGGCACATACTGCGTCAGTTGCGACTGTTCCATGCGGCGAATTTAAGAGGCCCGCCCGCGTTGGCAAGCGGAATTGCAATCGGATGTCTCGGGAAATATGGGCTTGCCATGAGAGGCGGGGCTGTGCATTTTGCCCGCGCTTGGATTTGGACGGGGTTGTCGAGTGTCAAGGGTTGGGGATTTTAAATTGACGCGGTTCGTTGATAATTCGAAACCCGGTCGCCGGGATTGGCAGTAAACCCCCACCGGGGTCCAGAGCGACAACCCTCAGGGAATGCAAAATCGTCTGCCGAAAATCTCTCCCTGCGAACCGCGGAGAATGGGCTAAAGGATCTGTTTGAAGGTTCCGGCTTCGTCACCGGGACCAACGCGGTTGCCGCCGTGTTTTTTATATGAGCAGTGAAGAACCGATAGAGCTTGAAGGAATCATCAGGACGGTTCTGCCGGGCACGATGTTCCGGGTCATGCTGGACAATCAACATGAAGTCCTCGCCCACATCTCCGGCAAAATGCGCAAGCATTTCGTCCGCCTCACCGTAGGCGACCGGGTGCGCATTGAAATGTCCCCTTACGATTTGACCAAAGCGCGCATTACGTTCCGCCTGCGTTAGCCGGCCCGCCCCCTCCCCTCACTTCCGAAATAGCCGCAGAATCAACTTCACCCGCAGGCTCAACAACACGCACGGACGATGAGGAGATTTGTCCTGAATCCGGCGGTTTTCTGCCGAATCCGGCGGGGGCCTTGGCGGCGTCCATAAAATGCGTGCATTTCAAACGGGTGGCGGTAAAATCTTTCCTCGAATGTATCCACCCGTTGTCACGAAAGACCCCGCAGCCGTGGAGGTGGAAGTTCAGGCGGCATACCTCTCCCTGTTTCCCGACGGGGACCGCATTTTTGTTCCGCGGGTTTTTGGCTGGGCCATCGAGTGTTTTGGCGGAAACCACAGAGATTATCAGGCGGTGGACGCGCCGTATCACAATCTCGAGCACACGCTTCAGGGCACGCTCTGCATGGCGCGGCTGTTGCGTGGGCGGCACCTCGCCGGGGCGCGCCCACCGCTCACGCAGCGGATGTATAAGCTCGGTCTGCTCGCGATTCTCCTGCACGACACCGGCTATCTGAAAAAGCGGGATGATACCGGGGGCACCGGCGCGAAATACACGGTCACACACGTGGAGCGCAGCGCCGGGTTTGCGGCGGAATTGCTGGGCGAAAGAGGGTTCAGCCCCAACGACATCAAAGCCGTCCAGAACATGATCCGCTGCACGGGCGTGGACGCGGCGTTAAGCGTGATTCCTTTCCAAAGTGAAATGGAAAAGGACCTCGGCTTCGCGCTGGGGACGGCGGATTTGCTCGGGCAGATGGCCGCGGCGGATTACGTGGACAAACTGCCGGTGTTGTATTCGGAATTTGCCGAAGCGGCGCAGTACTCCAGGGACAGGACGCATTTTGTGGGGCTGTATTCCAGCGCGGCCGATTTGATGAAAAAGACGCCGGGATTTTGGGAACAATTCGTCCAACTGAAACTGAACCGGGATTTCGGGGCGATGCACCGGTTTTTGAACGATCCTTACCCGGACGGCCCCAACGAATACCTCCAGCGCATCGAGGCCAACATGGACCGCCTGCGCAAACTGAACCAGCCGGCCGGCGCCTAGAGCGGATTGAAAAAATTTGTAGCCGTTTCTTC
>CAZFOA010000298.1:0-3391 GCA_964520205.1 uncultured Verrucomicrobiota bacterium | reverse complement strand
GGATTCTGCTGGACCGGTTTTGATTATCGCGGCGAGCCGACGCCGTATGGCTGGCCGTGCATCAGCTCGCATTTCGGCATCATGGACACCTGCGGTTTCCCGAAGGATTTGTTCTATTATTATCAGGCCAACTGGACCCTCAAACCGGTGCTGCACCTCTTTCCGCATTGGAATTGGTCAACGCCAGGACAAGTCATCAACGTGTGGGCGTATGGCAACTGTGACGCTGTGGAATTGTTTCTCAACGGCACCAGCCAGGGCAGGCAAACGCTCAGTGTCCAGGGCCATGTGGCGTGGAACGTTGCTTACGCGGCGGGCACTCTTCAGGCAATCGGTTATCTCAACGGCCAGGCGGTCATGACGAACACGGTGCAGACCACGGGCGCACCGGCCGCGATTGCGCTGATTCCCGACCGTAGCACCATCCTGGCCGACGGCCGCGACGTCTCGGTCGTAACGGTGGCGGTTGTGGATTCGGCAGGCCGCATCGTGCCCACGGCCTCGAACCTGGTTAACTTTACCGTCAGCGGCGGTGCCATCATCGGCGTGGGAGATGGTGATCCAAGTTCCCACGAGGCGGACAAGGGGAGTAGCCAGCGCACGGTATTCAATGGGCTGGCCCAGGTGATCGTCCAGTCCACCAACCTTCCAGGGTCCATTACCTTGGGCGCCAGCGCGATTGGGTTGACCTCTACAAATATCACGATCACAACGACGGCAACTCCAGTCGCGCCCACCATCCCAACCGGCGTCGGAGCAGCCCCGGGCGATGGAGTGATCACCCTCAGTTGGGACGTGGCCCCGGGCGCGTTTGCTTACAATGTGAAGCGGAGCCTGACCAGCGGCGGGCCTTACACGGTGATTGCCTCGAACACCGCGGCGATGGCCCTAACCGACATCGGCGTCGCCAATTTGGTCACCTATTACTATGTTGTTTCCGCCGTGAACGGCGATGGCGAAAGCAATCCCTCGGCCGAAGTCAGCGCGACGCCGCGAGGCGTGGCTGCGCCGCTCGCGCCAACGGGCCTCACGACTACTGCGAGTGATGCACAGGTATCGTTGAGTTGGACGGCCTCCTCCGGTGCGACCAGTTACAATGTCAAACTTTCGACCGTCAGCCACGGATCCTATGCCACTGTGACAAACGTCACCACCACGAGCTCCGTGATCACGGGACTGGTGGACGGCACGCCGTATTACTTTGTGGTGTCGGCACACAACTCGGGCGGCGACAGTCCCGATTCCAGCGAAACGAACGCCACCCCGTTCGCCTTCGTCTCGGGACTGAGCGCTGCTGTCGTCAACTCTCAAGTCCAGTTGAATTGGAACGCACACGCGGGCGCGACCGGATACAATGTAAAACGCTCGTCGGTCAGCGGCGGTCCTTACACGCCCATCACGAACAACCTCGCTGGCACCACCCTCACCGACACTACGGTCAATACATGCCAAAATTACTATTACGTCGTCACCGCAATCATCGGCGGTGTTGAGAGTGCGCCTTCGTCCGAAGTCAGCGCCACAGTTCCGGGAATTCTCCCGTCGCAATTCACGAGCATGGACATTGGATCGGTGGGTCTGGCCGGCAGCGCCCTGTATTGCAGCGGACAGTTTACCGTGTCCGGTTCCGGAACGGACATCTGGGGCACCAGCGACGCATTCCAGTTCGTCTATGTCCTGGTTCCAATCACCACCAACTGCGACGTTCGCGCCCGGGTCCTCTCGCAGCAGAATACCAGCGGCAACGCCAAGGCCGCAGTGATGATTCGTGAGTCGCTCGCTGCGAATTCGCGTCATGCACTCGTCGATGTTGAACCCACCGCCGGCATCGAGTTTCTTTGGCGGACCAACACCGGAAGCCAGTGCTTGGTTTCCAGCGTTTCGGGACAGACCGCGCCCAACTGGGTCCGGCTGACGCGCACCAACAATACCTTCCGGGCCTATTGGTCCCCTGACGGCAATACCTGGAACCAGATTGGCACGCCAACGAACATCACCATGGCAACCAGCGCCTATGTCGGCTTGGCCGTGACCGCGCATAATAATTCAGCGCTGAGTACCTCCGTGTTCGACAACCTTTCCATCTCCTCGCTCGCGGCCAACACCGCGCCGGTCCTCAACCCCATCAGCGATGTGACCACCAACGTGGGCGGAATCGCCGTCCGCACCGCCGTGGCGACGGACCCGGATCTGCCGGGAGGCCAAACGCTGGCCTTCAGCCTGCTGAGCGGTCCGGCCAGTTCGCTCACCCAGATCAATCCCACCAACGCCGTGTTCAGTTGGCGTCCGTCGGTCAGCGACGCCAATACCACCAACCTGATCACGGTGAAAGTGGCGGACAACGGCTCACCCAGCCTGAGTGCCACCCAAAGCTTCCTGGTCAAAGTGAATCCGTTGACGGTGCCGAACTTCGCAGCAGGCACCTGGAACGGCGGCCAGTTCAGCTTGCAAGTGAGCAACAGCCTCTTCGGCCCGGATTACGCCGTGCAGACGTCGAGCAACCTGGTGAACTGGAGCACGCTGGTGATAACCAATTCCCCGCCGATGCCCTGGAGTTGGACGGATACCCAGGCAACCAACTGGCCGGCGCAATTCTACCGGATCAAAGTCGGCCCGCCGTTGCCGTAGGAATCTCCCGGCAGGTCAGCCTCGCCTGACGCCGCCGCCGCGAAGCCTCTCGAACACATCGAGAGGCCGCGCAAGCGGCTGCAACGCGCGCCCGCACCGCGCGGGTTCCCGAAGGCGAAGCAGCGCGGCTTCGCGAACCCGCACTGAATATTGATCCTGAAAGCCGGAATTCTACCGCGAAATAAACGAGCCCGCGCGAAAAGTTAACAGCGAAGAGCACAAGCAGCGCGCCGATAAAAAAGCGCCTGGCGTGATTTCTTTGTGCTCTTTACGATCTTTGCGGTTGATTCATTCCCACCCATGAACCCGAGGGCCGGTCTCCGACCCGGCGGGAAACTTTCTCAAGCTCGAAATTTCGCCGCCTTGCCATGTTTGAACCCCAGGTGCAAAGATGGTGCCGTTGAAGCGACGCACGCTTAGAAAATTCTCATCAGGACAGAACCAAGACCATCACAACGTCTACGTGGTGCTCCTGAATCAAGCCGTGGCCAAAATCCGAAAAGCGCGGCTGGCCAATCCCGATCGCAATCCCAAAAAACCGAGCGTCTACGTCGGGATGACCGGCCTGACACCGGAGGAGCGTTTCGCAAATCACAAGCTGGGGATCAAAAGCTCGTCGCTGGTCAAACGGTATGGGATTCGGCTGTTGCCGGAACTCTACGCGCACCTGAACCCGATGCCATACGAAGCCGCCGCGCAGATGGAGAAAGATTTGACGGGGGACTTGCGCCGGGCCGGCTATACGGTCGTCGGCGGGCATTGA
>CAZFOA010000297.1:1632-3412 GCA_964520205.1 uncultured Verrucomicrobiota bacterium | reverse complement strand
GCTCGCGTTCCTTGAGCGGAATGCCGAGTTTCTCATAGGTCTCCAGCAGCTTCGGGTCGACTTCATCAAGGCTTTTCGGCCCGTCGCCCCTTTTCTTCGGCGCGGAATAATAAACGGCGTTTTGGTAATCAATGGCGGAGTAATGAACGTGCGGCCAGGTCGGTTCCTTCATCGTCAGCCAGTGCCGGTAGGCTTTGAGGCGCCATTCGAGCATGAACTCCGGCTCGTTCTTCTTGGCGGAGATCAGACGAACGATGTCCTCGTTCAAACCCGGCGGCGCGGAGTCGGCTTCCACGTCCGTGACAAAGCCGTATTTGTATTCCTGTTTGACCAGGCTCTCGATTGTTTCGGTCGCTGTGCTCATGCTTTCTGAAAAATTGTTACATCGTTAAAACGTTGAATCGCTGCAACGGGCGCTGTCAGCGTTTCGTTTTATTGCTGCAATCGGAACAAATACCGTGAACGGCAATCTCGTAATGATCAATCTTAAAACCTTTTGGGCGCGGCACGGACGGCGCATGACCGGGCAACGCCACGTCGAACACCGCCCCGCACTCGGCGCAGTAGTAGTGGCAGTGTTCCTCCATGTTGGGGCAATAGCGCGTGGCCCCGCGCTCGAGCTGCACTTGCCGCACCAGGCCGCATTGCACCAGCGCATCCAGGCAATTGTAAACCGTGGCCATGGAGATGTCCGGCATCCGCCCCTTTGAACGGATGAAGACCTCTTCCGCCGTCGGATGATCGCGCTTCTGCAGCAGCATGTCATAAACCTGCCGCCGTTGCGGCGTGAACCGGAAGCCGCTCGTCGCCAGCCGCTCCGACAAGTGGTCGACGGTTTCTCGCTTCTCAGTCCGGGTCATGGTTGCGCAAGATAGACGAACTGCGGGGTCATGTCAATATTTGGAATAATTCCAAATAAGCATTGTCCGCGCGCCCCTGGCGGGAGGCACACGCCGCCGATAGGCTGCCCGAATCCCCGTCGAAAGGCGCGCGGCCCCGCCAGGGCGGGGCCGCCTGAACCCGGGTCGGACGGTTGCTTGAGCATTCTTCCTGAAACTCGCGTCCTGGAGCGTTGAAGCGGACTGAAGTCCGCGCTCCTCGCACCCCGCCGCATTTTCACCAGGGCGCGCGTCTTTGCTGCGGTTCGCCAGGGATTCATGCATGCTAAAATATTAGCATTTTGTCGTTGACGTTTTCGGAGAGTCTGCTAAGAATTTAGCATATCATGAGTATGGAACAGCATCTCAGCCGGCGGGAACGCCAGATCATGGACGTGCTTCACGCGAAGGAATCCGCCACCGCGGCCGAGGTCCGGGCCGCGTTGCCGGATGCCCCGGGCTATTCCGCCGTCCGCGCTCTGCTGCGGATTCTGGAGGAGAAAGGGTATGCGCGGCATCGGGAGGAGGGGGCGCGCTACGTTTATATGCCGCGCGTTTCCAAACAAGCCGCGAGCCGTTCGGCCTTGAAGCGGGTTGTGGCGACGTTCTTCCAGGGATCGGTGACGCAGACGATGGCCGCACTGCTGGAGAAGGCCGACAGGGAACTCTCGGACTCGGAGCTGAATCAGCTGGAACAGATCATCAAACAAGCCAGAAAGGAAGGGCGTTGATATGAATTCGCCGATTGAAATCATTTCACATTTTGTTCAGACCTCCGGCTTCGCCGCAGAATTCCTCGACGCATCGCTCAAAAGCTTCGTGGTCCTCGCCGTGGCCGGCGGCCTGTGTCTGTGCTGGAGGCGCGCCTCGGCGGCGACACGGCATTGGATCTGGTTCCTGGC
>CAZFOA010000297.1:0-1532 GCA_964520205.1 uncultured Verrucomicrobiota bacterium | reverse complement strand
CGCTGCTGTCTTCGCTGTTGCCGTCGTGGCAGCGCCCGCTCTGGTCGGTTTCAACCGGCATTGGTTCCGGCAACCAGATCTCGCTGGCGGTCGAACTGGCGCCGGTCAAGTCGTCCGATATTCCCGCCCGCGAACCGCTCGCCGCGCCGACGGGAGTTTCCGGTGCCGGAAAGCGGTCGAACGCCGGACAGCTTTCCGCCCGCGTCAGCGCGAATGGGCTGATCCTCGCGGTCATGGCCTGGGGTGTCGGCGTTGTGCTGATGTTGGTCTGGGTGGCTGCGGGCCAATTCCAGCTCGGGAAACTTTCCCGCAGAATGCAACGCGTGGAGGAGAGCGAGTGGACTTCGCTGCTGGAAGAATCCTGCGCGCGGCTTCGGGTGCGGCGCAGGGTGATTTTGTGCAGGTCCAGGGAGAACATCATGCCGTTGACGTGGGGATGGCGGCGGCCGGTCGTGCTGTTGCCGGCAGAAGCGGACGCATGGCCGGTCGAACGCCGGCGCGTGGTCCTGTTGCACGAACTGGCGCACGTAAAGCGATGGGATTGCCTGACGCAATTGATCGCACGGATCGTCCGGGCGCTGTTCTGGTTTAATCCGCTGGTCTGGCTTGCCGAGCGAAAGATGTGTGTGGAGCGGGAGCTCGCCTGCGACGACCTTGTATTGAGCGGCGGCTGCAAGGCATCGGACTATGCGGGCCATCTGGTCGACATCGCCCGGTCATTCCGCCATGTCCCGGGGACGGCGGCGATTGCCATGGCGCGCTTGCCGCAATTGGAAGGGCGGGTCACGGCCATCGTGGACGCGTCCCGGAGACGCAGCCTGTCGCGTCCGCTCCTCTTCGGATTGTGCGTGGGAGTGATTGGACTGGTCGCCGCCATTGCCGCACAGAAACCGGAAGCGGGGACGAAACCCTGGTGGGACGGGCGGCTGCGGGCTTTCTTCGAGCAGAAAGCGAAGCAGGCGCACGAACTGGCCGATCAGGAGAAGAAGGAACTGGCCCCGGAAGTGTGGCCGTTCTTCGACGCCGGGGTGAAAGGTGACTGGACCACTACGACCAATCTCTGGTCCGCGATGCGCAAGCGGGCCTATCAATACGAAGGAACGGCGCGTGATGAGCGGATGGCGACCGTCGTGTGGGCGCCGATCCTCGAACTGGACCTGGCCTGGGAGCAATTCGCCAGCGGGGAGGAGAAATACGTGCTGGCCTACGGCAACGACATCATCAACTCCATTCCGCCGGGGAGCATCTATTTTGGCGGCACGGATCCGGGGCGCGGCCTGCCCACCGCGATGTGCAAATCACACGTTGACGCCGATCCGTTTTTCACGATCACTCAAAACGCGCTGGCCGATGGGAAATACGAACAGTATCTGCGAATGATGTATGGATCGAAGATCTACATTCCAACGACCAACGATGTGCAAAAGGCGTTCAATGACTACGTCGCCGACGCCGGACGCCGTTTGAAGGAGAACAAACTCAAGCCAGGCGAAGGCGTGAGAACGGACGAGAACGGCGAAATCCAGGTGTCC
>CAZFOA010000296.1:0-3433 GCA_964520205.1 uncultured Verrucomicrobiota bacterium | reverse complement strand
GCGCGCAGAGCGGGCCGAAGTTTGATCTCTGGAAGACGCCCGGTTTCTGGTCAGGTCGAGCAACTCGCTCTCAGCCAGTTCAAATACCGGCGGTTGCCTCCGCTCAGGGCCACCACCAGGAACTCCGGCGTTTCGTAGGGATGCCGGTCCAGGATCAGTTTCTCCAGCTTCGGCAAGCGATTGGCCGTGGTCTTCAAGACCAGCAGCACCTCGGCGCCGCGCTCGATTTTGCCCCGCCACCGATAGTGTGACTCCACCCCCGCGACGAGGTTGGCGCAGGCGATGAGCCGGGAATTCAGCGCGGCCCGGGCAAGGAGTCGCGCCGTCTTCAGATCGGGCGCTGTCACCAGCACCAGGTTGTATTTTGCCGCTCGTTTCACGGCTTGAAGGCAAGACCGGATTCGCCCCGGCATCAAGCTTTTTTATCCCTCCGGCATCAGTCGTGTGCAACCGGAGACTGCCACTGGACAATAGGCTCCAAGCTGGAGCGCCGATATACCTGTCGGCTTCGGGTGTCGGGTGCCTTGAGCGGACAGGAATGTTCGCGCTCCACACGCCAGTTCATGGGAAGCCTCCAATCCCAAAAATCGAGTGCATGGGGACCAAGAACTGTAGCGGCGGGCGGGTTCATGGAGACGGAGAGCCCCGCGTCACGGAACATTACCACCCCCAGGCAGCGCCTGGAGTTGCATGGCCGCAGGAGTTTGTTAGAGTCCGTCTCACTCGTATGATACTCCGACTCGTTCACGGTTGCTCAACAGGGTCAAGAGCCGGCCTGCTTGGGTTTCTCTTGCTGTCGGCGGCGGTTCGACCCTGCGCCGGGTCAAGTCCGGTTGAAAAGGCGGCGCCGCGTGGCGGAAACGGGGATTTCAACGTGCGGAATTTCGGTGCAGTTGGCGACGGAACGAATCTGGACAGTCCTGCGATCAACCGCGCGATACAGGCGGCGGGTCAGGCGGGTGGCGGAACCGTCTTGGTTCCGGCCGGAACGTATTTGAGCGGCAGCATTCGACTGACGAACAACATCCGGTTGTTCCTCGATGCCGGGGCCGTGATTCTCGGCGCGCCGCAGTCAATGAACGCATACGATCCTGCCGAACCGTGGGAGGGAATGGCCTATCAGGATGGCGGCCACACCTATTTTCACAACAGTCTGGTTTGGGGCGAAGGTCTCGACAATGTTTCGATTGTCGGGCCGGGCATGATCCGGGGCGGGGGATTGGTGCGCGATGACCGGTTGCTGGACGAGTGGTGCGGGTTTTCCGGCTGGGGCCGCACCAATGCTCCGCTGCGCACCGAAACCACAAACACTCCGATCAGGCTGGGAAACAAGGCCATTGCCCTCAAGCTCTGCCGCAACGTGCTGATGCGCGACTTCACCGTCTTCCACGGCGGCCATTTTGCCATCCTGGCGACCGGCTGCGACGGGATGACAGTGGACAATGTCACGATGGACACCGATCGCGACGGTATTGACCTTGATTGCTGCCGGAACACGGTGGTTTCCAATTGTCGGATCAATTCGCCAAATGACGACGGCTTGTGTCTTAAGAGCAGCTTTGCATTGCGGCGGAACGTCATTACCGAGAACCTGACCATCGCCAATTGTCAGGTTTCCGGGTTTGCCGAGGGAACGCTCCTGGACGGAACCCTGAAACCCAGACGGGGGGTGGGCCGGATCAAATTCGGCACTGAGGCCAACGGCGGTTTTCGGAATATCACGGTTGCCAACTGCACGTTTCGCGGCTGCCGTGGATTGGCCCTCGAAGAGGTGGACGGTGGCATCATGGAAAACATCACCATCAACAACATCACCATGATGGACGTGGCGGCGTATCCCATTTACATCACCTTGGGCAGCCGAAACCGCGGGCCGAACGTGATGGGTTCCAGCCGGGCAAGAAACATCTTGATTTCAAACGTCATCGCCACCGGCATCGACCGGAAAAGCGGCATCCAGATCACGGGTATTCCGGGCCAGCCGATCGAAGGGCTGCGTCTGGAAAACATCCGGCTGATTTTCAACGGGGGCGGCACGAAGGAAAATGCCGGGCGAGTGCCGCCCGAGCTTGACCGGGGCTATCCGGAGCCCGAGCGGATCGGCGTGATGCCGGCATATGGTGTGTTTGCCCGCCACGTTCGTGACCTCGAATTCGCAAACATCCGACTGGGTTTCGACCAGGATGACCAGCGGCCCGCGATGGTATGCGTGGACGCGGACGGACTTGAGATTGAGAATTTCAAAGCGCAACTTTCCACCGGCGTGCCTGCGGCCAGATTCGATTCGGTCAAACGACTCACTCTCCGGAACTCGCCGGTGCTTGAGGGATGCTTCACCGGGCCGGCGAATTAGAGCTCGCGTCGTCGATTCGAATCAACGGCGGTGAACGGAATCACCGTCCCAGGGCGACGAGATGGCGTTGCAGGCGCGTCGCTTCCTCCGCGAGATCGAGCTGGAGGTAAATCTGATGCAGATTGGCGCAAACGCGCGTCAACAGGCGCCGCGGGCTGACCGGTGAGAGGAAATCTTCGCGCAAACGGTGTTTGCCCTGGATCAAGTGTTGGATGCAATCGGCCTTGGTCAGAAGCCGGCCGCGGTTGAAGACATCCAGATAAATTTCATCCGAAGTGGATTGGTAACGGCAGAGAAAATGACCCGGCAACCCGATGCCGGCTACGGGAAGGCGCAGCCGTCTGGCCAGGAGCAGGTAAAACAAGCAGAGACTGATGGGATTGCCGGTGCGGCGATCCAGAACGCGATTCAGATAGCTGTTTTGCGGGTCGTAATAGTTCTGTTCGTTGCCCGCGAAACCCAGTTCGTCGAACAGATACCGGTTGATGGCGCCGAGCATCTGGCCCCCGTCCTCCTCGACCGAAATGCGTTCGCGCAACTCCGCCGCGTATTCGTCCAATACCGCCCGATAACCTTCGATGTTGATGTCGGGATATTCCGTTGCGGCGAACAGCCACGCGCCTTCTTCCAGGTCAAGCTCCTCGCCGTGCTTGAGGCAAAACGCAAGGAACCGGATGTCCGCCGCCTGCTGGTCGAAATACCGGATGATTTCCCGCACCCGACGGCGTAACACAGGGTCGGGGCTCAACAAATGTGGTCGAAGCCAGGCGCCCGCTTCCGCGCCGCACGAAAGAATTTTCGTCCGCACCGTGCGGTAAATCGCAGGATCTTCGTCAGCCAGGAGTTTAACCAGCGCCGCTTGTTGGCTGGCGCTCGGTTTTGCGGGCGACAAAGCTGATGCTTCACGGCTCATTGACTGTGCTCCGCGCATATTAAATCTAAAACCAAGACAAAATTCAACTGGGAAATGACGCCGGGAAATGACGTCACCACCGGATGCGGACGCGTCCACCCCCCAAACAGCCGTTGAAAAATGTAGGAGACGACGTGAGGAGTCTCTGAATGAGGCTTTATTTCCGA
>CAZFOA010000295.1:0-3511 GCA_964520205.1 uncultured Verrucomicrobiota bacterium | reverse complement strand
TGGTCTTGCGTCGCAAATCCGCCAGGAGGTCCGAATCAATGTTCGTCGTGCCGGCGTTGCGATTGGTGCTGTAGGCAGCCAAGTAATAGTTGCCCGCTCCGGCGGACTGAAACACACCGGCATCACTGGCCGCGAAAACATTGTTAACTCCGGAAATCGTTGCGTAGTTGGTGTTGCCCACGCCAAGGATCAGGCTGTTGGTGAAAAAGAATGTGGCGTTAGCAGCAAGATTGTTACTGGTAGCCAGATACGAGGGACCATCTATGGTGACGTTCTGGCAATGAACATCGCACCAACCGTATGAATCAATCATGGTCGATGTGATCTGACACAGCGCGTTGCGCAAGATCAGAGGCACGTAATGACCACCGGCCACAACCCGGCAATTGATGAACTGGGCATCCGTGATGACATTCGTTGCCGGGTCGGTGACCCCCAGCCCATAGAGGTAACTGAACCGGACATTGCTCAGGTTGAACGAATTGTTGAAACCAATGGCAAGATTGCCCTGGTTGGTCGGGTTCCCGGTGCTGCCGCTGATGGCTTGCCCCACCGAATTGTCGTTCATGGAAGTGAATATCGCCGGCCTAAAAGGCCCGGTCTGGCAATTCAATACGGCGCTTGAGTCCACGCCAATTGCTGCCGAATTGGTGCTGTATTTGAGTACAGCGCCGCCTTCCAGAGTGTTGGTACCGTAAAGGTTTACAGTGCCTGAAATGAAATAGGTCGTATCTCCTTGGAACGTGTAGTTGGTCAAGCTGCTGTTCAGCGTCTGAAAATCCAAGACCAAACCCGGCGTTGCGGCTTCAGCCTGTGCCAGCCGCATCATTTTTCCCTCGTTTCCTTTCACCAAACGCTGCGGCGGCAGGTTTAATTGGCGGGAAACCACAGGCGCTGCGATCTTCAAGCCTGCGCTCACCGCCGCCGGGGGGAGAGCTTGTAACTGATTGGTTAAAGCGGCCACCGGCAGTTCCTCGACCAAAAATTGTCTTCCGGACAGTTGAACCCACTCTTTGGCCACCGAGACTCCGAAGGTCGGCGAATTGGTTCCGCTAAGAAATGCCCGTCCAGGTCCCATCTTCATCACCCCGAAGTTCAAGTTATCATCCGTCAGTGCCATGCCCGCTTGAGCCGGCAGCATTGTCGTTGTCTGGCTTGGCTGCGGTGGTGAGAACCATTCTGTCAAAACTTGAAGTCGAGCCGATTGAGGATTGAGACCAAACACACCGGGATCGGGGATTTGTGACCGGAGCACGATATCTTGTTCCAGACCGGCCTTAGTGTTCGAGTATCGAATATCGGCCACGACGCCGTCCGAGAACGCATTCGGGTAGAGCACCTGGTTGCCCGAAGGCAGAATCTGTCCCACGGAATTGGTCAGGACCGCAAACAACACGCTGTTGGTCCCATCAAAGTAGCTCAGTCCCAATGGCCGGAATTGCAGCAGTTTGCCATCTGGAGTCACCAATTGGATTTCACCTTGGTAAATGTCGGAGCAGAAATAGGATTGATGGGAGCAATTTGTGGCGCCAGCACCGCCAGTGGGCAGGATATCAATCTCCTCTTTTGAGGCCACCCACTTTCCGTTCTGGATATGGTTCAATCCCGTTGCTAATTCCACATACGCCTGATTCGTGGTCAGAACTACTTGGCCCAAGGCATTCGTCCCGCTCACCACCTTCTGCCATACATTTTGGTGTGGCCCACTCGAACTGACAAAGTAAGCGGGTGCCGGAGCGGAATTGGTGATTGAGCCGGGGGCAACCGCTCCGCCCGGCATCGCCGTCTGCCCAAAGGATCCGGTTGCGGTTATCAACCCGCATGCGATAACCAAACTTGAGATTTTCATACGTTTGAAGCGGAAAATGGTTTGCGGAAGGATCGAACAGCGGGTTGAAAATGCGGCGCGAAGTGTTGAGGCTCTTGGGAAATAGTTTACCCCTCCCAGCCTTGAAGGTGTCTTGGCTGTTCGCATCGGACCCGTTTCCCGCCAGTTCGCATTGAATTGGTTTCCCCGTCCAATGACCCACAACCTTTTCCCAGCCCGATGCGTATTGTGTTTCTTGGGTCGCTCATTTCTACTCCCATAGCCTGCACCTCGTCAAGAACTTTTTAGAATCATTTCAATTCGTAACACTGATGTCACATTGTGGGGGAACTCTTCGATCCAGCCGGGCGGTGCGGAGCGGGGAAATGAGAAGCCTGAGTTTCACGCTGCGCGCGCCGGGTCGGGGGACCCGGCCTACAGGACGGCTCGCGCCTTCGCGGCGCAGTGTGGCCGTTCGACGCAATGGGACGTGCCTCGTTTTCACTGTTTTCCACGAGAATTAAGACTCGTCTGGCCTGGTTTCAGAGCCCATGGAATGTGGCGGCAGCGCCCGGACAAGGCCGGGTTCCGGAGAAACAGGAAACATTGCTTCACATTGATTCCGGGTTCGGCTAGAACAAGCGGATGAACGGCACAACTCACTGACGATTATGGACACAAAAATCACTCTCGGCGTCATCATCGGAAATCGCGGTTTTTTCCCGGCGCACCTCTGCGACACCGGGCGCAAAGAAATCCTGGCGACGCTGGCCAAGTTCGGCATCGACGTGGTCGCGCTGCCGATCAAAGCCACGAAATTCGGGGCGGTGGAATCGCACGAAGACGCCCAGAAATGCGCCAATCTGTTCAAGAAAAACGCCGGCAAAATCGACGGCATCCTGGTGGCGCTGCCGAACTTCGGCGACGAACGCGGCGTGGCCAACGCGCTGCGCTGGGCGGGCTTGCGCGTGCCGGTCCTGGTCCAGGCGTTCAATGACGATCCGAAGATCATGACCATTGCGAATCGGCGCGACAGTTTTTGCGGCAAGATGTCGGTGTGCAACAATCTCAAGCAATACAACATCCCGTTCACGCTGACGCGGCTGCACACGGTCAATCCGGCGCATCCGAGTTTTCATGCGGACCTGGAGGATTTCGTGGTGACCTGCCGGGTGGTCAAGGCGTTGAAGAATCTGCGCATCGGGGCGCTGGGGGCGCGGCCGACGGCGTTCAACACCGTGCGCTACAGCGAAAAACTGCTGGAGCGATCCGGCATCAGCATCGAGACTCTGGACCTGTTCGAGCTGTTCGGCTGGGTGAGCAAGATGAAAGACACCGACGCGGCGGTGAACGCCAAGCTGGCGGAGATTCGAAAGTATGTCGTGGCGAAATCCATTCCGCCGGTGGCGTTGCTGAAGATGGCCAAGTTTGGGGTGGCGGTGGATCGCTGGATGAAGAAGACGCATCTGAACGCCACGGCGATCCAATGCTGGACGGCGATGGAGGAATTTTTCGGGGTGGTGCCCTGCACGCTGATGAGCATGATGAGCAACATGCTGATGAGCAGCGCGTGCGAGGTGGACATCATGGGCACGATCGCGATGTATGCGATGGCGAAGGCCAGCGGCAAACCCAGCGCCCTGGTGGATTGGAACAACAATTACGGCGACGATCCGGACAAGGGCGTCGTGTTCCATTGCAGCA
>CAZFOA010000294.1:0-3551 GCA_964520205.1 uncultured Verrucomicrobiota bacterium | reverse complement strand
GGTAAATTTCCCAGGTGAGGTCCTCGGCCTTGCCGCCGACTTTTTCGAGCGCCTGGTATATCGGGACGGTGCCGATGGGCACGGGCGAGTTGCGGAGAATCCATTCGCGCGTGGCATGAATATTCTTGCCGGTGGAGAGATCCATGACGGTGTCCGCGCCCCACTTGGTGGCCCAGCGCATTTTCTCGACTTCCTCCTCGATGCTGGACGCGACGGCGGAGTTGCCGATGTTGGCGTTGATTTTCACGAGGAAATTCCGGCCGATAATCATCGGCTCGAGTTCGGGGTGATTGATGTTGGCAGTGATGATGGCGCGGCCGGCGGCGACTTCGGCACGAACAAACTCGGGCGTGATCCGGGCGGGAATTCGCTGGGGAAACCGGCGAAAGACGGACGGCGAATACTCACTGCCCGGGAGCTGTCCTGAACCGGCGTGCTGTTTGTCCAAGTCGTTTCGATTTCCGTCATTCGCCAGATCGGCATTCTTCATTCTGCATTCTTCATTCTGCATTTGCTCCCGAATGGCGATGAACTCCATCTCGGGCGTGATGATGCCCTGCCGCGCATACCAAAGCTGCGTGACGGGATGGCCTTTGCTCGCGCGCAGCGGGCGGCGGCGTTGTCCTTTCAGCCCGGGAAATTCCACGAGCTGATTCTTCTCGGCGTGGCTGGCAAACTCGGCGTGCTTGCCGGAAAGATAGCCGTTGTCCTGCGGCTTCACCTCGCGACCATCGCATTCCTCCACGTCGCCGCGTTCGCGAATCCACTTCGCGCGCACTGCCGGCAAGCCCGACTCGACTGTGCCGGTGAAACCGGGATCACCCCACGGGCCGGAACAGTCGTAAACACGCACAGGCTTGTTCTCTTCCAGCACGCCAGCAAAAGATTTCGTCGGCGTGAGTCCAATCTCGCGCATTGGCACTCGAACGTCGGAATGAAGCCGGCCTTCGACGTAAACACGCTTGCCCCCGGGCAGGGCGTCGCTGCTGTGCGCGTCCGCTGGAATCGCGCTCCGGGCGGGAGGGAGGCTGGACGGCTCGGAATTTTCTTTGGTCGCGATCATAAATCGGTTGATATTGGACAGCCGGCAACCCGGCGATGCTCTGTTATTTGATCCAGAAGCTTTCGAAGATTCGGCGCGAAGCGCGCGTGGCTCTCCGCCAGGAATCCCTTCGCCAGCATTATCTGGAGCAGGTTCAACGGGTCTGCTGCGCTCCCGCGCAAGCACTCTCAGCCTTCGCGTCCCGCAAAGCGGAACGACCGGTTGGCTCCCCTGTGATAGCTAGAAGCTAGGTCGGGCAGGCCAAAGGGTCAAGCGAATGAGCGGTTGAAAAGGTTGAATTGGGGAACAAATCAACACCGGGAATTCGCGGAGCGATCCTCCGCGCTCCGAGCAAACGGTGCCACACATTGGAGCGCGCGGGAAAACCTCCAATACTTTTCTCTGGTGTTTAAAGAAACATTTGTTATCCAACTGGCTAAACAAGCAACTTATAACTTATCCCTTATGAAAAAACGCGCTAATGCAATCGGCTGGGTCCTTGGCCTGAGTCTTCTTTCCGCTTCCGCCCAGTTCGGCGGGCGTCCGGGCGGCGGCATGGGCGGGCCTCAGGGTCCGCAATTCAGCGGCAGCATAGCCAAGCTGTTCGGCGACAACTCCGCCTTCTCGGCCGGGTTGGAAGTGCAAATGCAGGGGAATAATATGAACATGACCCTGCCCGGCAAAATGGCCTATGACCAGGGCAAATCCAGGTTCGAGATGGACATGTCGGAAATGAAGGGCGGCCAGATACCGCCGGAGACCGTCGACCACATGAAATCCATGGGCATGGATAAAATGACAACCATTACCATCCCGGACAAAAAGTCGGTCTTCCTGATTTACCCGGGCATGCAAGCCTACGCCCAAATGGCCCTCCCAAATCCGGACGCCTCCAAAAGCAGCGCTGATTTCAAAGTCGAAACGACCGAGTTGGGCAAGGAAACAGTGGATGGCCATTCCTGCGTGAAGAACAAAGTGGTGGTCACCGACAACCAAGGCAAACCGCACGAATACACAGTATGGAACGCGACGGACTTGAAAAAGTTCCCGGTGAAACTCGAATCGAACGAAGGTGGCCACCCCATGACGATGCTGTTCAAGGACGTGAAGCTCTCGAAACCCGACGCCAGCCTGTTCGAGCCGCCGTCCGACTTCAAAAAATACGACAGCATGCAATCCCTGATGCAGGAGGAGATGATGAAGCGCATGGGCGGCATGGGCATGCCACCCAAGCAGTAGCCTGGTTCCGGTGCCTTCCGCACCCTCAGAGTTATATTTTCAAACGCCGGCCTGATCAGGCCGGCTTTTATTTTTCATGGCGTCACTGGGGTTGGGTCACGGAAATATTTTGCCAAGCTGGCGTCTTTATCGATGTCGCAAACTAAAGCCGAGCCCGCTTCCGCCGATGACTATTGCGTATGATGATTTCAGGGCAAACACCCACTTCGCTTCTGGACAGTGTTTTGCAGGCGCAAACGACCCAGGTGGACATGGGCGTCGCCGTGCTGAAGAAGGCCCAGGATTCGATGACACAGGAAGGCGAAGCGCTCGTGAAAATGCTGGAACAAACCAGCGTTACCCCCGGCGTTCAAGGCCGGCTTCTCGACACCTACGCCTGAACTGAGTTCACCCGCATACTGGATCCAATTTGTCCCTGCGGCTCTGCAGTCATTCGAGCACTTCATCCAGCCCGATCAACAACGCAATCCCTCCAGCCGCAATCCAGCTGGTCCGGCGTGTCTGCGTCGGGAGCAGCTATTATGTGAATTGTTCCGATCCTGGCACGAGGGTTTTGATGTGGTGGCTAAAGCAACTGGGAGACCTTCGCCAGCGCCTCGTCCAGTTTGTCGGCGTCCTTGCCGCCGCCCCGGGCATTGTCCGGCTTGCCGCCGCCTTTGCCGCCGATGATCGGAGCAATCTGCTGGATGATTTTGCCGGCCTGCACCTTTGCGGTAAACTCCGCCGTGACGGCAGCCACTATGGCAACGCTGCCGCGCTGCGCACCGCCGCCTAGAACAATAACCCCTTTGAACCGGGTTTTGAGCGAGTCAGCGACGGCTTGAAGGAAATCACCGTCGACGGCGCCAAGGTTGTGAATGATCGCCGGCACGCCGTTGATGGTTTTAATCTCTTCAAGCAGGTTGCTCGCGGCGTTCGAGGCTTCGCGTTGCTGCGCCGATTTGAGCTGTTTCTCGAGCGCCTTCTGTTGTTCGAGCAGCGACTCGATCTTTCTCTCCAATTCGTGCACGGGCGAGTTCACCTTGCCGGCCAGCGTCTTGATCAATTGCACTTCATCCGTGGCCTGGCGATAGGCCTCGAGACCGGCGATGGCCTCGATGCGGCGCACGCCGGCCGCAATCGCGCTTTCGCCCACAATGCGGAACTGGCCGATCTCGCCTGTCGCCCGCGTGTGCGTGCCGCCACAGAGTTCCATGGAATACCCGCTCAGCTCCCCTGCCCGGCCGCCGATCTGGACAACCCGGACGACGTCGCCGTATTTGTCGCCGAA
>CAZFOA010000293.1:0-3587 GCA_964520205.1 uncultured Verrucomicrobiota bacterium | reverse complement strand
ACCCCGCTGGCATCCTGTCATCGAAGCCGCTGCGGTCCGGGACGTCCCGCGGCCCTAGGGGGGCGGTGCCGGCTCCGCCCCGGACCGCGCCAGGCCCTAAAAAGCATTGGCCAAACCGTGTGGATTCCGCTATTTCTAAGGCGAATCCGATGAGCGCAAAAGCGATTCCAGACGATAATTCTATGACGAAAGAGTTTCTGGTCATAAACAAGCTGGGCATCCACGCCCGGCCGGCGGCATTGTTCGTCAAGACCGCCAATCGCTTCGCCTGTGAAATCTTCGTCGAAAAAGACGGCGAAAAAGTGAACGGCAAAAGCATCATGGGCCTGATGATGCTCGCCGCCGGTCCCGGCAGCAAATTGACCGTCCATGCCAACGGCCCGGATGCCTCCAAAGCCCTCGCTGAAATCGAAAGCCTCATCAAACGCAAGTTCGATGAGGAGTGAGGCTGTGAAGCGTGAAATGTAAAACGTGAACGAATAGATCCGGCATCCGGCGGCTTGGGTTTATGAAGACATTATTGCTTTGCACGGTTCTGGGCTTGGCCCTCGCGAACTGCCCGGCGGAAGACCTTAAGACCCTTGACGGCGAATCCTACAAGGACATCGGCGACGTGAAGGCGATGCCGGACGGACTCATTTTCAGTTACAACGCCGGGTCTTCGCGCATCAAGGTTCCCTTCAACCGGCTCCCCGACGACATCAAGCAGAAATACAATTACGACCCCTTTGAAGAAGGGCTTTTTCTGGCGCGGCAGAACAACAAGGTGGATTTGAAAAAGGACATGGCCTTCTGGCTGGACGACCTCGAAGCCGCCAAGCAAAAGGCCAAAGCGGAAAAGAAAATGATCGGTTTTGTGGTGGTCTGGGACAACTTTTTCGGCAAGCCCGCCAAGACCATGGGACAAGGAAGCCCTGATGCCCTGGCGCAATATTACACGACGTTTCACAACGCCCTCGTCCTTGTGTTTGTGAGCCATGAACGCGACGCGGAAAGGGTTCCGCCGGCGGGTAAACGGGGGTTGTCCGGATTGAAAGCCGGCAAGTTTTCGCCAAAAATGGCGGTGGTCACCGGGGATTGTTCGCAGTATGTCTGCATCGTGCCGTACGGCGAAGGCACCTCGACCGGCTACGAGCGGGAGGTGATCTTCAAACAGAAAATCGCTGTGATAAAAAAATTTGCAAGCTCACCTCCCAAATCACAAGTGACAGAAAGCAAGTCGATCGAATCAGGCAATTGAAGAGCGGGGTAGCGGCCCGGTCTGAAACGACCGCTTGGACCCACTCGTCGGTGATGACTTCCCGGTTTTTGAAATGTCGAGGCGGGGCGCCACGGCGCCGGACCGTGCCGGCTGGTCTTCTCCGGCTGAAACTGTGCCGGTTCAACTTGGAACTTGGAACTTGGAATCCGGAACCTTAATCTTCCCGCATGGCTGCCGCCGAAATTGACGTCAAATACGTCGCGCATCTCGCGCGCCTCTCCCTTTCATCCGAGGAAGAACAGAAACTCGCCGCCCAACTCGGAGACATCCTGGGCTACATCGAGAAACTGAAGGAAGCCGACGTCGGCGGCGTCGAGCCGACAGCTCACGCGTTTCCGCTCGTCAACGTCACGCGGCCGGATGAAACCCGCCCTTCGATGCCGAATGAAGACGCGCTAGGCAACGCGCCGGCCAAAGCCAACGGCCTGTTCATCGTCCCGAAAATCGTGGAATAACCCCCATTTCATGCAGGAAGATTTAATGCCAAGACGCCAAGACGCCGGGAAAAGCGGAGTCTCCGCGCCTTTGCGTTGAAAGAAAATCGTTGATGCTCAACCAACTCACTATTTCCGAACTCACGGCCAAACTCGCCAAACGCGAGGTTTCCGCGCGCGAAACCTTGCAGGCATGCCTGGATCGCATTCGGAGTGTGGACGGACAAGTTCGCGCGTTTCTCAGTCACGATGCCGCCGATGCGCTGGCCCAGGCCGACGACGCCGACAAGGATCTCGCGAGCGGAACAGCTCACGCGCAACGGCCGTTGCTGGGCGTCCCCGTCGGCATCAAAGACGTCATCGCCGTCAAAGGCCATCCCCTCAATTGCGGCTCGAAAATCCTGGATAAATTTGTTTCGCCCTACGACGCGACCGTCATCCGCAAACTGAAAGCCGCCGGCGCGATTGTCTTCGGGCGGCTGAACATGGACGAATTCGCCATGGGCAGTTCGACCGAGAATTCCGCGTTTGGCGCGACCCGCAATCCCTGGGACACCACCCGCATTCCCGGCGGTTCGTCGGGCGGCTCGGCGGCGGCGGTGGCCGCGGATGAATGCATCGCCAGCCTCGGCTCCGACACCGGCGGCTCAATCCGCCAGCCCGCCGCGCTGTGCGGTGTGGTGGGATTAAAACCGACTTATGGACGCGTGTCGCGTTACGGCCTGGTCGCCTTCGCCTCCTCGCTGGATCAAATCGGCCCGTTCACAAAAACGGTCCGCGATGCGGCGACGATGCTCGAGGTGTTGAGCGGGGTTGACCCGGGCGACTCGACGAGCGTCCCGCAACCGGTGCCGCGCTATGCCTCCGCCCTGACGGGCGACCTCAAGGGATTAAAGATCGGATTGGCGAAGGAATACATGATCGGAGGGCTGGATCCCGCGGTGAAACAGTCCGTGGATGCCGCGGTGAAACAGTTCGAAAAACTCGGCGCCGAAATCGTGGAAATCTCCCTGCCCCACACCGATTACGCCGTGGCGACGTATTATATCATCGCCACCGCCGAGGCCAGCGCCAACCTCGCGCGGTTTGACGGCGTCCGTTACGGCTTGCGCGTGGACGGGAACGATCCCCTCGAGATGTACGGCAAGACGCGCGGCGCGGGTTTCGGGGCGGAAGTCAAGCGCCGCATCATTCTGGGCACCTACGTGCTGAGCAGCGGTTACTATGACGCCTATTATTTGCGCGCCCAAAAAGTCCGCACCCTGATCCGCAACGATTTCCTCAAAGCCTTCGAGCAAGTGGACGCCGTTGCCACGCCGACAACGCCGACGGCGGCATTTAAGCTCGGCGAAAAATCGGGCGATCCGCTGCAGATGTATCTCTCGGATATTTTCACCATTTCCTGCAATCTCGCCGGCATTTGCGGCCTCAGCGTTCCCTGTGGGTTTACCGGCGGCTCTCAACCCTCAACTCCAAACCCTCAACCGCGATTGCCCATCGGCCTGCAACTGCTCGGCAAGCCTTTCGGGGAGGAGACCGTCCTGAGAATTGCCCACGCTTACGAGCAAAGCACAACCTGGCACCAGCAACGCCCTCCCCTGCCGTAGTCGCCTGTCCATAAAGCGGGAGACGACGTGGGAAGTCTCTCAATTTGCTCCCGCATTCCAGGAGATTGAGCCTCCTCACCTCGGCACCTGCAACGAATTGAGTTATTGGAGCGGATTGAAAAACTCTGTAGCCGTTTCTTCGGAGCGCGGCGTTTGCGCCGCTTCAATGCCGTCATGCAAAATCACGTTGAAGCGGGCTGAAGCCCGCGCTCCAATCGTGGCCACAGTTCTAATTAAATTCCTCTGGAGCGTTTCAAACAAAATCGTAGTCGCTGCACAGCATTT
>CAZFOA010000292.1:0-3602 GCA_964520205.1 uncultured Verrucomicrobiota bacterium | reverse complement strand
TGCTCCAGTTCGCTGACGATGATTTCATCGCCCGCGCCGATGTTTTTGCGCCCGTAACTTTGCGCGACGAGATTGATGGCCTCGGTCGTGCCGCGAACGAAAACAATTTCCTTCGCGTCCGCCGCGCCGAGGAATTTGCGAACCTTCTCGCGTCCGGCCTCGAACAATTCCGTTGCGCGGGTGGACAGCGTGTGAGCGGCGCGGTGGATGTTCGAGTTGTCGCGGCTGTAGAATTCCGATGTGGCATCGATCACCGCCTGGGGTTTGTGCGTGGTGGCGGCGTTATCGAGCCAGATGAGCGGTTGACCATTGACAAGTTGATGCAACGCGGGAAAATCGCGGCGCACGCCTTCGATGTCAAACTTCGGAACCGGCACCGCGTTGTTCGGATACAACTGGTAAGCGAGAGGCGATGCGGCGGAAAGATCGCCTGCGCGCAGAAAATAGAAATCCGGCACGCCTGGAGATTCCGCTCCGGGCAACCCGAGCACAGGATTCGCATTCGCGGTTTTTGATTCCGGTTTGCGGCTTTGCAATTGGTAACTGCCGTTGCAACGAGGCTCGCCGAACGCGTAGGAGTCCGCGGACTCCGTGGCGTGCCCGCCCGACGAAGTTCCTTTGGGCGGCGGATTCACTCCCGGCGCGGCGGTTTGCGCGCCCGGATGCACCGGAGGCGCCAATGACACAGGGTCGCTTGCAGAAATGCCGGGCGCATTCGGAATGACCGGGATCCCCGATGCAATGTCCCGCGCCACGGCAGGCCGTGGGCCGCGTATGATTTCCGAATAAGCCTCGGCCACCAACCTGGAGACGAGGTCGGCGTGGGCCGCATCGGCCCCGGCCGACTCAGCGTCCGCGGGCGTCGCTGCGTTCCTATTTCCAGTTGTACTCATGGTAATTGTTCACCACGACGTTATCCAGGCGGGCAATGGCATCCGTGGTCAGCACGCTGGCCGAGAAGTAGCGGGTGACGAGGTGCGACGCGATGGAGTGTTCGTTCGTGCCCATGTAGCGGACGGAAAGGCCGGGTTCCACTTCGCCGGTGACGCCGGTCTTTTGGAGGCCGACGACGCCTTGTTCCGCTTCCCCGATGCGCAGGAGCAGGATGCTGGTGGAATTCGATCTTGAATTGACTTCGAGCTTGTTGCTGGGAATCAGCGGCACGCCGCGCCAGGTGATGAAAGGCGTTCCAAACAACTGGACGGTTGGCGGCGGAACACCGCGGCGCGTCGCTTCCCGGCCAAAGGCGGCGATGGCCTTGGGATTCGCGAGGAAGAAAGCCGGCTTTTTCCAGACGAGTGTGAGGAGGTCGTCGAGGTCGTCGGGTGTCGGGGAACCTTTGCGGGTCTTGATCGTTTGCGAAGGCACCACTTCCTTCAGCAGCCCGAAGTCGGAATTGTTGATCAACTCCCATTCTTCCTTTTCTTTCACCGCCTCGACCGTCAGCCGGATTTGTTCGCGCAACTGGTCGATTTTGTTGCTGTAAAGATCGGTTACCCGGGTGTGCGTGCGGAGCACCGTCTGGATGGTGCTCAAGTGATACTCGCGCGGGTCTTCCTCGTAATCCACGAACGTGGCCGGCAGTTGGGGTTCGCCACCGTCCACGGTGAGCAGGTCCACTTTGACTTCGCCAAATTCGTTCGCAGCCTGGCCTTTCGCGGCCTTGGCGACGCGATTGACGCGATAAACACCGCCGTCCACGTCCACCCATGGCAGCAGTTTGTGCAGCCAGCGGGGCGTGATCTCGGTATATTGCGGGACAGTGACGGTGGCGGTGGCCAGGTTTCGCGCGGCGGTGGCGCTCAGGCTTAACCGCGGTTCATCTGCAGTCGGATTATGGGTCATGTTTTGGTTTTATGAATGGGTGTTGATTGAGACGAATACTTCTTGGAGACAATGGAATCCCCCAGGTCCGGAGAGGAGGAACTGGGGGGATGAATTCGGGGATTGATGCTGGCGAATGGGCGGTGGCAATGATGCGTGGCCGTCGAAGACGGCTAAACAATCCGACGGATCCGAAGCCTGTGCACAACTCGACACGAAATACCTTTCAATTTCATGGGAGCCTCCAGTGGTCCGGTCAGCCGCCGATTGATGCCAATCAAAATTCCTCGAACGCTGGCGATTCCAACTCACGTGCGCCATTGTTCCCCCGGCCCCAATCATACCAGGTTCCTGCCACTTCCTGTCAAATCTGAATCCATTTTTCTTCGGATGAATTTGATTCAAGCTGGCTCCGCTGGATCGCTGTCATTTGCGAGGGGGGGCATTTTACAGCTCGGCTGAAGTTGCGATTGTTGGAGACGCATACGCTCGGTCTTTTCAATCTGAAGAACCCCCGAATCATGAACGACGATCTGCACCGAGCCGAACCGCAGCGAATTCACTTGTTTGCGAACCATGGCCAGCCACGCCTGGTCGTCGCTATGCACTTTCGGCGGTACTGTGTGTGGCACACTCATCGTCACTAATTCGTTCCCGGCGTCCTCGTCAGAGAGTATCTCAAAAGTCCTCTTTTCGGTAGCAGCCGACTGGAGCCGGCTCATTCTTTTTGCGATTTTTAGAAAGATTAGAGCGGACTCACGTCCGCTGCTACGAGTTTCGAGACAATCACGTCACCGGCTCCCACTATGCATCAAATTGATAAATAACGACTGATATGGTAGTCGTTTATTATAAAAGAAAACAAGCCAAAGAGCCGAGTTGACCTCACACAATAGCCTGATTGCTTAGATATTCTCGGGGCAGTAATTGCTGTTGTCATAAAAGACGACTTATTATGTGGTCATTTTAATCATGGAATTGTTTTTGTCAACAACTTATTTTGCTGCCTTTTGCCGTCCGATTCAAATGCCTTCGCCTTCTGTGAATTCGGCCGCGATCTCCCTATTGGAAACTGGAGCACCCTTGGCAACATCCGCCAGTTTGGCGTGATCCATGATGTTCGCCACATAATTTCTCGCGTCATAAAACACGCGCCGAAATCGGCACAGCGGTTCTTGCGAGCAGCGCTTATAGCCGGTGACTGAAACGCAGTCGATCGGGGCCAAAATGCCGTCAAAATGCCGCACCACCTCGCCCATCGTAATCTTGTCCGGTTCTTTCCCCAGGACGTAGCCGCCACGGAGGCCAATCACACTTTTCACCCAACCCTGTGTCTTGAGCTCAAGCATGATCTGTTCAAGGAACCTCTTCGGTGCGTCATTCCGGCGAGCCAGTTCACGGATGGGAATCGGCGCTCCGCCATAATGCTCCACCAGCGTAAATAAAGCTCGGAGAGCGTAATCTGTCCTTTTTGATACGCGCATTAAAAGACGATATAGTAAGTCGTCATTAAGTCAATACCGTCGACCACCCTTTTGGTTTCTCTTGGATGTGGAGGAACTGAACAACGACTTGCCGCAAGCCTGGCTGCGGAACGAACAATTCTTGAACCGCTGATGAGTTCTGAATCGCCATCAGATCAGCGCTCGAAGTGCAGCACCTCGAAGCTCGCCTGGCGCTATATTGTCGGCTTGAAACGCAACGACGCGTCCATGTTTTCGTACAAAAGTCGGACTGAAGCAACCAGTGCCGTCACGTCCGGACTGCGCCCGGCGAAC
>CAZFOA010000291.1:0-3625 GCA_964520205.1 uncultured Verrucomicrobiota bacterium | reverse complement strand
GGCCTCACGGCGGCCGTGCTGGCCGCGTGCGACGACACGGTGGAAATCCCGATGCCGAGTCACATGAATTCACTGAACGTGGCCGTTGCCACGGGAATATTCCTCTACGAAGCAACCCGGCAGCGGGGGGGACTTCTCTGACGGGAAATAAAATGAATGTTTACGCCCGCCCGCTCCCCGGCCCTGCCCCCGAATTGGGGAACATTCAACGCTCAACATTCAACTTCGAACATCCAAGGAAAGGCGTCATTCGGCGTTGAGCGTTGAATGTTTTTTCCGTTCAGGGGTTCAAGTTTTTCCGGGTTACTCACGGCGTTCCAAGCCTGGAGTCTCACTTCGCGGGTTTGAAGGTGCGCACCTGCGCCGCCAGCGCCTCAATTTCGGGCGCGGACAATTTTTTCTGGAAGGCCGGCATCAGTCCGGGCCCGGTTTTGATTGCGCGGAGTATTTCGTCATCCGAAGTGGTCGTCTCCCAGCGGACATCGGTAAAATTCTGCGCGCCCAGGAGCCGGCCATGAAATGTCCGGGCGCGGCCGTCCCGGCCGTGGCAGGTGGCGCAGTTTTCCGCGAACAGCCCCGGGGCGTCCACCTTTTCTTTCGGATAGCCGGCCTGTTGCACGGCCAGGGTGCGGGTTGAGGCGCAACCGGCAACCAGCAATGAAAGCCCTGAAAGGGCAGCCAGCAGACACGATAGGGCGGTTCGAGTTTTCATATTGGATTCTTTCCGACACAAAGGGCCAATGCTTGTGATCATTCTCCGACCCCGCTGCAAGCGGAATGATACCCCATCCCGTCTGCGGGCGGAAATTTGTTTTCGCCTCACGTCCCTCACCCTATCTGTGGTCCTGAATGTTTCCGCAATCAGGCAATCAATCGCGCGATGGCAAACGCTGCCGCCGCCGCCAGGCCGCCAATCAGGGCGGTCTGGATCCCGCTGCGCACCATCGGCGTTCCGGTGAACCGTCCTTTCACCGCGCCAAAAATCAACAGTGCCGCCAGAGTGATGGCGATGGACACGTTCAAGGCGCGGTGCGCATCGGCAAAAATGAGATAGGCGCTCAAGGGAATCATCCCGCCCACCACATAGGACAGCGCGATGGTCAGCGCACTTTTTAGCGCCCGTCCCGGCTCGGGTTGTTCCAGGCCCAGCTCGAAGCGCATCATGAAATTCACCCAATCCTGAGGTCGTTGCCGCAGGGCGTCCACCACGGAGGCGCTCTCCGCCGGAGTCAGGCCGTAGGTTTTGAAAATGTCCTGCACTTCCTGCGCCTCGACTTCCGGCACGGTGACGATTTCCTCCTCCTCGCGTTTGCGTTCGCTGGCGTAGTGTTCCGCGTCGCTCCGGGCAGCCAGATAACCGCCCAGCCCCATCGCTATGGAACCGGCGGCGATTTCGGCAAAGCCCGCCGTGAGGATAAGGTGCGAGGAGGCAATCGCACCGGTCAAACCAGCGGCCAGGGCAAATGGCACGGTCAATCCGTCGGACATGCCAATGACGATGTCGCGCACCAATTCGCCGGCCGTGAAGTGCTTTTCGATGTGAGGTGTTTGGGGCATGGATCCTTGAGATGCCGCGGACAGGAACCGGGCTTCAGTCGTGTGCAACCCGGTCGGGCAGTTCGTTCCGATCGTCGCTGCGACAGGGAAAGTGTTGGGCCAACAACTCCCCTGCCCTTTTCACTCCCAGAACAATGCCCGGCGTGAATTCCGATTTGCGGAAGTGATCCGTCATCGCCTTCGCCAGCTCCTGCCAGAATCCGTCGCCGCATTTCGCGTGAACGCCGGCGTCGCCAATGACGGCAAATTTATGGGTGCGCGGAGCCACGAAGATGAGCACGCCATTGTGCTCGCGGGTCTTTTCCATGCCCAGATGCTGAAACGCCGACTGAGCCGACGCCACCGGGTCTTCGATCGGTTTGTGGCTGATGAAAACGCGGATTTCGCCGGAGGTGCGGTGTTCGGCGTCGCGAATCGCCGCCACGATGTCGTCGTGGCGAAGTTGTTTCAGGAAATCTTTCTCGCGCATAATCACCAGCTTCCTCCAGCGCCGCCCCCGCCGAAACTGCCGCCGCCACCCGAGAACCCGCCCCCGCCGGAAAAGCCTCCTCCTCCGCCACCCCAACTGCCGCCCGAGAAACCGCCGCTGCCAATCGTCCAGAATGAAAAACCGCGGCCAACCCCCCCGAGACGCAGGACGAAAATGAAAAGGACTGCCACGAAGAGCAGCACAAACAGGAGCACGACGCCGGTTGCCTTGTGACGGACATGTTCCCCTGCCGTGCTTCCCGTGCCTTTGTATTCTCCTTTCGTCGCTGCGAGGATGGATTGGACTCCCGCCACCAGGCCGGCGTCGAAGTCTCCGGCTTTGAAATGCGGCGCGATTTGCTCGTCAATAATTCGTTTGCCGAGGGCGTCAGGCAGCACGCCTTCGAGGCCATAGCCGACCTGCAGATACATTTTGTGGTCCTGGACGAAGACAAACAGCACCGCGCCGTTGTTTCGGTCCTTTTGTCCGACCTTCCAGGCGCGCGCCACCCGAACAGTGTATTCCTCGATGGAGGAATCCGACTGCATGGTCGGGAACACGGCGACCAGGATCTGCTCGGAAGTCTGGCGCTCGAAATCTTCCAACGTTTGGTTTAACTGAGCGGCAACGGTCGGAGAAACGACGTGCGCATAGTCGTTAAAATATTGCGTGGGCGCGGCCGGCATCACCTCGGCCGCCTGCGCGGAGAAGCAACAAATCGCAACCAGAATGGCCCAAAACATTTTCACAGGTCAGGGCTTGGCCGGGGCCGGATTGCCCGGGGCGCCGAAGTCGAATTGAACTTTGGGCGGTGTTTCCGCGCCGGGCGTGGCCGCGAAATAGGGTTTTTCGTGAAACCCGAACATGCCGGCATAGCACACTGCCGGGAACGATTTGACGGCGGTGTTGTACGCCTGCACGGCCTGGTTGAAGTCACGGCGAGCGACAGCGATGCGGTTCTCCGTGCCTTCGAGCTGGGCTTGGAGATCGCGGAAATTGGCGGTCGCCTTCAAATCGGGATAGCGTTCCACCACCACCAACAGTCGCGACAGCGCCGAAGAAAGTTGTCCTTGAGCGCGATCGAACTCGGCGAGGCTGGCCGGATCGTTCGGCGCTTTGCTCGGATCAATCTTGAGCTGTCCCACGGAAGCCCGAGCCTGGGTGATTTCCGTAAGCGTGGATTTTTCAAAATTGGCCGCGCCGGAAACGGTGGCCACAAGATTCGGGACCAGGTCAGCGCGGCGCTGATAATCGTTCTGCACCTGGGCCCACTGACTGTCCACGCCTTGCGAGAGTTTGACGAGGCGATTGTAGCTTCCGCCCGCAATCGCAATGATAATGAGCGTCAGAATGCCGAGTGCCGCCACAATGCCGCAACCGATTCCAAGTTTTTTCATAGTCCAATTGAGGTTAGCGTCGCCGCGCGTTCGGGCCATTACAAACCCAAAGGGGGTTTATAGCCTGGGCAACGTATCGGACTCGGGTCGCGCGCACAATCACGCAATTGTTCCGTAGCAGCCTGTTGAAAAATGCAGGAGACGACTTGAGGAGTCTCTGAATGAGGCTTTGTTTCCGAAGAAATTTGAGTCTCGTCACCTC
>CAZFOA010000290.1:0-3671 GCA_964520205.1 uncultured Verrucomicrobiota bacterium | reverse complement strand
GTGCCCTCACCGGGCGGGTTTTCAAACAGGCTCTCAGCCGTCGAACTGAATTGAACTGTGGCTTTTCCCGGCGAGAAAGGCGCAAGTCCACGGCTGAATTTCACCCTTTCCAGTTCGGCTTTTTGGCTTAAATTCTTGGCGCATGACCTTGACCGAGCAATTGACGCAACTGGCCCGACAGGCCAAGGCGGCGTCGCGGCAATTGTCGCAGCTGACCACGGCGGAAAAGAACTCCTGCCTGCTGGCCATGTCCGAAGCGCTGGACAAAAACAGCGCTCCGCTCAAAGCGGCCAACGCCCTCGATCTGGAAACCGGCGCCCAGCTCGGCTTGTCCCCCGCCATGCTCGACCGGCTCAAGCTCGACGACAAACGCATTGCGGAAATGACCCTCGGATTGCGCGAGGTGGCCGCCCTGCCCGATCCGGTCGGGAAAATCATCGAGGAACGGGTCCGGCCCAATGGACTCAAGCTGCAGAAAATCAGCACGCCCATCGGCGTCGTGGTGATTATCTATGAATCCCGGCCCAATGTGACGGCGGACGCCGCCAGCCTGTGCTTCAAGTCCGGCAACGCCGTCATTCTTCGCGGCGGCAAGGAAGCGATGAATTCAAACCTCGCCATCGCCCGGATCATGATCGAGGCCGGCCGGCGGGCGCTGGCAAAATTCCCCGAGCACGCCATCCAGGTCGTGCCCACGAGCGACCGCGAGGCCATCCCCATTTTGCTTTCGCTCACCCAATACATTGATCTTTGCATGCCGCGCGGCGGGGAAGGTCTGATCCGGGCGGTGACGGAATGCTCGAAGGTGCCCGTGATCAAACACTACAAGGGAGTCTGCCACGTGTTCGTGGATGCCGACGCCGATCTGAACATGGCCGAAGCCATCGCAATGAACGCGAAGATTCAGCGCCCCGCCGTCTGCAACGCAATGGAAACACTGTTGGTGGACGCTGCCGTCGCGCCACAGTTCCTTCCACCGATGGCCCAGCGGCTCGATGAGAAGCATGTGGAACTGCGCTGCGACGAAACCGCGCTGGCTTATTTGAAATCGCAAATCGCAAACCGCAAATCGCGAATCCGAACCGCCACTGAGCAGGATTGGTTCACCGAGTATAACGACTGCATCCTGAACGTGCGCGTGGTGGACGGCGTCCGGCAGGCCATCGATCACATCAATCATTATGGCTCGGCGCACTCGGACAGCATTGTGACCCGGAACGAGTCGCACGCGCGGCAATTTCTCAACGAAGTGGATTCCGCCGCGGTTTATTGGAATGCCTCGACGCGTTTCACCGACGGCGGCGAATTCGGCATGGGCGCGGAAATCGGAATCAGCACGGACAAAATCGGCGCGCGCGGCCCGATGGGACTGGTGGAGCTGACCAGCTACAAATGGATCGGGATCGGGAACGGGCAGATCCGGACGTGATCGCCTTATCAAGGAATGCGCGAAAGATTGCCCTTCCAAATGAGGGGCGGGCAGAAGTGCCTGCACCAACGAAATTCTCAATTTAAGAACTTGATCGGGTATTGCCCAACAAAACAGATTTGTGAACGCGAACGAACCAAGTCCCGCTGATCGCGCCCGCCTCATCCGCGCCGCGCTCCCACCCGGCGGTTTGTTCGCCGGACACAACTGGCGCGTCTCCCCGGCTCCGTTTCCGCTCAGCGACCCACAGGCAAAGGAAATCGATTCGCTCGGGCGTGTCCTGCTGCAATTTTACCGCGCGGTCAACCTGCTTTACCGCAAAAGCCACGAGGGCAAGCAGCCGGAATGGATCGCGCGCTGGCTGGATCTGGGCAAACCGCGCGAACTGATCGAACTGCAGCGGTCGCCCGCCTTCAAGCATGAACTGCCCCGGGTGATCCGGCCGGACCTGCTCCTGACTGAACACGGCCTTCGTGTCACCGAATTGGATTCCGTGCCGGGCGGCATCGGGCTGACGGCCTGGTTGAATCAGACCTATGCGGCAGTCGTGGGTCGGGCGTCGAAGGTCGAGAGCAGGATTCTCGGCGGCGCGGACGGGATGCTGCGCGGCTTCGAGTCCATCTTTGGCGACGCCAAGCGGGTTCACCTCATCGTGTCCGACGAGGCGGCCACATATCGTCCCGAAATGGAATGGATCGCCGCGCAGTTAAACCAACGCCAGCCTTCAACTTTCAACCTTCAACCTTCAACCTTCAACCAGCCCGCCGACGGCGAGGTCGTCTATCGTTTCTTCGAGTTGTTTGATCTGCCCAATGTTCCGGGCGCCCAGCGGATCTTTGAACTCGCCGCCGAAAAACGGATTCGCCTCACCCCGCCGCCCAAGCCGGTGTTCGAGGAGAAGATGCTTTTCGCGCTGTTATGGAATCGTAATCTTCAAAATTTCTGGCGCCAGGAACTGGGCGAAGGCTTTTTCAAGCGCATGCTCGAACTCACCCCTTACACCTGGCTGGTGGACCCGGCGCCGCTGCCGCCGCAAGCGGCCATTCCCGAGTTGAACCTCACGGAATGGCAGCAGCTCAAAACGCTCTCGCAGAAGGACCGCGATTTGATTTTGAAGGTCTCGGGGTTTTCCGAGCACGCCTGGGGTGCGCGAGGCGTTTTTCTTGGCAGCGACCTCTCCCACGCGGATTGGGCTGCAGCCGTGGATCAAGCCATCACCAGTTTCGACCGCTCTCCGTTCGTGCTGCAGCGCTATCACAAACCGGCGCTGGTGGAATCCACCTGGTTCGATTTCGACCGCAATCAACTCGTGCCGATGCCGGGACGCGTGCGTTTGTGCCCTTACTATTTTGTGGCCGGTGACGGCGATGCCGCCCGCGCGCAGTTGGGCGGAGTGCTCGCCACGATTTGTCCGGCCAACAAGAAAATCATCCACGGCATGACCGAAGCCATTTTTGCGCCCTGCTCGACATGAGTCTGACGGAATACAGTCTGCTGGCGATGAGTTCGCTGTTTGTGATCGTGGATCCGATCGCGGCGGTTCCGACGTTCATTGCCATGACCCCGGGTGATTCGCGGGAACAGCGCATTCGCATGGCCCGGCTCGCGTGTCTGGTGATGGCGGGGGTGCTGCTGACTTTCGCGATCGCGGGCAAATGGATTTTCAAATTCCTGGGCATCACCATGCCCGCATTCCAAATCGCCGCAAGCATCGTGCTCCTGCTGGTCGCGCTGGACATGTTGCGCGGGCAACGTTCGCGCGTGCAGGAGACGAAGGAGGAGACGGCGGCCGGCGCCGAAAAAACGGACATCGCGATTACGCCATTGGCCATTCCGATGCTGGCGGGGCCGGGAGCCATATCGACGGCGATCCTGCTTCAGAATCAGGCGCGGGACATCCCCCAGCACATTGCGCTTTACCTTTGCATTCTTGGAGTTTCATTCGCGAGCTATCTGATATTGCGGGTGTCCGCCGGAGGCGCCCGCTGGCTCAACCCCATCGCCACAAAAATCACGACGCGCATCATGGGTCTGCTGCTCGCCGCCGTGGCCATCCAGTTTATACTCAACGCGCTCGCGGCGTTGCACCTGTTCCAGCCGCCGGTGAGTTGAGTTTGGCTGGGGAAGGAAGAAAGCTTCACAAAAGCACTTGCGCCAAACAAAATCTGGTGCATGATTAAGGTTCTTCTGGATCGCGGGGTGGAGCAGCCCGGTAGCTCGTCAGGCTCATAACCTGAAGGTC
>CAZFOA010000289.1:0-3681 GCA_964520205.1 uncultured Verrucomicrobiota bacterium | reverse complement strand
GCGCTCCTGCGACAATGGATTGAGAGCCTGCCCGGCCCGCCGGTTTTGGCCCCTCCCGCAATTGCACCGCGCGGCGGCAATTACGACCAGCCGGTGGAAATCATCTTGAAGAGCGAACCCGGCGCGCACATTCACTACACGCTGGACGGGAGTGTGCCGACCACGTCGGATCCGGTTTACACCGCGCCGATCCGGTTGACGGGGCCGACGATCCTTCGCGCGAAGTCTTTCAAACCGGGATACACCAAAAGCATCACCGCCCAGGAGGTTTTTATCATCGGTTCTTGAATACCGATGGATGACCTGTGCCGCGCGCGATTGCGCGGCTGACCGCGGCGCGGTCATGGCAGCGCGATGAGCCTGCCTCAAACAAAATCCAAAATTCTGGTGCGCCGGAATTCGGATTGAGGATCATGCGAGACGGGAACACCTCCCGGATTCCTGCCGGGCATTTTCGAAACTTCTCCTGGAATCGGCTCGCAACAAAAACGGGGCGCCGAATTGAATTCGACGCCCCGAGAAGTTTCAGCTTGGATCAATCGTCCGGTTTGTCCGGTCAGGGATTTGACAACCGGTAAAACTGATTTGTGTTAAGGTAACTGGCGGGGACCAGCACCGTTCTGCGCCCATTATACACGGACTTGGGAAGCAGTGAAGTCTGCCAGCTGCTCGCATGGCTCAGATTCGTGTTGACCGTCAGCCTGAACCCGCTGTCAGGCAGGTTCCACGTCAATGAGAGCGCGGCGCTGGGCGGCACTTGCAGCACGCCGCCGGGGTCTTCAGCTGCAACCCCCCAGACATTCGGGTCCAACGTGGCTGACGTGAAGCTGTCGTTCAGCAGCGTAATCCCGTTGCTGACAATCTGGAAGTTGGAGAACGCGGCCAGCTGACCGATATTGTTGGTGAGGTCCGGCTGGACGCCGATGTACACCGTCATGGGGTCGAGGAAATAGGAGAAACTAGCGTTCAGAGGAAGGTTGGTGACCGCGGTATTGCCTCCGGGCGCCGTGACGGTCACGTCATCATTGCTGAAGGTCATCGACCACGTGCCGAGCGCCGACGGATTGGTGACCGTAACGAAGCTGGGCGCATTGGCGGCGGGATTATTGATCTTGTATCTGAATTGAGCCGTGGTAGTCCCGTCGACCTGATTTTCGATATCCAGGTAAATAATATTATTCTCAGCCCAATCCGGGTTGGCTTCTGTGGGCAACGTCGTGGAATAGGGAACGAGGAATACGTGCGCTTGAAAATTGCTGAACGCGGTGACTGGGAAATTGGTAATCGTCAGGGCATAGGTCACTGGATGTCCACCGCCGTTTCCATCTCCGACCCAGCTGAACGAGTTGGTCTTGGTGGTACTGGTTTCGAGGGTTTGGATGCCTTGACGCTCATATTGTGGATTGCCGGAGTCGATCGTGGCGTTAGTGGTTGTGAGGAGAATCAACCCCCTGGGACCGGTGATTCTCGCAATGGCCTGTGTCGGCGCTTGGACTGCACCCGGGCTCCAGATCGTGAAATTATCAAGATAAAAGGTCTCGGAGCCGACGATTTGCCGGGCACCGTCGTTGTAGTCCTGGATGGTTATCGCGCGAACATTTGTGTTCACATCGGTTAGCGGGATGTTGACGTGCGCCCAAACGCCGGTTGAGCCGCCGGCCACGGCCAATAGTCCTTCGCCGAAAGTGGCAATCGAGTTGTAATTATACGAGCCATCGCGAGTAACCACGTTGATAAATCCAAAGTCGCCCAGTGCGCCAGGCGTCGAGGAGGGATCCACCATGATGTCAAACGACAGGGCTGAAGCGTTCGTCACCGTTCCGGCAAAGGTGAAAAGGTCAAACCTGAAAGCCGAGGAAGATCCATTGGTTTCGGTGTCATTCCAGGTCCAGCTAAACTTGAGTGAACCGGAAACCGGGCTGGCTTGGGCATCATTGGTGACCCAGGCAATCGAGTGGGAGACGACGCTGCCAAATTCAAACTCCGTGGATACTGGCGGCGGATTGTAATTGGCGCTGCCATTATTCTGGACGGAGGCGGAGTTGTCGAATGGGTTCGAGTAAACGGGGGCATCGGCACGGGCCAACATCGCCGAGGCAACCAGGATCAAACTGGCTGCAAGGATGCGGGCACTCGCTTTAGTTAAGGTCGCTTTCATAATTCTTTTAAGGCTTGGTTTTGTTACGGATAATTCAAAATCTTAATGTATTCTAAAGATAAATCACGTCCTCAAAATTGGGTACACCTCCGAGCCTTTCGCGTCCATGCTGCCAATCTCTCACAGCTGCTGCGCTGCGGAGGGTTTGAACCCGCCTATTTCCGCACCCGGTGACCGCGCCTTTCCTGCCTCCCGCCACTGTACACAATTTATGGGACATGACAGCCGCGCCCAATTTGGGATAGATTCGGTTGAAATGCCCAGTTAGCGAATGCGTAATGCAAAGCGCGTACTTATTACCGCTTGCAGGCCGCTTGTAAATGACTGGTCGAATTTGTCAGCAAAAAACCCTGAAAGTAAAAGAATAAAACTATGAAAATGCAAAGAAATCGGCTTGTTTTGATGGCTTTGGCAGCCATTGGGGTGGCGAGTGTCTCGGCGAAGGCGGATGTCGTTGTAAGCACATTCAATAACCCCGCTTCGTTTGTAACCAGTGTGGGTTTCCCTGCTTATAATTCCTATGGACTTGATAATGCCGGGCCTCCTCAAGTCGCCAATATGCGCTTCGATTATGGCGGGACCACCGTCGCGGCGGGTAACTCCATTTCCTGGTCTTCCCTGGACGCTGCCGGCAACCCGGGTTCCGGCTCAATGAAGATAGTCGTTCCGATGAGTGTCGCATTGAACGGAGGCAACAACAGCGGGGGGTTCACGTTGGATATTTATGAAAATGGACCGGTAAGCTTTACGGGTCTGACGTTTGACGTCATGGCGGATCCAACCTCGGCAGGGGAAGCGGCGGGCATTTCCTCCGGAATCGGCTATTTCCAGGTGGCAACCCGCGACGGTTCCTATAACTTCAACTCGATTGGCTCGATCGGGGAGGATCTGGGTGCAAATTACACCGGTTCTCCGGCAGGCACCTGGCAGCACATGAGCGCAAGCCTGAGCGGCGCTGATGCGTCGGTCCGAGCCATTACGTTTCAACTTTACGGCGGTCCGGGACAAAACGACACCGGCAACGAAATATTTTATTTGGACAACATCGTGTTGACGGTGCCGGAGCCTTCGAGCCTGGGCGTGGTTGCCCTGGGTATTGCCGGGTGGTTTTGCGCTCGCCGCCAACGGACAGCCAAGAGCTAGATCCGTTCAGTCGGGTCGCGATTTCTCACGACGGCATCGGTCCCAAACCGGTGCCGTTTTTGTTTTGTGTTTTGAAGGGGCTTTCCGGATGCCTCAGGAAGCCAAGCGGAGGTTCTTTTCTATCAACCGGCACCGCTGTTCCACGCAGATCGAGGATCGCATTCCGTCTTCCGGCGTGTTCAGCACATAGTCGAGCAACCGTTCCACCGTGCTGGTTGCGACATGGGTGCGGGTGTCCGAGGAGCCATAGTAGATGAATACATCGCCGTTGCTTCGCGCCACCCAGCCGTTGGCGAAAACGACGTTCGAAACATCCCCCACGCGCTCCTCGCCCTCCGGCGCCATGAAATAGCCGCCCGGCGATTTGATCACCCGCGCGG
>CAZFOA010000288.1:0-3690 GCA_964520205.1 uncultured Verrucomicrobiota bacterium | reverse complement strand
GTTGCGGCTGCCGATGGCGGCGATGTCCTCCGTTTCAATCGCCTTCCGTCCGCCCACGTAGAGCGACAGTTTTTCAACCTCGCCGTCCAGTTGCCGGGCGTTCGGCCCGACGCGGCTGATTAATTCGGCCAGGGCTTCGTCGGAAATTTCCTTTTGCCTCGCCCGGAAAGCCTTTCGCGCCCAGGCTCCGGCCTGTTCCGCCCAGTCGCGGTCGTCAACCGACCAACCGGAGAAGCTCTCGACGGCGCCGATTTTATCGAGTGTTTTGAAAAAGACCTTGCGCTTGTCCACCTTTGCGGCGCTGATCAGCAGGCGGACGCCGGTCCAGGAAAACGCTTTCAATTCCTGCGCGATTTCCGCGAGAGTCTCCGTTACCGCCTGCGCGCCTGCGGTCCGTTCATCACCCAGGAAATTGCAGTTCTGCACCCACACCACTTTTCCGCCGCCGAAAAATGGAAGTGTCTGGAGCGCTTCCCGGAGTTTCGCCAGAACCTTCAGCGCTTCGCCGCTGTTCGAAACGGCGGCATCGATGACCTCGTGGTCCATGCCGCCCAGCGCTTCGGTCCATTGTCCATAAATCTGGCGGGCGCGCTGCTTCACGGCGAATTCGTCTTCACCAAAAACGAGCAGGAGGGGCGGCTGCGGCGGGGCGGCGGACGGCATGTTCCCTATTCGGCCTCGCCGGTTTCGTTGATCTTGTCCAGCACTTCGCTCATGTCTTCCACTTGCTCGAAGAGATTGGAGGCGACGTAAATCGGGCGTTTCTGGGCGGTGGCCAGGGCGAGGCAATCGCTCGGACGGGCGTCAATCTCCACGATTTTGCGCGCCAGCTCGTTTTGCTGCTGCAGAATCAGGCGCGCAAAATAAGTCGAATTCTTCAACTCCGTGATCACCATCCGCTCGACCGCGATGTTGAATCCTTTGAAGATGTTCTGGATGAGATCGTGCGTGAGGGGACGTTCTTTCGGGGTGTCCCGCAGAAACATGCTGATGATGGCGCCCATCTGGGGTTCGACATTGATGACAAAAACTTTCTGATCGTTGCCCACAAAAATGGCACATCCGCTGTTCGCAGGCAGAATTCCCCGAATCTGAACAGGCACGACGTCGTTCTTCATGAACACAGTGTATGTCTCAAATTCAAAAAAACAAGTCCGGGAGGGAACGGAATTGCGCGCAGAACGCGTTGGAACAAGGCAAAGCCTTGGGCGCCTGGCGGCGGCGGGCAGGCGCCAGAACCAAAATGGAAAGCGGCAAACCTCCAGGATTGAACCTCGAACTGAGGAGAGTCGCGACTTCCGCGCGGCAGCGCAAATGGCTCAAGTCATACCGGCGGCGGGGGAGCTTCTTTCGTCAGGAACCGCTCCTTGATGTAGGTATGGTAATAGGCGTCCTTGCGCGGGGCGTTGAGAAAACCCTGGTAGCGAAACCCGGGCACGCCCTCGAAATACATCGTGCGCGCTCCGCGAAACTTGATGTAAAGCCGGCGCGACGCCATGACGTAACCCACCGACTCGACCAACTTTCCGTCCACAGGCATCATTTTCACCACCGGCTGCTGACCTGGCATCGTCATAAGTGCCCCTTTCGTTTGTCGTCGGAAACCCTAACGCCAATGTGCGCCCGGGTCGAGAACAATTGATCGCTCCCCATTCCACCTTCTCTCCCCTTGACATTCTATGTGAGAGTCGTATTCTCCCCTAGAACATCTAGGATAGACTATGCCGATTACCAAGGCCGAACTATTGCAGGGCACGCTCGATTTGCTCATTTTAAAGACGCTGGCGGCCGGGCCGATGCACGGTTACGCCATCGTCCAACGCATCCAGCAGCGCTCAAACGACGTGCTCGTGGTGGAGGAAGGCTCGTTGTATCCATGCCTCTATCGCATGGAGGAAAAGGGCTGGATCGCGGCGGAGTGGGGGAAGTCGGACAACAACCGCCGCGCGAAGTTTTATTCGCTGACCCGCGCCGGCCGCAAACAACTGGAGGAGGAGACGGCGATTTGGGAACGCGTTCACCGCGCCATCACGCTCGTCCTGCAGGCGGCGTGAAGAGCGTGGTGAGCGTCAGAGCGTGGGGGCGGTGGCGGGTGAATCGTAAATCGTGAATCGCAAATCAGTATGATCCAACTCCGAAACATCGAAAAGTCCTATAAGACCAAGGCGGGTTTCACGTACGTCCTTCGGCAAATCAACCTCGACATCGCCGAAGGCGACTTTGTCACCATCATGGGGCCGAGCGGGGCAGGGAAGTCCACCCTGCTCGGCATCGTCGGCCTTTACGACCATGCGTGGGAAGGGGAATATCAACTCCTCGATCATCCGGTGCAACGGCTGCCGGCGAAGGAGCGGGCGATGCTCAACAAGCGCTATGTCGGGTTTGTCTTCCAGCAATTCCATCTCCTCGACGATCTTACCGTGGCCGAGAATCTCGATATTCCGCTTTCCTACCGCAACGTTCCAAAACCGGAACGCCAGGGTATGGTGGCTGATGTGTTGGACCGCTTCGGCATGGTGGCGAAAAAGGATTTGTATCCCAGCCAGCTTTCCGGCGGACAGCAACAACTCGTGGCGGTCGCCCGGGCCATCATTGCGAAGCCGAAGCTGATCCTGGCGGACGAACCGACGGGCAATCTGCACACCGACCAGGGCCGCGAGATCATGGAGCTGTTCAAGAAACTGAACCAAGAGGGCACCACCATCGTGCAGGTCACCCACAACGAGGCGTGGGCCGCGTATGGCCGGCGCATTATCCGATTGAAGGATGGTTGGATGGAGAAGCCGGCCGAGACGTCTGGAAAACAGGGTTGATCTAACTTAATGAATCTCTTCCCGCAAACAAACCCATGAATAAAATCAAACCCATCAAAGCCCGGCGGTCGCCGGCCGGAAAGGTGAGTCGTCCCTCCGCTCGGAAGCTTCCGATCTATTGGATTGATGCCTTCACCCGCTGCGTCGGCCAGGGCAACCCTGCTGCAGTCGTGCCGCTCGAACGTTGGATCGAGGACGCGGTGATGCAACGAATCGCATTTGAAAACGGGCTCTCGGAAACCGCGTTCCTGGTTCGCACGGGGAAAGCCCGTTACCACCTGCGCTGGTTCACGCCGGCAATCGAAGTTGACCTGTGCGGTCACGCCACGCTGGCGAGCGGTTTCCTGCTCCTCCAGGAGTTCGGCCTTTCTGCCAAGTCGATCACCTTCGATTCGCGGAGCGGCCCGCTCGTGGTGACCCGGAGTTCCGACGACCGGATTGAACTCGATTTTCCATTGCGGTCCGTGGAGGGATCCGTCGAACCCCCGGACGTTCTGGTGCGCGGCCTGGGTCGCGCGCCGGAATCCGTTGTCAGCTCGCCCGGAAGATGGCTGTGCATTTACAAGAAGGCCGGCGACGTGAGCGGTCTGCGGCCCGATCACAGCCTGCTCGCCAAGGTCAAGCCGGGCCGCATCATCGCGACCGCGCCCGGTGACGGGGATTGCGATTTCGTTTCGCGCTATTTCGCGCCCGCCGCCGGTATTCCGGAAGATCCCGTGACCGGGTCGGCCCACTGCACGCTGACGCCTTATTGGGCCGCGCGGCTGGGCCGGACGTCGCTGCACGCGCGCCAGGTTTCCGCCCGCGGGGGTGAACTGTGGTGCGCGCTGGACGGCCAGCGGGTCACCATTGCCGGCCATGCGGTGATGTACCTCCG
>CAZFOA010000287.1:0-3719 GCA_964520205.1 uncultured Verrucomicrobiota bacterium | reverse complement strand
TCCAAAGCGCGCGGAGTGCCCCACGCCGCTGCGCCCGGGGACGGGCGCACTCCGGCGTTCGGGCGAATCCCCTTCAAAGCGCCAGCAGCAGTTTCTTGATCTCTTTCAACCGCGCCTTGGCCTCCTTTTTCGTGAGCCTCGGAAATTTCCCGCCCAGGGTGAGGTAATCGCCCTGCCGCAGGAGCATCAGCTTGTCCGCCTTGACCTCGATGCCGTTGATTCCCCTTTCAGCGGCGAGGATTTTCACTTCGGCCAGTTGCAACAGCAACTCCGTGGGCGGCGGCGGCGGCCCGAAGCGGTCGCGGAGTTCGCGGGTCAAACCTCCCAGCGCCGACGGATCCGTGGCCTGCGCGAGCTTGCGATAAATCTCGATGCGATGCCGCGGTTCGGGGACATAGTGGTGAGGGAGACAGGCGAGGCCGAGGCCGGTGGCCGGTGGCCGGAAGTCCGGCTTTCCTGGTTCAGGCCTTTGACCTCCGGGGTCGCCGCTCGTTTCCAGAAAATCCAACCTCACTTCGACCTCGACGCGCGGCTTGACTTTTTCGCCTTTCATGGCGGCGATGTTTTGCTTGAGCAACTGGCAGTACAACTCGAAGCCGACCGCGGTGATGTGCCCGCTTTGCTCCGCGCCCAACAGGTTGCCCGCGCCGCGGATTTCGAGGTCGCGCATCGCGATTTTGAAGCCGCTGCCCAGGGTGGAATACTGTTTGATGGCGCTGATGCGTTTGCGGACGTCGGCCAGCAAACTCGCGTGGCGCGGCAGCAACAGCCACGCATACGCCTGGTGTTTGTAGCGCCCGACCCGCCCGCGCAACTGGTAAAGATCGCTCAGGCCAAAGCGGTCCGCGCGGTCGATGATGATGGTGTTCGCGTTCGGAATATCGAGGCCGCTTTCAATAATGGTCGTCGAGAGCAGCACGTCCGCCTCGCCGTTTACAAACCGGGTCATCACGTCCTCCAGTTCGTGTTCGGGCATCTGGCCGTGGCCGACAACGATGCGCGCGTGCGGCAGAATTTTTTTGAGGCGATCGGCGACGGACTGGATCGTCATCACGCGATTGTGCAGGAAGAAAACCTGGCCGCCGCGGTTCAGTTCGTTCTGGATGGCGTCGCGGATCACGCGTTCATCGTATTGCGTCACCCGGGTTTCAACGGGCAGCCGGTCGTGCGGCGGGGTCTGGATGGTGCTCATGTCGCGGGCCCCGGTCAGCGCCAGGTACAACGTGCGCGGGATCGGTGTGGCGCTCAGGGTGAGCACGTCCACCAGTCGGCGGAGCCGCTTGAACTTTTCCTTGTGCATCACGCCAAACCGCTGTTCCTCGTCAATCACCACCAGTCCCAGGTCTTTGAAAACAATGTCGTCCTGCACCAGCCGATGGGTGCCGATGACGACGTCCACGGCGCCGGCGGCCAGTTCCTTCACCACGCGCATCTGCTGGTGGCGGGTGCGGAAACGCGAGAGCAATTCAATCCGGACCGGATAATCCGCCATGCGCTCGCGAAACGTGTTGAAATGCTGTTGCGCCAGGACCGTCGTCGGCACGAGTACGGCGACCTGCCGGCCGTCCATGACCGCCTTGAACGCCGCGCGGATGGCCACCTCCGTTTTCCCGAAGCCGACGTCGCCGCAAATCAGGCGGTCCATCGGTTTGGGCCGTTCCATGTCGGCTTTCGTTTCCTGGATGGCGCGAAGTTGATCGGGGGTTTCCTCGAAAATGAATGCGCTTTCAAATTCGCCCTGCCACGGGACATCCGGCGCGAAGGCGTGGCCGGGTTGGGAATCGCGCGCGGCCTGGATTGAAAGCAGTTCACCGGCGACATCGCGCACCGCGCGTTCGGCCTGTTCCTTGGCCCGGGCCCAGCGTTTGCCGCCCAGCGTGTTCAGCGGCGGACGCGCCTTGCCCGCGCCCACGTATTTGCTCACCAGATGCGCTTCCGTCACCGGCACGTAGAGCCGGGGCGGCGGCTGGGAGGAATCTGCGGGCGCAAATTCGACGACCAGACATTCCGGACCTGCGCCGGTTGGAGGCGGGAGGTCGAGGGATAAGGATTCCGGTTCACGGCGAGTGCCAAGTGGCATGGTTTTCAACCCCACAAAACGCCCGATGCCGTGTTGCACGTGAACCACCAGATCGCCTTCCTCCAATTCGGTGAAATCAATATCCAGCACCGAGCGCGCCGTCTGAGCATGGGCTGATTTCAACCGGCGCGGACGCTGCACTTTGTAACGGCCGAAAATTTCCGCGTCGGTGACGATGACCCACCCTGCTTCCGCGCAAAGAAAGCCGCGGGAGAGGGTGCCGAGGCAGGTCGCCAGTCCAGGCTCCAAAGTCACGAGTTGTCCCTCCGCGCCGGACTTTGGACTCTGGACTTTGGACTCTGGACTCGCGCCAGGGGTGTCCCTCCAGATTTCCGCGAACCGCTGCCGTTCGCCTTCGTTGTTGCAGAACACGAGAACGGTGTAGTCCTGGCGGAGCCAGCGGTGGAGCTGGTTGAAAAACTCGCGGCGTTGCGCCTCGGCAATGGGTGGTTCCGGGACGCGCCCGGTCAGCGGCCGGTACGCTTCCAAATCCGAGAATTGCGGCGTCTCGCCGTCGCTGACTTCCCACCGCGTCATGCCGCGGCCGTCCAGTCGCGCCCGGAATTCATCCCACGAAATGAAGAAGGGATCGCCGGCCGGCGCCGGCCGCGCATATTCCTCCGCCTGCACCGCGAGTTGCTCCGGATCGGACAAGAGAAAGATCGTTTCGTCGGGCAGATAATCGAGCAATGTTCCCAATTCCGTTTCGGTCCCGCCTCCGGCTGCCGGCTGCCGGCTGGCGGCCTTGAGAATGCCGAGTTCGCCGCCCGGCGGCAGGGTCGCGGTGGCGATTTCTTCCCGTGAAATTTGGGTGAAAGGATCAAACTGGCGCAATGACTCCAGTTCGTCTCCGAAAAACTCCAGTCGTACCGGCCACGGGCTGGTCAGCGGAAACACATCGAGAATGCCGCCGCGCAGCGCGATTTCGCCCTTCTGGGTCACCTGCGCCTCGGGTTCATAACCGTTCGCTTCCAGCCATTCAACCAGGTCGAGCGGATCCAGCCTGTCGCCCCGCGCCAGCGTTCGCGTGCCGGCGCGAAGATCGCCGGGCCGGAACGTGCGTTGCAGCAGGGCGACGACGCTCGTGACCACGAGTTTCGAGTGTTGAGCTTTCGTTTTTGAAACGCCGGACAAGGCCACCAGCGTTTCCAGCCGGTCACTGATGATATCCGAGTGAGGCAACCTGGCTTCGTGCGGGAGAATTTCCCAGGACGGATAGAAAAGCGTGGCGGCGGTGGCGGCTGGAGGATTGCCGGTTTCAACCGGTTGATCCACCTGCAACCTGCCACCTGCCACCTGCAACCAGGTGGTGATATCCTGCTGAAACCGTTCCTGCGTCTTCAGACCGTCCGTCACCACCACCACCGGTCGTTCCGGGAACAGTTGCCGCAACAAAACGGCCACGAAGGGTTGGGCGGCTGCGCTGATGCCGTCACCGGACAACACGCCGCCACGCTCCAGGCGCCGCATCAGGGATTGCACGGCGGGAGTCTCGGCAACTTTAGCGAACAGATTGCCTGCCGCTATGACTGGCAAAGGCTGCGCCAAACAGGGCAACAGTCGCAGCCACCACCCCAACCGTCAAGTCGGTGAAGGATTACCTGGAGTGGTTCAGATCAATGGGGATGTCCACGGAAGC
>CAZFOA010000286.1:0-3783 GCA_964520205.1 uncultured Verrucomicrobiota bacterium | reverse complement strand
GGTAGGGCCGGAAGTTTTTGTTCTCTTCCGTCAAGCGTCCTCAGAATGGGAACTCCGCCGGATTAGGGAGCGGACGGCTCGTCGGGAGCCTCGCCCCACCTTAAACCGCCGACGCCGGGTCGGGAGCCCGCAAGAGGAGGAAGCCGGAATCTCGTTTGCCTCTATACAGCCATCCGCGCTTTTGCTAGGTTTCATTCATCTATGGCACTCGACGATTTTCTACTCGACGCGGAAGACAAGATGCTCAAGACCGAGCAGGTGGTGTTGAATGGGTTTGCCGGCGTGCGGACCGGCAAGGCCTCGGCGAGCCTGATCGAGAACCTGGTCGTGGAAGTTTACGGCTCGCAGATGCGCATTCGGGAGCTGGCCGGCATCACCACGCCCGAGCCGCGCACCCTGGCCATTCAGCCTTGGGATGCCAATTCACTGCACCCGATTGAAAAGGCGATTCAGAAGAGCAACCTTGGCCTCACGCCCTCGACCCAGGGCAAAATCATTCGCATTTTCTTCCCCGAATTGAGCCAGGAACGGCGGCAAGAGTTTGTCAAGATCATCCGTAAAATGGCCGAGGAAGGCCGGGTGGCAGTCCGCCACATCCGCCGCGACACGATGGAGTTGTTGAAAAAGCATGGGCACGACAGCGGCACCACGGAAGACGACGAGAAGCAGGCCGAAAAGGAAGTGCAGAAACTGACGGATGATTACACCGCCAAGATCGACGTGCATCTGGCGCACAAGGAAAAGGAGATCATGACGGTGTAGCCGCCCGTCAAAAAAAGCAGGAGACGGCGTGAGGAACCTCTGAATTCGCGCTCGTTTTCGAAGAGAATTGAGCCTGCCCGCCGCGGCGGAATCGGCTCCTGCAACGGAATGGGTTTTTGAACGGGCTGCGCAGGGGACAAAGCGGTGAAGGAGCGGCGGAGGAATCAGCGAACCGCCGTGTTGGTCGCCGGTGGCACGAACAAGATGACCGATTCGCCGGGCCGGGCATACCCGAGCCGTTCGCGCGCCAGCCGTTCCACGGCTTTTGGATCGTAGCGCAGGGAGTCAATGGAGGCTTTCAGTTGCTTCGCCGTTTCGTCTTCTTTCTGAATTTCGCCATCGAGCCGGAACGTCTCCTTGCGCATGCGTTCGTTCTGCCGGATCAGCGGCAGGTACCAAACCGCGACGCCGAGCACGCCGGCAAGGAGCAGGAGAAAAATCACGGCACGCGTGAGTTTTGCCCAGATGCCGAGGTTGACGTTCATGGCGTCGAGTTAAGCACGCGGGGCGGCGCAGCGGAAGCAGATAATTATTTCGGAATGGAGTGAACGCAACCGGTTGTTGCCTGTCGATATTGGGTGACGCAAATGATCGAGCGGCCCCCCATATTTTGTTGTCAGCCACTCCGCCGACCGATATGACTTCTGGCGCATGATTAAGGCATTGCTCCTGATTTTTGACCCGGTTCGGACCTGGGAAGGGATTGTGGCAGACCAGCGGAGGTGGCTTTCGATTCTGGCAGGCCACGTATTGCCGTTATTGCTGCTGGTGTCCGCGGCGGAAGGTTACGGCCTGGTGCGCTGGGGAAAACCGCGCGGCGATATCAGCCATTTGTATCCCATGTCCCTTTCGCAGGCGGTGGTCTTCGAGGCCGCTGAATTGGTTTTATCCCTCTTCATCGTGTTCCTCGCGGCCAGGATCATCAAATCTCTCGGCGAAACATTTCACGGCCGGCATTCTTTGGCCGAAACGTTTACTGTTGCCGCGTATGGGTTGAGCCCGCTGTTTCTGCTCCGCCTCCCCAATGCCTTCCCATGGGTGTCCCCGTGGCTGACCTGGGCGATCGGAATCACTCTTTCCGCATCCATACTCTATCGCGGCCTGCCGCGGGTCATGCGGCCGGACCCGCCACACGCTTTGGGACTTTACCTGATGAGCGTCGTGCTCCTGGTCATGATTACGGGTCTGGCGTGTTTTCTCACCACGTGGTATCTCCAGGGAAAATTCGCCCGGCTGGATGCGCTTATTTCCCACGTCATCCCGCCGCCGGCTGCGCCATGAAACCGCTTGGTGCGCCTTCCATTTCCGGTTATGGGGAGGTGTGATCATGACCCACATCGAACAAGACATCCTGAAAACGCTGGTCGAACTCGATGCCGCGGCAAAGTCAATGACGGCGGCCAATCCCAAGCCGAACCTGCAGCCGCTGTTTGCGCGGCTTGAAGAACTGACCCGCCGATTGCCGCGCGACATCGCGCCGGACTTGTTGCATTACCTCCACAAGAAAAGTTACGAGAAAGCCCGGCTGTGGCTCGAGGGGCGCGAGTCGGAAAATGCCCGCGGCAGTTGCCGCCATTAAACGCCGTCGAGGGCAGGCAGCGCTGTGTTTGCACTCGACTCTCGACGTTCGGCCCTCGACATTCCTGAGCCATGCTGGATGACACCATCGCCGCGATTGCCACGCCGCTCGGCGAAGGCGGCTTGGCTGTCATCCGTGTCTCCGGCCCGCAAGCGTTGGCTGTGGCGGACCGGTGTTTCGTGCCGGCCGGCAAAACCGCTCTCAAGCTTTCCGCCGCCCGGACGCATACGATCCATTACGGAAAAATCGTCCGCCAAGGCAGCGCGGTGGATGAAGTGCTGGTGGCAGTCCTGCGCGCACCGCACACCTATACCCGGGAAGATGTGGTCGAAATCACTTGTCATGGAGGCATTCTCCCGGCCAAAACGGTTTTGGACACCGTGGTCGAGAGCGGCGCGCGGCCGGCGGAACCGGGCGAATTTACCCGCCGCGCTTTTCTAAATGGCCGCATTGATCTGGCCCAGGCCGAAGCGGTTGCCGATTTGATTCATTCCCGCACGGAACTGGCCTTGCGCGCGGCCAACGAGCAACTCGCCGGCAAACTCTCGCGGCGCATCAATCAATTGCGCGATGAAATGCTCAAAACACTGGCGCACGTCGAAGCCCACATTGACTTTCCCGACGAGGACATCGCGCCGGATACGAAAGACCAGCTCTTGACCCGGCTTGAACGCGGTGTGGCGTTCATGGACGAGCTGTTGCGCACGGCGAACGAAGGACAAATACTCCGTCGCGGCATCCGCGCCGCCATCATTGGCCGGCCCAACGCCGGCAAGTCGAGTCTCCTCAACCAATTGCTCGGCCAGGACCGCGCCATCGTTTCACCCATCCCGGGCACCACCCGCGACACGATCGAAGAAACGGCCAACGTTCGCGGCCTGCCGGTCGTTTTTATAGATACGGCCGGATTGCGCGAGGCGCAGAACGAAATCGAGATCGAAGGCGTCCGCCGCAGCCGGAGCACGCTCGAAAAGGCGGAGCTCGTGCTGCACGTTTTCGACGGCTCCGAGCCCATCACGCCGGCGGACAAACAGTATCTCGCCGAGTTCAGCGGCAAAACCCGCATTTTCATCCGTAACAAGTCGGATTTGCCGTCACGACTGCAATTGCCTCGGGATCTGGCGGATCCGGTGGTGGATGTCTGCTGCCTGACCGGAACCGGCATCGAGCCGCTCAAGGACGCCATTAAAGAACTTGTCTGGTCCGGTGAAATTAATTCCGAGGTGCTGGAAGTCATGATCAACTCGCGCCATCAGGAAGCGCTCCGCCGCGCTCGCGAGGCCGCCCAGCGCGCCGTCGATACCCTCCGCGCCGGTGCAACTCTCGAACTGGCGGCGATGGAATTGCGAATCGCGGTCAACGCCGTCGGTGAAGTCGTCGGTAAAACCACAACCGAGGATCTGCTCGACATGATTTTCAGCCAGTTCTGCATCGGCAAGTAG
>CAZFOA010000285.1:0-3805 GCA_964520205.1 uncultured Verrucomicrobiota bacterium | reverse complement strand
ACTGACTCCTTCACAATTGCCGGCGCTGTCCAATTCGATATGAAACGCAAAACGGAAACAGGATTCACACTGATTGAGTTATTGGTCGTGATTGCCATCCTCGCCCTCCTCGCCGCGTTGTTATTGCCGGTCTTGAGCAGTGCCAAGGCCAAAGCGCAGCGAACGGTCTGCATAAATAATTTGCGCCAAATCAATCTGGGCGTGCGGATGTATTCCGATGATTCAAACGACGCTTCGCCGTCTCCCGGCGGAACCAACTTTCGGACCCTTTTCACTGGTTACACCGGTTACAAGGAGCTCATGAAACATTACGTCGGGCTGAATGGTGCGTCGTCTCCGCAAGACAAGTTGTTTGCCTGTCCGGCGGATGTCTCCAATCCCAATTTGTTTTTTGACAAGTTCATCCCGCCGCTTCATTTGGTTCGAAGGAGCCTTCATGACAGTTCCGCTTTTGATTATTCAAGCTACGCCTTTAATGGAGGTGACAATATAACCCGGACATTTACCCATGGTGACAATGCCGTGAACATCGCCTTGCCCGGTCTCGGAAATGTCCGAATGAGCTCTGTGAGACATCCCAGCAGAACACTATTGGTGGTAGAATTCCCCGCGCGCTTCCCTTATTCGTGGCATGACCCGTCATCCCACGGTGCCGCTTACGAGAACGGCACAATATACAATGATTCCAGGAATGTCGTCAGTTATGTGGACGGCCATGTCAGTTACATAAAGATATATTTCAATGATCGCGATCGCCTCCTCACATTTTATTTTAATCCTCCCGCCAGCTACGATTACCAATGGAGTCCAGATTGAATATTCAAGTCACAACGCCGCCCAACACCTATAAGGCCCGGGCGGTCAATTGAAAAAAGAGGCAGGTCCGGACCGGAAGAGTTTTTCTTTCTTCCGCTTGGAAGCCATCTCACAAATGGTGTTGGTAGGGCGCGTCACTCCGTGCGCGCCGTCTCCGAACGCTGAAATTGCCGAGGATTCCAAAGCCTGAACCCAACTGCGGCGCGCACGGAGTGACGCGCCCTACCATCCATGAGATGGGTCTAGCAGCCTGTTGAAATTTCTACTTTCTTGTAGGAGTCGAGGTGACGAGACTCAAATTTCTTCGGAAATAAAGCCTCATTCAGAGACTCCTCACCTCGTCTCCTACATTTTTCAACAGGCTGCTCGCGTCCTCAGAGTGGGAACTCCCGCCTTCGCTCAAAGCTACGGCGGGCGGGCCAGGTAGTGGTACGTTTTGGTGGGGCGAGGCTACCGACGAGCCGCCCCACCAAACACGGCAAAAGGTACCACTACCGCGGGCCGGCACAATTTGCAACGAGCAGACTTGGACCGGCAGCGTCCTGACGACAATGAGGTCGGCAAAACGGTTTTGGATTGATCTTTTTTGTTCCCCCCTTTGTGACTTCGACTAGCATGAGGCCGGAAACCTGCGATTCGACCGGGATTGATGAAGCAGCGGAATCCATGAGCGCAACCGATCAAACGCACACCGCATCAGCCGGCAGGCCGTGGGCGGTCCTTTGGGCTGATTGCGGGTTCATATGTTTGTTCCTGGGCTTGCTGACGCTTGCGGTCTATTGGCCGGTCAAGAATTGCGAATTCATCGCTTACGACGACCCTCTTTACGTTGTTTCCAATCCGCACTTGAAACCCGGGCTGACGCTGGACGGCGTACTCTGGGCATTGGGAAGCGGTCGAGCCTGCAATTGGCATCCGCTGACCTGGCTGTCACTCATGGTGGACGTATCCTTGTTCGGAATCGACCCGGCGGGATCACATCTCGTCAATTTGCTGCTTCACGTGATGAACACACTTCTTTTGTTTTTGGTGCTGCGGCAATTCACTGGCGCCCGCTGGAGGAGCGCCTTTGTGGCGGCGATTTTTGCGATGCATCCGCTGCACGTGGAATCCGTTGCCTGGATTTCTGAGCGCAAAGATGTGTTGAGCGGGTTGTTTTGGCTGCTCACTTTGGGAGCCTACGGACGGTATGTGCGGAAACGCTCGACAGCCGGGAACTGTGGGTCAAACCCGGTCGGGACTCCAGCCGGACGGCTTTGGAGCTTCGACTACGTTCTGGTGGTGCTGTTTTTTGTATTGGGGCTGATGAGCAAACCCATGTTGGTCACGCTGCCCCTGGTGCTGTTGCTGCTGGACTACTGGCCGTTGGGAAGGTGGACGCTCCCGCGGCCTCCGCTCGGCGGTTCGGCAGTTCCGCCCTCCGACCACTCCGGTCCCAGCCGCCCGTTCTCGACCCTGGTGCCCTTGCTTCGCGAAAAGGTTCCGCTGTTCGCATTGAGCGGGATTTCCTGTCTCGTCACCTTCCTGGTCCAAGGCCATGGCGGCGCAATCGCTCCCTTGGAACGCATCCCGATCGGCGCCCGCGTCGAAAACGCTTTCGTGGCTTGTGCCCGTTACCTCGGCAAAGCGTTTTGGCCCGCCGGACTCGCCATTCCTTACCCTCATCCGGTACATTGGCCGATCGCCTGCGTGGTGCTCGCCGTGTTGCTCGTGGCCGGTCTCAGCGCGGCGGCACTCTGGACCCGCCGCAAACTGCCTTTTGTCGTCGTCGGCTGGCTGTGGTTTTTGGTGACGCTGACGCCGGTGATCGGCCTGGTGCAGGTCGGGGTTCAATCGATGGCGGATCGCTATACTTATATTCCACTGGTGGGCGTTTTCATTCTCGTCGCCTGGGGCGCGGAGGCCGCGTTCGCCCGGTGGCGCCTGCCCAAAGTCGTGCCGGGCATCCTGGCCGTGTCGGCCATCAGCGCCTGCGCGATCGTGTCGGTGAATCAACTGCGGTACTGGCAGAACACCGAGACCTTGTTTCGCCACTCAATCGAGGTGACGACGGATAATTATGTCGCCTACGAGAATTTGGGCCTCTGCCTTTATCACAAGGGACAGCCCGACCCGGCGGCCGAATGTTACCGGCGCGCGATCCAAATCAACCCGGACGATTGTTCCGCCTATGACAATCTCGGCCAATACTGGTATGACCGGGGCAGCCTGGACAAGGCGATTGAGGAGTATCGTCAGGCGCTTCGCATTTATCCGGACTACCCCAACGCCTGGAACGACCTGGGCTGCGTCTTGACACGCCGAAGACAGTTGACGGACGCCATCCAGTGCTTTCAACGCGCGTTGCATGCGAATCCGGACTATGCGGAAGCCCACGATAACTTGGGTGTTGCTCTGGATGCGGCGGATAGAACCGACGAGGCCATTGGCCATTACACCGAAGCACTGCGCTTGCAGCCGGACAATCTTCAGGCCCACAATAATCTGGCCAATGCATTGTTTGGCCGGGGACAGGTGGACGAAGCCATTCGCCAATACCACCTGGCGCTCGGGATCAATCCTGGTTTCACGCCGGCATTGAACAACCTCGGCTGGGCGCTGTTCAGCCGGGGACAATACGCCGAGGCGATCTCGTGCTACGAGCAGGCCCTGAAACTGAGGCCGGAGGACGAGCGCCTGCACTTGAATCTGGCTCATGCGCTCGCCAAAACGAGCCAGGATGACGCGGCGATTGCGCACTATGCTGCGGCCTTGCGCCTGGCCCCGGCGGATGCGGAGGCGCACCTGGGTCTGGGTCGCATTCTGGCAAAACGCGGGCACCGCGACGAGGCGGTCAACCAGTTGAAGGAAGCACTGAGGCTCCAACCGGACAGCGCGGAAGTGAAACGGGAGTTGCAGGCGCTGGGCGGATTGCCCGACTGAATCCGGCAGCTTCGGGCATTGCGTGTGCAAAAAACTTCTTTGCGCCCGGGCACACCGCGGCAACATT
>CAZFOA010000284.1:0-3822 GCA_964520205.1 uncultured Verrucomicrobiota bacterium | reverse complement strand
ACGGTCGCGAAATATTTCCCATTTCTCGCCCTTCAGCTTTTCCACTACCGCGATCACCTCGGCAAGTCCGGGCCTTCCCTGCAACCGTCGCAGTCCGGTTTGTTCTCTGGCATCCCCACGCAACCCCTCCCTGACCTTCCGCATGAACTCCGCCCCTCCCAGCACCACTTGCTCGCTCAGCCGTTCCCACGGGCTCTCCGCCAACCCTTGCCGCAGCGCCGATTCCACATGTTCCCGGTATGCTTCCCGTTGCCTCCTGTCTTGTCCGCCACCCGCCAAACCGAGCACCGCTTCGCACCGCAGCCAGTCGGGCGCTTTGTCCAAACCCACATACGCCCGATACGAACTCCACCGATGCCGCCGCAGCCGCACGATCCGCTCGCGCACCAGCGTTGCCTTTGGAGCTTCCACTGCCCCCGCGCGGCTCCGTTGTCGGGCCGCCTTGTCTAATTCCAGTTTGCCCACCCGCACCGGGTTGAGATGCACATAACGGCTCAACTCCAAACCCCAGCCCGCCGGATCCACCACTATGGCCTTATAGCGTCCTTGGAACAGATGCCCCGCCCGGCCGTGTCGCCGATTGAACCAGACGCTGTAACTCACGTTCAACCACTGCATGGCCCGTGACAGGTTGGCCTCCGGCGTCTCCAACAACAGGTGAAAATGGTTGTCCATAAGCACGTAGGCGTGCAGCACCAGTCCAAAGTTCTCCACCGCTTCGCCCAGCACCTCGCAGAACCGCAGCCGGTCGCGGTCGTTGCGATAAATGGGACGGCGCTCGTTACCCCGGGCCGTGACGTGATACCACGCGCCAGGCCGCTCGATGCGTAAGGGCCTTGCCATGCGCTCTCAACTATCCAAGCAACCCCCAACAGTCAAGCAGAATGTAGAATGCAAAGATGTGACCCTAATTTATGATCGTGAGAATCGATCCCTTGGCGGTTGGCGCTGCGCCACAAATGCGGGTTCGAAACCGAAATTACCTGCTGATCTCGTTCGCAAAGGAAGACTCGCTCTGGACTCGGCTGAGCAGCAGTACAATCGTCTGAAGCACAACGAAGCGCATGATGGAATTCCATACCACGATACCGTCCAACTTGGCCGGAGAAGCATCCGGATGTTGGAGCACCGACCATATCACCGCCTCAGCCACCGCCCCAAGAGTCCCCCATCGGCGATTCATCCCCAAAGTGAGTAGCGCGCAGGGAATCATGTAGAACGGCGCTATCGAGACCTCAGGCCCAGTGAAAAGATCGAGCAAAGCGACACCGGCCAAAATCAAGGCAGCGGCAAGCAGTGTGGGCCATTGGTTGCGCAGTTGCGCCAAGTCGGCCAGGGGTTTCGTACGTTGAGCCAGATTCGGCCCAAACACACAGACCTTTATCAAGCGATGGGCGCGCAGCCAGGGCAATGGCAGGATTTCAAACAGCGCGCGTTTGGCATTGTGCCCCCAGTCCAGGAGTGTTCCTGCCAGTCGATAACCGACTTGCTCCAGCAAGCCCGGTTCACTGCCGCTCGGTTCCTTGATTTGCACCCTGAAACGCTGGCCTAGCAACCGGTTCCATCGTGTGCCAAACCGGCGTAGCTTCCGGTCCATGGACGGATGAATGGCCGTGTCGGAGAGGCGCTGGCGCTTAATCACGCCCCGTCGCAGATGGTCATGGTGCGAGCCGGCATACACAGCCGAAAAATCAGCATGCGCGAGATCCAGCATGGTTTCGTCAAATTCAATGTTCAAGAAGCGGCACAGGCCCACACACGCTTCCCGGGTATTATCCACCAGTTGGCTGTAGGTGATGTGATGGACCCTGGCCCCGGATCGAATGACTTCCGTGGCCTGTCGAATCATTTGTTCCTGGTGGTGTATCAGACGAGCCACCATGCCGGGACGGCGGAAAAAGTGATCGTCACGCCCGGCATGCAGCACGCTCCGATAAATCTCCTGTGGATCTCGCCACAGCAGGATGAACGACGCCTGAGGATACGCGTGTGCCAGTTGTTCGAGGCGTGGGCCATAAAACGGCGATTTTTCCCCCCAAAGTGCGGCCCTTTTGCCGTCGGCCGCGGCACGGTAGAGATCTTCCGGCGTACGCACGTTTTCGAGGCCGCGCAAGCTTCCGGCAAAAGTCAGGCGATGACGCGAAAGCGCCCGGCAGTAAAACTCCTGACGTTCGAGCCAATTGCGTTTGAAGCGCCACTTCGCAAGGAGTGCCGGAAAATCCAAGGCATCGCACTCGTACATCAGGGACACTTGCGGATGCTGGTTCAACAACGAATGGAGCAGCGAGGTGCCCGAACGAAAGAAACCAAGAACAAAAACCGGGTTTGAATGCTGCGATTTCATATTTAGGTCGCCTGTTGAGACTGTTTCAACACCGTGGAATCCATGACAGAACGAAGGGGAAATTGCAATCTAGTTCAAACGTGCCAGCAATATAGTTTGCGGCCGTCAGTCGTGGAAGGACCGAGACACATTCGAAGATTGCCGAGTAGCCCGTGTGACCGCTCCATGCATTAAACGAAGCGGCTGCTTCATCAAAGGGGTAAAACTATAACTTTTCATTTTTGACATCTCTGACGCGATCAGGAGAGCAGAAACGGGTCCTCGTTTTGCAGTATTTGGTTCGGGTCGGCGCAGTCCGTTTTAAACGCCCCGATGGGGTGACAGCGCGCTTGCAGGAACAGCTTGGTTATGTCTACGATGCTGCCGAACACTTGAGCTTCCGCACGAACAATGCATTGATCCAGTGAAAGCCCAGAAAAAAGAAAAAGTTGCGCCTCCCAACTTGCGCGCGCCGTCCGGAACCGGCGATGGCGACGAAGCGAAGGTGCTGCAATCGCTGGAGTCGCTGTTGGATGTGGCGTTGCGGCAGCAGGGAACCGAACGCACGGCGCAGTTCCTGGGCCGGGTCACGGAACGGCTGCGCGCGGCGGGTGTGGCCACACCGGTCGCCGTCAGCACCCCATACGTCAACACCATTCCCGTCCAATGGCAGCCGGAATTTCCCGGCGACTGGCAGACGGAAGTGCGGATTAAGAGCTACATCCGCTGGAACGCGATGGCGATGGTCGTGAACGCCAATCGCAAGCACAACGGACTCGGCGGGCACATCTCCACCTTTGCGTCCTGCGCGACGCTCTATGAAGTGGCCTTCAACCATTTCCTTCGCGGCCGCAACGGAGCGTTCCCGGGCGAGCTGGTTTACTTTCAGGGCCACGCGACGCCGGGTGTTTACGCGCGGGCATTTCTCGAAGGGCGGCTGGACGAACACCAGTTGCAGCATTTTCGCCAGGAACTGGCCGAAGGCGGCGGGCTGTCCTCCTATCCGCATCCCTATTTGATGCCGGATTTCTGGCAGTTCCCCACCGTCTCGATGGGCCTCGGCCCGATTCTGTCCATCTATCAGGCCCGGTTTAACCGTTATTTCCAGGCGCGCGGATTCAGCGCCAGTCCGGAGCCGAAAGTGTGGGCTTTCTTGGGCGACGGCGAATGCGACGAACCGGAAACGCTCGGTTCGATCACGCTCGCGGCGCGGGAGAACCTGGACAACCTGATCTGGGTCATCAACTGCAACCTGCAACGGCTCGACGGCCCGGTGCGCGGCAACGGCAAAATCATCCAGGAACTCGAAGCCTTGTTCCGCGGCGCCGGCTGGAACGTCATCAAAGTGATCTGGGGTTCCGACTGGGACGACCTGCTGGCGCGGGACCCGCATGGCCTGCTGCTCAAGCGGATGGAGGAAGCGGTGGACGGCGACTACCAGAAGTATTCCGTCGAGCCGGGCAGCTACACGCGCCGCCATTTCTTCGGCAAATATCCCG
>CAZFOA010000283.1:0-3853 GCA_964520205.1 uncultured Verrucomicrobiota bacterium | reverse complement strand
GGCCGGACCGCCTGAAGGCGTAACTATTCAGTTGGAATTGGGGACCACACGCGCCCTCGCGTGTTCCGACCGGCGCCCTCGCCGGTCGGAGGTGGGCGCTGTGCAATCACTAAACCGTGATCCGTTCGAACGCCCTGCTGTGGTCGGCGAGGGCGCCAACCACAGCACGCGAGGGCGCGTGCGCTCCCCTTTTAACTGCATGGTTACGGCTGAAGGCGGAACTCCAAACAAGGACAGTGTCAAGATGCACCCCGCGCGACACCCGCCTCAGCGGATGGCCAGTGCCGCCGGATCGGTTCTCCAGGCGGCGGGACGCGACATGAATTGCAGCATCCCATGGCCAAATCGCGAGGTCGTGTCCAGCCCCGAAGCCATGCGGGCAACTTCGCGATCGAAGAAACGGTGCAGCGATTGGGTGATTCTGCCGGGGAACATCCGCTCGAACGCCATGCCGCTATGATACATGGCAAAGATGCGGCCATCATAAAAATACTGGATGAGCTCCATCCATGCCTTGATGAGCTTGCGCATCTCGCGCGAGTACGCGGGCAGGTCGTCCAGGCTGTCGGCAAGCAATTCCGCCGAATGCAGGGCCAGATGCATGCCCGGCGACAGCATGGGATCGACGAAGCCGAACGCGTCACCCGTCATCGCCCAACCCGGCCCGTGGCCGTGCAAAGAGACCAGTTGGTAATTGGTATAAGTGGCAACCTCAGTGAGGCGGCGGCGGCGCACGCCGGCCTTCGACAGCAAAGGATCACGGTCAATGGCCGCCTCAAGCCGCGCTTCAGGAGTGGCGCCGAGCTGCGCGGCGTCTTCTTTGCTCATCACCACTCCGACCGACAGGCAGTCGCGCAATGGGATTCGCCAGCACCAGCCCGCAGCCATCCGGCCAATGATGACTTGCCCCGGAGGCTGGCAGGCGTCGAATCCTTCGTAGTGGGCGAAGTACGCCACGTCTTTGCGCGGGCCGCATTCAGAGGGAATCTCCATCATTCGGGCGAACAAGCGGCTGCGCCCCGTGGAATCGACGAGCAAATCCGGCTGCCGGCCCCGAAGCCACGGCGCTGCCGCGAGGGTCTCATCCGCCAGCTTCAGGCCGTTCTCTCCCACCCGCTCGATCTTGGCGCGCGATCGCACCCGCTTCGCTCCCAACTCGTCGGCCCGATCGTCGAACAAACGATCGAATGCAGGACGCGGCGCATTGTAAGCGTAGGTCGGACCGCCGAAATGCGCCAGCGATTGGAAACAGAATTCGACCTGATCACTCACGCCGAAGGTAAATGTAACCCCCGGCTTGTGCTGGCAGATCGCCGCCGCCCGGTCTTCAAGACCTAATCGGCGCAACACCGGCACAATCGCTGGAATCAGCGACTCGCCAACGATCAAGTCAGGCCGGCGACCGTCGTCGAAAAGGGTCACCTCCACGCCTTTCATGGCCAGGAGCGCCGCGAGCGTCGCGCCCGACGGGCCGCTGCCGATGATACCGACCGTCTGAACCGGGTGTCTAATGGCCACGCAAAAATGCTGCAAAATTGTTGTCTGACTTGTTGGCTTGCTGTGCAAAACGACTAGCCCGGCGGACGAGCCGGGTCAAGTCCGAAGTGGCCGGACACACACCCACTACGACACCTCTGGAATCATCGCTTGACTCGGTTTCGCTTCGAAATAGACTCTGGCTCGTCAGCCAAATTAAGCGGGAACAGTGATTGGTTTATATGCGGTCTGAAACAAGTGATTCCTAAAATATTATGAGAAAATCCTGGTTTTCCATCGTGTTCACCCTCGCAACCCTGGGCTCAATTTCCATTAGCGCAGGAGGGACGGCCCTGTACCCCGTCGTCGTCAACGGTCGCTGGGGATTTGCGAACAAGTCCGGCGAGACCGTGGTCAATCCGCAGTTCGATCGCGCGCAGAGTTTTTCGGAAGGCCTGGCCGCAGTGCGGATGGGCCAGTGGGGCTATGTGGATGCTTCGGGGAAAGTTGCAATCAATCCGCAGTTCGACAAGGCCGATGTGTTCAGTGACGGGCTGGCGGCGGTCAAGGTCGGCGGCGGCGGCCCCGTTCCCTTCGACCCCAGACCTTTCAGTCCCTTCCATGGCGGCGGCGGCCGGTATGGCTATATCAATTCGGAAGGCAAATACGCCATCAATCCGCAGTTTGACGACGCGGGAGCGTTTGTCAGCGGCCTCGCGGCCGTCAAGATGGGCGGTCATTGGGGCTTCATTGACAAGACCGGGAAAATCGTCATCAACCCGCAGTTCGACGAAGCGGAGCCGTTTTCCGAGGGGCTCGCCGTCGTAAAGATAGCCGGTCATTTTGGCTATGCGGATACCAGCGGCAAAACGGTCATCAACCCGCAGTTTGAAAGGGCGGAACCGTTTTCCGAAGGGTTTGCGGGCATCAGGATGGGTGGCAAATGGGGGTTCGTTGACAAGACCGGGAAGATCACCGTCAATTCGCAGTTCGAGGATGTGGGATGGTTTGTCAAAGGCCTGGCGCCGGCCCGGCAGGGAAAGCGCTGGGGTTTCATTGACACCACCGGGAAATTTGCGATCAATCCGCAGTTTGATGAAGCCGTCGCGTTTTCAGATGGCCTGGCGCCGGTGCGTCAGTCGGGAAAGTGGGGATTCGTGGACCCGAGCGGCAAGATTGTGATCAACCCGCAGTTCGACGAAGCCGCGTCCTTTGCCGATGGCTTGGCCCGCGTCAAGGCGGGCGGGCGTTTCGGCTACATCAACGCCAGCGGAAAATACATCTGGAATCCGACCAAGTAAGCGTGCGCGGAGGTCCGCCGCGTTTCTTAGCGGGGCATTTCCGTTTGGGCGGCAGCCGGCAGGCTTGCGTGGATGGCTGAACCGGCCGGATCGCCCGATGTCGAGAGCCGGCCGAAATTCCGCCACCATCTCAGCCAGCGTAACGAGTCGGCCACCGGATGAATGTGGCTGCTTCGACTGCTGCGAATGACCCGGACCGGAACGAACTCGACGCGCCGCCCCGCCGCGAGGAAGGCCATCAACGTTTCGGATTCAACTTCGAAGCGTTCCGTCTTGAGGGGAAGGGCCGCCCAGATTCCCAGGTGAATGAGCCGCAAACCGCATTGCGTGTCAGGCAGGCGCCTGCCGGCCAGCCGCGACAGTCTGCGGCTCATCCACCGGTTCACCTGCCGGCGCAGCCAGGGAATGGCCCGTGCATCCTCCATCCGGCTGCCGATCACCAGCGATGCCCCGGTCTGCCCGGCGCACTGAAGCAGCGCCGGCAAATCCTCCGGCGCGTGCTGGCCGTCGCCATCCAGGGTCAACGCCCATTCAAAGCCTTGCTTCAGTGCCAGCGATAAACCCGTCCTGAGAGCGGCGCCTTTGCCGAGATTTCGCTGGTGACGGACCACCACCGCGCCGGCCCCGCCGGCCAGGCTCGAGGTGTCATCGGTCGAGCCATCGTCCACGACCATCACCGAGGGAAGATATTGGCGCACGGTGGCGACGAGAGGCGCAATGGTTCTCGCCTCGTTGAAACAGGGGATCACCGCCGCGCATGTCCTGGCTGCAAACATCCGCCGAGCTTGAGCGGAATGCCTCCGGGAATCGAGGCAAAACGGTGCGCAGATGAGCAGATGGGCGCAGCTAGAAAGCGTTCCCGAAGCAACCGGACGCAACCGGTTTGGAGTTCCGTCCCGTCACTCGCGGGACGGCTCCACCGCAGTTTCACGCCCCAACCGCGTAAACGCGGAACTCCAAACGGGGTTGCTGACAAGATGTGCTCTGAGTGGCTCTTGCAGTGTCGCAATCCGCACTCGGCGGGTGCGATTAAAAGTGGGTGCGGCCGCGGGAACCGGAATGCTGCTTTTGGGCGC
>CAZFOA010000282.1:0-3921 GCA_964520205.1 uncultured Verrucomicrobiota bacterium | reverse complement strand
GGCGACGCAGGCGCCAGGAGTCTCGCCCCGCCTCATGAAGCCGTTTCTGGTGAATCTGAGTTGGACGTAAAACTCCGTCTGCGAGGGCAGCCCGTCCGGGCGGACGCAATCTTTAATCGCCACGCGGCTGTGTTCGTCCTTGCCGAGCGGCGCGTCGATCACGCCGTGTTCCTCGCGCACGTGGCCGTGCGCGATGGCGAGATATTCCTTTTGCACCTCGCGGCTTTCCCAGAGCCGCCGGAGGTCGCGCGCGGTTTCGTCGCGTTTGGCCACGATCACCACGCCGCTGGTTTCGCGGTCCAACCGGTTCACCAGGTGGGGATGCGCATCCTTGCCCAGATACAAGCGCACGCGGCTGATCAGGCTGGAATACTCGTCGGTTTTGGTGGGATGACAAACCAGCCCGGCGGGTTTGTTGATGACGAGCAATTCGGGGTCTTCGTGGATGATCTGGAAAAGCGCCCGGTCTTCTATTGCCGCATTCATGGGGAGGTGTTTACCACGGATTACGCGGATTGCACGGATGGTTTTATTCCCAGGGATTCTTCATTTAACCGCAAAGAACGCAAAGGACGCAGACGGGACAAACCCGGCAAAGGCTCCGGCGGCTTATCCAAGACGCTGGCGCCAAGCGCCCGCCGGCCATGGCAAGGAATAGTCGGGGAAATGATTGGCAGGGGAATAAGGACAAAAGCAGTAAACTCATTCCCCAGCCTTCGTTGATCGCTACGATGTCCTTTGTTTGATCTGTGGTTATCTATGTCCACCCGGCTGAACTGGAGCGCCGATCTCCGAATCCGCATTCATCGGCGCCCTGAAAGTCCTGGAGCTGCCGGGTCTGGGACCGGCGCTCCGGTGGCCCTGCCGGCGGAGCAATGCTCCGCGCTCCATAAAACGGCAAAAAAGGCTCTCAGGAAAGTGCTTTACAGCATTCGCGGGTAAAACTAGAGTGGTCCGCTGTATTTCTTGAGGAAAAGACGATATGGAAGCTATTGAAGCAAAAACGAGAACCATCGAGCAATTCAAGTTGCATGAGCGCGACACGGGTTCGGCGGATGTTCAGATCGCCCTGTTGACGCAGCGCATCAATCATTTGACGGACCATCTCCAACAAAACAAGAAAGATCACAGCTCGCGCCGCGGGTTGCTGATGATGGTCGGCCAGCGCCGGCGCTTGTTGGATTACCTGCATACCACCGACGTTACCCGGTACCAGGCGATCACCAAGAAGTTGAAATTGCGCCATTAAACTTTCGGCCGGCCGACCGCCCTTGTGGATCGTCCGGCCGTTTCAATTTGAGCCGTCACGCGCGAACGGCTCGGGTTCGTAACAAACCATCGCGCAGAAAATATCCGTCGTCCCTGGGTAATTTCAGTCAGCTCCAGACAGGTTCGGGGTTCACTGAAGTTCCTCGGAGGCGGCGGAGGGAATAAACATTATATGTCAGAAAAAGTCACGGCCCCGGTTGGGGACAAGCAACTCATTATCGAAACCGGAAAGCTCGCCAACCAGGCGGACGGCGCAGTCACCGTCCAGGTGGGCGAAACCATCGTCATCGTCGCGGCGGTCGCCGCCAGCAAAGCCAAGGCGGGACAGGAATTCTTCCCGCTCACGGTGGATTACCGCGAGAAGGCGGCGGCTGCGGGCAAATTCCCCGGCGGCTATTTCAAACGGGAAGGCCGGCCCACGGAGAAGGAAATTTTAACCTGCCGCCTCACCGATCGTCCCATCCGTCCGCTGTTCCCCAAAGGTTGGTACAACGAAGTGCAGGTGCAAACGGTGGTGTTGAGCGCCGACGGCGAAAACGATCCGGATATTTTGAGCATCATTGGCGCTTCGACCGCGCTGATGGTCAGTGATATTCCCTGGGCGGGCCCGTTGGGCGCGGTGCGCGTCGGCCGGGTCAAAGGACAACTCATTGCCAATCCGACCCACACCCAGATGCTCGAGAGCGACCTGGACCTGATCTATGTCGGGAACCAGACCGACATGGTGATGTTTGAAGGATCGGCGAAGGAGATACCCGAGGCGGACTTCAACGCGGCGCTCCAATTTGCGCACGAGGCGATCCAGCCGATGATCCAGGCGCAGAAGGAATTGACGTCGCGCGCCGGCAAGAAGAAGCGCGAAATCACTTTGAACGTCGTGCCGGACGAAATCCTGAACGAAGCCAAAGCGCTGGCGGGCAATCGCATTGTCACGGCGCTGCTCACCCCGGGAAAGCTGGCGCGCGAAGGCGCCGTCGCCGTCATCACCGATGAAATCGGCAAGAAGCTGGTCGAGAAATTCGGGGCGGAGAAAGTGACGGAGTTCGTCCTCAAGGACGCGTTTTATTATATTCAGAAGGAGTCGGTTCGCGACCTGATCATGAATCAGGGGAAGCGGCTCGACGGTCGCGGCCTCGAAGACATTCGTGCGATTCACGGCGAGGTGGGGATCCTGCCCCGCGCGCACGGATCGGCGCTGTTCAGCCGCGGTGAGACCCAGGCGGTGGTTCTGGCCACGCTGGGCACCGGTGAAGACGCGCAGGAATTTGATTCCTATACCGGCGGCGAGACCGAGAAAAAGTTCATCCTGCATTACAACTTCCCGAATTTCTCCGTCGGCGAAACCGGACGCATCAGCGGTCCCGGCCGCCGGGAAATCGGACACGGCGCCCTGGCCGAGCGTTCGCTGGAGCCGATGATTCCATTGGACACCTATCCCTATTCGGTCCGGGTGACGAGCGAGATCATGGAATCGAACGGATCGACCTCGATGGCGACGGTTTGCGGCGGTTCGCTGGCTTTGATGGACGCGGGGGTTCCGATGATCCGTCCCGTCGGCGGCATCAGCATCGGGCTATGCACGGAATACGACGATCAGCACAAGATTTCCAAATACAAACTACTCAGCGACATCATCGGTTGGGAAGATGCGTTTTGCGACATGGACTGCAAGATCGCCGGCACGGAAAAGGGGATCACCGGCTTCCAGCTCGACCTGAAGTTGAAGGGCATTCCGCAGCACATCATGACTGAGGCCGTTGAGAAGGCCCGGGTGGCGCGGCTGCACATTCTCGGTGAGATGGCCAAAACCCTGGCTGAACCGCGCAAGGAAATCAGCAAATACGCCCCGCGCATCGAGACGATCAAGATCAACCCCGAAAAAATCGGCGCGCTCATCGGTCCCGGCGGCAAGAACATCAAGAAGCTCGTCGAGGAATCCGGCTGCGAGATCAACATCGAGGACGATGGCACGGTTAATATTTACTCGGTGTCGGCAGAGGGAATGAAGATTGCGCGGGACGCAATCAGCGGCATGACTGCCGAGGCCGAGGTCGGGAAGGTCTATCGCGGCAAGGTGGTCACGATCAAAGAATTCGGCGCGTTTGTGGAATTCCTGCCGGGCCGGGACGGCTTGGTGCATATCAGCGAGCTGGCGAATTTCCGCGTTAAACAGACCGAAGACATCGTCAAGATGGGCGATGAGATTTGGGTCAAGTGCCTGGGTGTGGACGAAAAGGGCCGTGTCCGCCTGTCACGCAAAGCGGCGATGGCGGATCGCGCCAAAGAAATGGGCGGTGAGGAATCGCCGGGCGCCGCCGGGGAGCAACCCCCCGCCGAATCGGCGGAATCACGGGATCGCGGCGAACCACGGCGCGAGCGGCATGACCACGGCGACCACCGCGAGCGGGAGACAGATAGGAAGCATTGAGGGTCGAAGCCGGCTCCTTAATTTTTGGCGGTCCAAGCTCCGTGAGCCAGTCTGCTGTAGCGGCGGGCGTCCCGCCTGCCGTTAAGGGCGAGCGTCCTGCCGCCCGGATACAGCGTGGGTCCATTCCCAGCCGGTGGCGTCTCCTTCCCCTTTGTTCCACCGGGCGGGGCGCCCGCCGCTACGGTTCAAGATCCCCATGCGCTCGAACCAAGTGGCGGGGGCGC
>CAZFOA010000281.1:0-4021 GCA_964520205.1 uncultured Verrucomicrobiota bacterium | reverse complement strand
CTCTTCGCCTTGGTTTTTCACACCGGGAACGCTGGATCGCGGGATTCGGCCTGCAGGACGGCGACTCACATGTTGCCGGCCGCACGCCCTCACGCGGCAAGCCCGGCGAATTAGCGCAGCTTCAAATGCTCCAACACCTCCGGGGGCGGTCCGTCGAATTTGGACTGCGGCACATTGCCAATATACTGAAGATCCTTCCAGCCCTCCGGCGTTGTGTAAAAGCCGCCGGCGGTGAGGTTCCTGAACCTGGCGAAAAAAATTGCCGCAGTTTTGAATTTCCGTTTCGCCTCCGGCGCGTAACCCAGGTCGTCGCAAATCCGGTGTTTTTGCTCCTCCGCCAAATCCGCGAACACCTTCTGAAACCGTCTTTGGGATTCCTGGTCGAGCCAGAGCAGTCCGTCCAGGATTACGCCCCGATCACCGCGCTGTCTCGGGTAGGGCGCGCTGATCCATTCGTCAATAAAATCGGGCACTCCAATGCCTCCAGCCGCGGGCGATTTGTCATCGGCCGGAATAATCACGTCGCATAGTGCCGCCGCGGTCCGCCGCTGTTCTTTCGTGAACGTCAGCGGCCAGAGGTCGCCGGCCCGGTAATACTCCAGGAGGTTCGGATCGGTTCCGTAGCCGGCTGCGGTGGCGGCGGCGCCCAGGCTTCGGAGATCGAGCAGCGACACTGTGGCGCTTGCGGCCAGCATCCACTGGATTGCCCGGCGACGGTCCATCCGTCGGGGTTCAGTCATATCAGATGTTTCCTTTCTTGATCTCGCTGACGAGGTGGTCGCACACGCGCCATGCGTTGGCCATGATGGTCAGGGTGGGGTTCTTGTCCGCATTCGACACGAACGGTCCGCCGTCGGTCACGAACAGGTTTTTCACCTCCCACGACTGGCAATAGGGGTTCAGCACGGAGGTCGCGGGATTGGAACCCAGGCAGGTGGTTCCGACCTCGTGGATGACGGAACCGCCGGTCGCGATCGCCTGGGAACCGTCGCGTTGCGGCGGGGCGAACGCCTGGCCGCCCAGGGCATCGATGATTTCCGCAAACGTCTTCTGCATGTCCGCGGCCTGCTTTTCTTCATGGCCGGACCACTTGAAGTGAAAGCGCAACACGGGAATGCCCCAGGCGTCTTTTTTGTCCGGATCAAGCTCGCAATAGCTGTCTTCGTTCGGAATCATTTCGCCGCGGCCGGAAAAATGCAGCACCGAGCCGTAATACCGGCGCGCCGCCTCCTTGAATTTTGTTCCATAGCTGCCGTCGGTCAGGTCTTCGAGGAAGTCGAACGTATTCATTTCGGGCATGAGCCGGCCGCCGCTGAATTCGATGTGGTAACCGCGGGGGAAATCCAGCTTGCCGGCCCGCTGTTTCCGGTAGCGCCACCAGGGCATATACAGGTGCATGACGGAAGCGCCGTCTTCGTTGTGCGGCGGGCAGTTTTCCAGGGCGGGGATTTGGCCGGACATGCTGCTGCCGACCGTGTCCATGAGGTAGCGCCCCACTTTGCCGCTGCTGTTGGCGAGTCCGTCTGGAAACCGCGCGCTTTTCGAGTTGAGCAGAATCCGGGCTGACTCGCAACCGCTGGCCGCCAGCACCACCACCCGCGCCTTCACATGCATTTCCTTCCCGGTCGCTTTGTCGATGTAATAAACCCCGGTCGCTTTGCCGCTCGCATCGACGCTCACCTCGCGCGCCATCGCATCGGTGATGAGGTCGAGGTTGCCCGACGCCAGCGCCGGCGGCAGGTGGACGGTCGTCGATTGATAATTGGCTTTGACCGCGCAGCCGCGGCCGCAGGGGGTTGCCCACAAACAGGCCAGCCGCGTTCGCATGTTGTCCGCCAGCGCGGCCGCCGCCCGCGGATTGTCCGGGTGCAACCTGGCCGGAATGTTTTCAGCATCCTGTTGCCGGCTGAGGACGGCCGCGTGCGAGGGAATGACCGGGATGCCGAGTTTGGCGCAGGCCTTTTGGGTCAGCATTTCGTAGGCGCGGGGATGGGGCGGCGGCAGCAGGATTCCGGGCGGGGAATTGGGCGTGTTCTCCAGGCTCTCATTGGTTCCAAACACGCCGATCAGCGCCTCAACCTTGTCGTAATACGGCGCCAGGTCGTCGTAGGTGATCGGCCAATCCATCCCCAGCCCGTCGCGGCTTCTCGGTTTGAAATCGTAAGGTCCCATGCGAAACGAGAGCCGCGCCCAATGATTGGTGCGCCCGCCCAACATGCGCGGCCGCCACCAGATGAAATTCTGCTTTGTCCCGCCCCGGAAAGTGTCCGTGGCGGTAACCCACGAGTTTCCCAGATCCTTCCGCCGAACCACGTAAGGTTCCCCGGCAATCGTCCAGCCCCCGTTGACGGTGGCGTCATAAAATCCGAACGGTTTGTCCGGCGTCCCGGCCCCCCGCAACGGCGCCTGATGGGCGGGATTGAACATCGGCGTCTCGGAAACCGGATCATACCTTCGGCCGGCTTCGAGCATCAATACGTTGGCGCCCGCCATCGCCAGCACGTAAGCGCTTTGGCCGCCGGCCGCGCCCGAACCGACTATGATGACATCATACGCCGGCTTGCTTTTGTTGCTCGCGACGAAGGGCACGGCGTGATTATGCGATTCTTCCCGGGACCGTCAACTGCGGCCATTGTTTTGGCCGCAATTTTAACCGCCGGTCAGGAGTGCGGCCACAGGAGCACTACGGTGAGGAACGGCAGGAAAGTCAGGCGGAAAAGGCCGAACAAGTGGTTGGCGAAGAGTTGCGCAAGCGACGGTGGACGGAGGCAACACTCGGGGCACGGAAGAAGGGCGACCTGGACAAGTTGAAGATTGCTGTGCGGCTTCGCAATGATACCCTGGTGACGGTGGCTTGGATTGAACAACGACTGCGGATGGGAAGCACAGCCAATGTGAACACGCTGCTGTATCTCTGGCGGAAGGGGAAATGTAAAAGTAGGCATTCATAAGAACTGACAGGTTTCACGTTTCTTCTTTCCCCCAAAATATATTATTATGTCTCCTAAATTTTACATCATTCTGGCTCTGGCGTCAGTTGGAATTGGCAGTCTCCTTTTTGCTCAATCTACCAACTCTGCGAAAACTGAAAACACCAACATGAATACTTGGAAGACCTTTCAAATGCCGGAATATAGTTTAGAGTTCAAAAATCCTCCTGAAGGAAACTTCGGCGATTCAATAGAATCACTTCCAGGAATTATTGCGATCGATGGGTTGCACAGAAAACCGCAGACGATAAAGCTTGAGCCTATTCCTGCGCCTAAATCTCTTCAGGGCGTTACTTTTGGTTTTTCAATTCGGTTTATTATGCTAACCGACGCGGCTAAAATGGATACAGATTATGCGAAATGGTATAACTGGCATGAGACCCCAACTATTTCAATGTATCCATTTGATTTTAATCGAGGCAAAGATAAGTTACTTCTAGCAATTGAGCGTCTTTACCTTGGCTCACGAATGTCGTGGAGTAGCGTGGAGCCGATATCAGTTGATGGAAAGTCTGGCGCCAGAATGTCCGCTTGGGATGAACGGTTGGGGAACAAGGACAAGTTCTTCCACGAAATTGTTGGTGTTCCAGTATCTGCAAATAAAATTCTCATTATTCAAGCCGGTTATTTTCCACAATCCGGTTTTCTTGGCTCTAAATCCGTAAAACAGTTAGAATCAAAACGACAGGTTTTTTCTAACGTGGTTAATTTTGTGAAGTTCTTGAAAAGCGTTGAAGGGGTCAGTTCGGGCGAACGGGGACAAATGTGAGTCCGCCCGGACTGACCCTTTCAGGTGAATGCACCCTTAGGAGTTTTGAATGGGTCTGGGAGCCGTACAGGCCTCGCAATGGAGGGCGCAGTCGTTGATTTGTGTCAAGTAATGGATCGGATTCGAATATGCGTAACAGAATACTTACAGGTTCGCTCGGGATTTGTATTGTCATAATCACAATGATTTCTTGTGGAGCCTTCTCGGGGAAATGTCCCTTGAATAGTTGAAAAAGCGGTTGGTGGTTTGGCTGCCGAGCCGA
>CAZFOA010000280.1:0-4056 GCA_964520205.1 uncultured Verrucomicrobiota bacterium | reverse complement strand
GCCTTGCGGCACTACCACCTCAAAGTAGCGTGTCTGCCAATTCCACCATATGCGCACGTACTGGGTGCCAAGTGTCGGGTGTCCGGTGGCACCTGTCAAGCGCGCGCGAGGTTGGGTAGTCGTACATTTTACAACTTTCGGTGAGGCGAGCATCCTCGCGAGCCGGCCCCGGCGCGCCGAAGCGTAGCGAAGGCGGCTCGTCAGTAGCCTCGCCCCACCACCCGAGGTCGGGCAGCGTCCGGATTCGGTTTGGAGTTCCGCCTCTCGCCTCGGCGAAGCCTCCGGCGCAGCCAGGGCCATGCGGTCGGATGCCGCATAAACGCAGAACTCCAAACCTGGGAACATTCCAAATCAGGACACAACCCGAGATCGAAGGGCGCCAGGGCGCGAGTCCAAGAGTTTATGAGTTTGAGATTGGTTATAGGGGTGCGCGTGGACACAAACCCAGAACCTGAGGCATCGAAGCCCCAAACACTTCATCCCCTGCATTCCAAACCCTAAAACTCCGAAACTCTAAAACTCTCAAACCACCCACGTTCAGCCCTCCTTCACATGCCCGGCACCTTGAATTCGAGCCGGCCCTTGCCGCGGATGTCGCGCGACGAACTGCCGATCAGAATCTCATACGTGCCCGGTTCGAACGCAAAGTCGTGCGTTTTGACGTCATAATAGGCGAGTTGATCGCCGGCCAGAGTGAAATGGATTGTCTTCGTTTCTCCCGGTTTCAAACTCACCCGCTCGAATCCGCGCAGCACCTTCGGAGGTTGGGGCACGCTGCTCTTGACCGGATGGACGTAAAGCTGGACGACTTCATCGCCGGGGACCTTGCCCGAGTTGCCGACTTCCACACTCACCGTCGCCTGCCCGAGCGGCGGAATCATCTTTGGAGCCACTTCCACTTTGCCATAGTTGAACTCCGTGTAGCTCAATCCGTGACCGAAACAAAATTGCGGCTCGACTTTCCTGGCATCGTAACCGCGGTAACCGACGAAGATGCCTTCGGTGTACGGAGTCTGCTTGTTTCCGTTGAGGTGGTAATAAGGGAAAGTGGGGTTGTCTTCGGCCCGTTTCTCGAAGGTTGCCGGAAGTTTTCCGGACGGATTGACATCTCCAAACAGGATTTCCGCCACAGCGCGTCCGACTTCCTGGCCGGGGTACCACGCCTGCAGCACCGCGGGGACTTTATCGAGCCAGCCCGCCCAAGCCACGCCGCCGCCGGAATTGATCACCACGATGGTATGAGGATTCACCGCGGCAACCGCCCGAATCAGATCCGTTTGACCGGCCGGCAGCTCAAAAGGACGATCGTGTCCTTCTCCCTCCGCCAAGCCCCGGTTGCGTTCCTGTTCCTCGCCTCTCGGGCGCTGATCGAATCCGACACAAACCACCGCGACGTCTGCCTGCCGGGCCAGTTGCACCGCTGCGTCCGCGTTGGTGCCGCGGAGCACCTTGACGGTTTCACCCGCAACCTGCGTGATGCCGTCGAGAATGCTGATCGCGTGGAACGTCCGCGTGAAGGCGCTGCCGCCGCCACAATAAACCGCCGGGTCCGCGTTGGGCCCGAGCACGGCGATGGAGCGGATCGCATGGCGGTCCAGCGGCAGCGCATGTTTCTTGTTTTTCAACAACACGATGGACTCGCGCGCGCCGGCCAATGCAGCGCGGTCGTTTTCCGGATCATCGAGCGGAATGTCTTTTCGAAGCTGCGGTCGGTCAAAAAAGCCGGCGGCAATCACGGTGCGAAGAATCCGGCGCACTTTGTCGTCGATGACCGATCCCTTGAGCCGTCCATCCTGGATCGCGGGCAGGAGATTGGCCCGGTTCATGGAATTCGGCTCGGGCATTTCGAGGTCGAGTCCGCCGTTGGCGCAGGCGACGCCGTCGTAGGTGGACCACCAGTCGGACATGACGATGCCGTTGAAGCCCCATTTGGCTTTGAGCGTCTGGTTGATCAGGAAATCATTTTGCGAGCAATGCACGCCGTTGACGAGGTTGTAAGCGGTCATGACGCAAGCGACCTTTCCCTGTTGGACCGCGGCTTTGAAGGCCGGCAGATAAATCTCCTGCAACGTGCGTTCGTCCACCTCCGAACTGATGTTATGACGGTCCCATTCCTGGTTGTTGCAGGCAAAATGCTTGACCGTGGCGAGCACTTCCTGGGATTGGATGCCCTGAATGAGCGGCGCGACCATCTGGCCGGCCAGGAACGGGTCCTCGCCCATGTATTCGAAATTGCGTCCGCACAGCGGCGAACGGTAGATGTTCACCGCGGGCGCCAGCAAAATATTCACGCCGCGCGCGCGGCAATCCCGGCCCAGGGCCACGCCAATTCTCCCGGCCATCGCCTTGTCCCAGGTGGCCGTCAGCGCGATGCCGCCGGGGTAACAGGTGGTCGGGCCGTCGTTCCGGCTGCCCATCGGGCCGTCCGACATCTTGATGGCCGGAGTGCCGAGCCGGTCGATGGCCCGGATGTAGAATCCATTGACGCCTCCAAGGTAATCGATCTTCTCCGGCAACGTCATCTTCGCCAGCAGTTCGTCCACGCGCTTCTCCACCGGCTGGGACGGGTCCAGGTACAGCGGCGGACTGGCGTTGGTCTCCGCCATGGCATCGGCTGCAGCAATGGAGTTGGTGGCGGTAGTGACGTTGGGGGTTGTGACGAGGTTGGTTTCCGCCAACACGTTGGTTTCTGCGGTTTGGGCGGCGAGATGGAGGGTTGCGGCACAAGCGGCGAAAACTGCGGCGGCCCGGGCGGCGAAGCATTTTGATATCATAGTGTGATAAATCAAACGGGAATGGATCGGATTAATTGCATTGCCTGCGTTTTAGAAACAGGATGCCCCGCAGCCAGTCAACAACAATAATCGGGTTCCCATCAAAAGGCGGAATGACGCACCCTGCCGTCACCCCATTTGGGCAACAGGCCCCATTGCAGTTTCGACTTTCGATTGGAGCCGGGGCCAATATATTTTCCCGTGTGATCGATACGGAACAAGCACTTCTGGAATTGCTTCTGAAACTGCGCGCGGCGGCCTGGGTCGCGGTGGACACCGAAGCGGACAGTCTGCACGCGTACCCGGAAAAGGTTTGCCTGATCCAAATCAGCACCACGGCGGGCGACTGTCTGATTGATCCGTTGGCGGGAATCCAGCTGGAACCGCTGCTGGCGGCTCTTTCCGGGCGCGAATTGATCATGCACGGCGCGGATTACGACCTGCGTTTGCTGCTTAAACATCATGAGTTTGTGCCGACCGGCATTTTTGACACCATGCTGGCCGCGCGCCTCCTGGGCGAGCGCCAGTTCGGGTTGGGTCATCTGGTTGAAAAACATCTTGGCGTGAAGCTGGAGAAAGGGCCGCAGAAGGCGAACTGGGCGCTGCGCCCGCTTACCCAGCGCATGGAATGTTACGCCCGAAACGATACCCACTACCTGAAACCGCTCGAAGAACGGCTGAAGCCCGAACTGCAAGCCAAAGGCCGATTGTCGTGGCACCAGGAAACCTGCGCGCGGCTTATCGAGGAGTGCACCCGTCCCCGTGCCGCCAATCCGGATGCCAACTGGCGGATCAAAGGCAGTCACGGGCTCGGCCGCCTGGCGCTGGCAATCCTGCGTGAGCTTTGGGGATGGCGGGAACGGGAGGCCGTCGCCGCGAACCGCCCGCCGTTTTTTGTCGTCAGTCACGAAGCGCTGGTGGACATGGCCGCTGCGGTCGCAACGCAGCGTCCGGTTGAACCGTTCCTGCCGAAACACTTTTCCGAGCGCCGCCGCGCGGGTTTGAACGGCGCGATTGCCCAAGGCCTGGCAATTCCACCCGAAAAACAACCGCGCCTCCTGGAACATGCCAGCCGCCGCCCGACGGAAGCCGAGCGGAAGCGATTTCTGGAACTGCAAAAGCGCCGCGACGCGCGCGCGGTCGAACTCGGCATTGATCCGACGCTCATCGCCAGTCGTGCAACCTTGTCCGACCTCGCGCTAAGCTGGGACGAGCATTCAGCCGGGTTGATGCGCTGGCAAAAGGAATTGCTGCAGACCTGACCCGAGGCGGGCATCCGCTT
>CAZFOA010000279.1:0-4064 GCA_964520205.1 uncultured Verrucomicrobiota bacterium | reverse complement strand
GAGTTCGTACCGCGCGCAGCGCCGCGGCGGCAAAGGCGTCATCGGCATGGCCACGCGCGAAGGCGCGCCGGAGGAGGACAAGGATTTCATCGAGCACCTCTTCACGGCCAGCACGCACGATTACCTGATGTTTTTCACCAATACCGGGCGGGTGTACGTCGAACGCGTGCATGAAATCCCGGACATGGGCCGCGCCGCCAAGGGCCGCAGCATTGCGAACCTGCTCGAATTGAAGCAGGGCGAAAAGATCGCGGCCATGATCCGCGTGCTTTCCAAAACCGGCGCGAACAAGGAGGACGTCACCTGGCAGCAATCGGGCGAGCTTTTCTTCGCCACACAACAGGGCACGGTGAAGAAAACGTCGCTCAACGAGTTCGCCAACGTGCGGAAGGGCGGCATCATTGCCATCACCATCGACTCCGGCGACACGCTCATCGACGTGAAGCTGACTCGAGGCAGCGTGGTTGAAAACGACGAGGTCAAGGACCCCGGCGACGGCGTGGTGCTGATCACCAGGGACGGGATGAGCATCCGGTTCAACGAATCGGACGTGCGCTCCATGGGCCGCTCGGCGGCGGGCGTGCGCGGCATCAACCTGGAAAAAGGCGACGCCCTCATCGCGGCGGCGATCGTGGTTCCCGAGGCCACGCTGCTGGTGGCCGGCGAAAACGGCATCGGCAAGCGCACCGACTTCGGGGAATACCGTGTTCAATCGCGCGGCGGCAAAGGCATCATCACGATGAAGACAAACGAGAAGACCGGCGCGGTCGTCGGCGCGCTGACCGTGACGGACGCCCATGAAATCATGCTGATCACGACCGGCGGCCAGATGGTGCGGACGTTTGTGAAGGATATTCGCGAGGCGGGACGCAACACCCAGGGTGTGAAACTCATCAACCTGGCGGAAGCGGACAAGCTTCAGGCCGTCGCTCCAGTGATCAGCGAACAGCAGGAAGAGGCGGCGAGCGGGGAGCCGGAGACGCCGGCTTAAGTGGGCCGGACGAAATGGCGGAACGGCAGCGGAATGATTTTGCGCAATGTCCTGGTTCCATTCCTCTGCCAATCATTCCCCTGCCTTGATCTTGCCGGGTTAAACGCAAAGGCGCAAAGGGCGAGAAGAATGCCGATCAAGATTTCCAGCCCATTTTTGCGCCTTGGCGACTTTGCGTCTTTGCGTTGAAACAAAGAAGTGCAGCCATTCCATTGCGCCGGCTCGGAGAGCGGCGCTCCATCAAAACGTACGGCTGCGGGCTGCTTACGGCTGCCAGAGAGAGCGCCAGAATTGTTGGGCGGAACCGGGCGGGATCGGATTGGTGATGTTCAAAACGCCGCCTGGGAGCGTGTTGGTTGAAACGGCAACCCACGACACCAGGTCGGTGGACGACTGCACGATGTAAGGAACCGCGGTGTCACCCTGAAGCTGGAAGATGAACTGGCCGCCCGAACCGGACACGGCCAGCAACTGCGGCGCCGCCGGCGCACCCGATGAAATGGTAAGGGAGACCGGCAGCACGGTGACGGGCAGGAGCGGATCGCCGGTGTTGACGAAGATCGTAAAGTGGTAAGTGCCGACGGCGAGTCCCGTCGGATTGAAAGCCAGAAACACCGTCACCGCGCCGGATTTGGACACATAACCGTTGGTCAAGGAGAAGCTCAACCACGCTGGAATGGCGCTGGTGAAAGAAAGCGAATAACCCAGGGGCAGGCCGCCGCTGTTGGTGATTGTCAGGGGTAAAATGAATGACGGCGAGCTGGGGGCGACGGTCTGAGTCAGATTGGGGGGAAGAACACCCGCTTGCGCCGGAGTGCCGGCATAAAAGGCCATGGACCGCAACACCGGCGGCGGCGTAAGCGTCACCGCGATGCCGGGATCAGCAACCGTAAACGTGAAGTTGCTGATGGCGCCGGCTCCGAACGTATCCCACCAGGTGGCGGCATAGGTTCCGGGGTTCAAGCCGAGGACGTCCACGGTGCCGGTCACGGCGGGACCGGCGTTGACAGCAAAGACATTGGTGCGGTGCCAGAGCCAGATTGCCTGGAAATTGGCATTGCCCACCGCGTAGGCGCCGAGCTGAGCGACGTAGGGATTCAGGGTGATGTTGCCCAGCAAAGCCCAGTCCGGGCCTGGATTCGCGAGTTGGATGGTGTGGGGTCCGGTGGAAATATTAATGCGAGTATTGATGTTGCTGGAGACATCACTGCCGGTGCCGGCCCAGGCCCGGTTGGTGACCAGGACGCTGTCCACAAAGAGTTGGAGAGTGCAGCCTGCGGCAGCCCTTTGCTTGATTTGAACTTGAAAAGTTCCGCTCGAGGGATAGTTGACGAGGAACGTATAGCCGTTCGGCAATAACGCGCGATTGCCGTTCCCCTGAAGATAAGCCGTCGACAAACCAATGCCATTCGGCGCGGCGCCCCCGACCGTGAACGTGTCCGGCCCCAGGTTTGGGCCCCAGCCTCCGCCGGGCGCAAAGACCAGAGACCCAATCGGCCCACCCGTGGTGCGGGGCGCGGATTTCGTCAGAACGTCCTGATCACCCAGACCCGATCGGGTGACGAAATCACTCACGGCTTGAAAGTAGGGGTAATCGTTTGCCGCATCGGTTCCGTCCCAGTACCAGGGCTGTGCGTTGCCGGATTGACCGGCCATCAGACCGGCCCACATGGGAGCATTCAAACCATAATGCGGTGCGGCGCCGTTCGTGCCACACTCGCCGCTGAAATCCGGCGCGACCGGTTGTGAGCCGCTGATATCCTGCGCGTCGCGGAGTCCCGTGATGAGGTCGGAGGGATAATCGTGATGCTGGTAGTAATCGGTTTGGTCCCAGATCGGCTCGTTCAGGACCGAACTGGAGGTGATGAGGTGTTGATAGGGATCCTGGGAACGAATGAACTGGGCCATCTCATTGTGCCAGGCTTGGACGAGGCTCCATTGGCCGCTGGATGCGGCATCGGTGAACTGAACTTCATTGAAGAGTTCCCAGGCCATGATGCCGGGTGAATAGCCCCAACGCGCTATGGCGTAGCGGATCTTCAGCTTGGTGACTGCTTTGGCGGTCGCGTCGGTGAAGAAATCCACCGGGCTGCTGAGAAATCCAATGGTGCTGGAGCCGTTGGCCACGTTATAGGGATTGGTGCTCCAATTCGCGTCCGTGGTCGTCGAATATTGCCCGTGATGCTGCAAAGTCATCTGGAGATGGATCCCCGCCTGGTCGGCCGCGGCGACGATGGAATCCCATTTCTGCGCCACGGTCAGGTTCAGCACCCCGAGCGGGCCCGGCGATGAGCCGTTATTATTCCAGTCCAGGTTCTTGCCGTCCCATTGATCCATCCATACTCGGGCCCAGTTTCCATGTGCGGCGCCCAGTTTTGGAAAAATGGCGGTCACGGTGTGCGCGCCGACGTCCCAGGCCACGTCTTCACCCACGGGGTAATAGCGCCGGCCGTTGCTGGTGATAAAGCGTCGAGGGTTGTTCGGGTCCACGCTGACGAAACCGGCGCTGGTGGGAAAGCCGGTGACGACCCAGTTGGTTGGCTGAAGGTTGCTGACGGAGATGGGGGAACCGTTCAGGGTTATCCCGCTAATCTGGTAGTTGCCGGGCTGGGTCGGAGTATGCCGGACCCGCCAGGTGGTGCCGCCGTCGTAGAACGCAGGGAGCGTCGCCGTGGTTGAATCCGGCTGCAAAATGCTCACGCTCACGTCCGTTTGCAGGTAGTCGAACAGGACCGCCGGGTCGGTGGATATTCCGGTGATGTTGAATGCGGCTTCGATCTTTGAATAAGCCGCGCCCTGGGCCGATGCAAAATGGCTGTAACAACAAGAACAAACGGCGGTGCAACCCGCCAGGAAATAGGAGAGAAATTTCATTTGAAACACGAGGTAAACTGCATTGTCCGGTTTGCTAAAAAACTTCAGCCTGATTCGCTGCCGGACAAACTGCTGCGTCCGCCCGATCTGGTCACGTGCCAATATCTTCCGCTTGGGGCTCGTGAAATAGTTAACCATTCCCGAGCAGAAATCATGTCGTCAAAAATAGCTACAGCCCCATACGGTTGGCTTGAATAAG
>CAZFOA010000278.1:0-4065 GCA_964520205.1 uncultured Verrucomicrobiota bacterium | reverse complement strand
TGGGAGCGGCCGGGGCGCCGGCAACGGGCCACGCCAGGCAAACCGCCGGCAGAAGCAAAAGCCGCGCCGCGCGAAAGCTCGCTCGAGCGAACTGCTGGAACGGCGCCGCGGACGGGTTAGCCCGCATATCTCCCATAGTTTAATCCAGAGTTGATTCCAGCCAGCGGGGATACCGTTCCGCGTGCTCCGCAATTTCCTCCCAAATGGATTCGAGCGCGGTTTGCGGTTTCCAGCCCCAGACGCGCCGCGCCAGGGATGAATCCAAAACCAGCCATGGCACGTCGAACGGCCGCGTTTTCCTGTCCGCCGCCACCGGCAACGCGCCGAACCGCCGCTCGCACCAGTCGCTCAGTTGCCGCAAGGAGGCGCTCTGCGCCAGGCCGCCGCTGAGGTTCACGATCCGCGGCAGTTTCGCACCCGGCTTGCGCATCTGTCGCGCGAGCAGCGGCAGCAGATCGCGTGCGTGCAGGCAATCGCGCACCTGATGGCCCGTGCCGTTGAACCCGATGTATTTCAACGGCCGCCCGGCGTGCCACGAATGAATCCAGAATGAAAAAATTCCCTGATCGATTTTGCCGAACTGGCCGGCGCCCGCCAGCACGCCGCAACGATTGATGAACACCGGCAGACCGAAGGCCTCGGCATATTCACACGCCAGAATCTCCGACGCGCGCTTCGAACTCCCGTAAAGCGAGAGCGGCGGCTCGGTGGAAAAATCCTCGGTCACACCGCCGCTGCCCAAACCCGCCAGCCCGGCGTTCGAGCGCGGTGCGAACCGGTCGCCCTTGACCCGGACCGGAATCGCCGCCAGTCCGTGGATCGAGTAGACGCGGCTGGTGCTCAACATGAGGAAGCCGCTGCCCCAGTTCCGCGCCAACTCGAGCAGGTTCACCGTGCCGATGAGATTATGCTCGATCAACTGCCGGCTGCTGGTCTTGCCGTCCACACCGGCCAGCACGCTCGGGTTGGCGGCCGCGTCCAGAATCCAGTCGCAACGCGGCAACGGCTCGAGGTCGCTGGGATTCCGGATGTCTCCATGAAACAACTTCACGCCTTGCCGACGCAGCAGCGGGCGGTTCAGCTCACTGCCGGCGCGCGACAGGTTGTCGAGTCCCACAATCTCCCAGTCCGGCCAGCCCGCCTTCAAGCCGCCGGCCAGCGTGTTGCCCACAAAACCACAGGCGCCTGTGATCAAAATTCGCATCGTGTGCCGGCATCGCCCGGTTTATTCATGCCAATCGCAGCCGCCAGGAAGCGGTGATCTCCTGGAAAATATTCGGCAGATCGTGCTGCAGATTCCACTTGGGATAATGCGCTTTCATCTTGGACAAATTGCTGTAATAGCAGATGTGGTCGCCGCTGCGGGCTTCATCCACATACGTGCTCACCTGTTTCCTGCCCGTGCACGCTTCGGCCAGCTTGAAAGCCTCCAGGATCGAACACGAATTCCCCTTCCCGCCGCCGAGATTATACACCTCGCCGCAGCGGGGTTTCTGAACAAACTCGAACATGAACCGGGCGACGTCTTGCGCGTGAATGTTGTCGCGCACCTGTTTGCCCAGGTAACCGTAAATCTTGTATTCCCTGCCCTCGAGGTTGCATTTGACCAAATAACTGAGAAAGCCGTGCAACTCCACCCCGCTGTGGTTGGGACCGGTCAAACATCCGCCCCGCAGGCAGCACGTCGGCAGATTGAAATAGCGGCCATACTCCTGAACCAGAATGTCCGACGCCGCCTTCGACGCCCCAAACAGCGAATGCTTGGATTGATCGATGGAGAAACTTTCCGGAATGCCATCCGCAAATGCCGGATCGGCGTAGTCCCAGCGCGTCTCCAATTCCCGGAGCGGGATCGTGTTCGGCCGGTCGCCATACACCTTGTTTGTGGACATATGCACAAAAGGCGCTTCCGGACAAAACCGGCGGGCCGCTTCCAGCAAATTCAGGGTGCCGACCGCATTCACATCGAAGTCGTCGAACGGAATCTTTGCCGCCAGGTCATGCGACGGCTGGGCCGCCGTGTGGATGACGACCGCCGGTTTCAATTCCTGCACCAGGCTCAAAACTCCGGCGCGGTCGCGCAGGTCCAGTTCGTGGTGCCTGAACCCGGGCAGCGTCCGGACCAGCCGCTCCTGGTTCCAGCGCGTGTTGCCCTGCGGCCCAAAGAAAACCTCGCGCTGATTGTTGTCCACCCCATGGATGGAAAAACCCTGTCCGTGGAAAAATTCCGCCACCTCGGACCCGATCAATCCCGACGATCCCGTGACGAGACAGACTTTTTTCATTGCGCGCGAGGTTGTGCCACTCCCCGGACAAAATCAACCAAATACGAAAGCGATCACTTCCGGCCTTTCCTTCGCCCGGAATATCCCTTAGCGTTTTCGGCATGCCTTCGTTCGACATTGTTTCGCAGGTGAGCACGATGGAACTTGAAAACGCGGTGAACCAGTCCAAAAAGGAACTGGCCAACCGCTTCGACTTCAAGGGTAGCCCGGCGGAGATTTTGTTGGAAAAAGACGAAATCAAGCTGGCCGCGACCGACCAGTTCAAGCTCCGCGCGCTGGCCGAAATCGTCATGGGCCGGCTCGCCAAGCGGAGCATCAGCCTGAAAAACGTCGAGCTGATGCAGCCCGACATTTCACCGCTGGGCCACGGGCGGCAAATCATCAAAATCAAACAAGGACTCGAGCAAGCCGTCGCCAAACAAATCACCGGCTTCATCCGTGACCGCAAACTCAAGATCACCGCGCAAATCCAGGGCGGCGAAGTCCGCGTCTCGGGCAAAAGCCGGGACGAATTGCAGGCCGCGATTGCCGCCATTCGCGCCGGAGAATTTCCTGTCGCCCTGCAGTTCGCCAATTTCCGGGATTAATTTCCCCGGAACAACCCGCCTGAAAAGCAGGAGACGAAGCAAGGAGTCCCCGATCGATCCCTTGTTTTCGAGGAATGGCGAGCTTCGTCGCCCCGGCTTCCACGAAACGGGATCTCCTGAACGGGCTGTTGACGGCACTCACCCCGACTAAAGTTTTTCGTGCAGCGAGCCTGACATCAAACTTTGGCGCAAAGTATTCCCGCCCAAAATAATCCATAAAAACCGCCGGCGGCGGTGCAGGCATCGTTCTTATCAGAAACACCCAGACGAAAACCTGTCCGTGATGAGCGGATTGGATTCGACTGTTCCAAACCCGACCCGTCGTTCACCGCCGGCGGAGGATGGCTTCTCCTGATTCATACCCAATTTTCGTTCCGTAAAAGTCCGGGGTTGACCAAATTGCCAGTCTAGTGAACCTTGTGCCGATGCTGCATTAGGGCGCCAGCAGGCCGACAGCGGGCGTCTTCAGCGGGAAATAGTAGAAGTATGATCTCAAATGACCGACCATCTCCCTATGGCCAACGCGCCTATGGCGCGCCAAGGCCGCCAGTTCAGGAAGACACATTAAAATCAGACAAGGTTCAAATCGAACGGAAGACTTTTGTGTTCACGCTCAAAGAAAATCCGCGCGGACGTTTTCTCCGAATCACGGAAGACGTCGGCGGGCGGCGCGACACAATCATCATCCCGGCGCCAGGCCTGGAAGATTTCAGAAAGCTTCTGGATGACATGGTGAAAGCCGCCGCCGAAACGCCGCCGCCCAAGGCGGAATAACGGCAACCCGTTGGCGAGGTTCCGCCGCTGTCAGTTCTCTGCGGCGTTGAGAGGTCATCTCATAAAATCCCGGAAAAAGCGGGGCCGAGCGCCTGCGCCGCGGATGGAATGCCTCCAATCCCGAACATCGGGCGCGCATCGGGACCCTGAACCCTCCGCGGATCCACGGCCCGAAAGCGCCGATAAATCGGACGCACTCTCCCGCCCTGTGGCGGGACTTCGCGTCGTCTCATGGCTCCGGTTGGCGCGAAGCCTTTGGAGGCCGTGCGTCTTCAGCGCCGCTTTTCCAAACCCGCCCCGCGCCTTCGACCCCAGCCGGTTCCTGGAGCGCCTCGCCCCACCGACACCTTTCACGAGCTGGCTGCTAGAGCGGTTACAACTTTTATGTAGCGCAGACATTCTTGTCTGCGGGTTTGCGG
>CAZFOA010000277.1:0-4096 GCA_964520205.1 uncultured Verrucomicrobiota bacterium | reverse complement strand
AGGGCGCGCATGATGATGCCGCTGTAGAAATCCACGTTGGGATACAGCTTGCGTTCGATGAAATAAGATTCCTTGAGCGCGGCTTCCTCGAGCCGCTTGGCGATGTCGAGCAACGGATCGTTGACGTGAAGTTTGGCCAGCACCTCGTCGCAGGCTCTCTTGATGATCTTGGCCCGCGGATCGTAATTCTTGTAAACCCGGTGTCCGAAGCCCATGAGTTTCTTGCCGCTGGCCTTGTCCTTCGCGGCGGTGATGAATTTCGAGCCGTCGTCGCCGGAGCGGTGGATTTCCTCGAGCATTTCGAGCACGGCCTGGTTGGCGCCGCCGTGGAGCGGACCCCAGAGCGCGCAGACGCCGGCCGCCGTGCTGGCGAAAAGGTTGGCTTTGCTGGAGGCCACCATGCGCACAGTGGAAGTCGAGCAGTTTTGCTCGTGGTCGGCGTGAAGCAGAAATATAAGATCGAGCGCCTTGACCACCTCGGGTTTCAATTCGTAATCCTTGTAGGGCAGCGAAAACATCATGTGGAGGAGATTCGCCGTGTACTTGTAGTCGGGCCTGGGATAATTGGCGGGCAACCCGCGCGACTTGCGGTAGGCAAACGCCGCGATGGTGCGGACCTGGGAAAGCAGGCGCGCCACCTCGATGTAGAATTGGTCCTTGGCCTCGGAGTTGAGGATCTCCGGATAGAAACAATTGGTCGCGTTGATCATCGAAGAGAGGATCGCCATCGGGTGTGCCGTGGCGGGAAAGCCCTCGAAGTGATGCTTCATGTTTTCATGAAGCAGCTCGTTGTCCGTCAGCAGATCGGAAAACCTCCGCAGCTCCGCGCTCGTGGGCAGCTTGCCCCAAATCAGCAGATGGGCGACCTCGATGAAGGTGGATTTCTCGGCCAGTTCCTCGATCGGAATGCCGCGGTACCGCAGGATTCCCTGCTCACCGTCGATGAAAGTGATCGCGCTCCGGCACGAAGCGGTGTTGGCATAACCGTCATCAATCGTGATATATCCCGTGTCCGCACGCAGCGAGGCGATGTTGATGGCGCGCTCCTTCTCCGTGCCCTCGACCGTGGGCAGCCGGTAGGTCTTTCCGTCCAGGGTTAGTTCAGTGGTTCTGTCCATAAATAACTTCGACAATCTGTAACCGTGTGTATGTCGCCAACCTATCCAAGGCATGCCACCCGCGCAAATCCTAAATGGCATTTCTCTTGAAGTAATCGGGGTGCAAATGCACATTGCGCCGGCATGAAAATCACCGCCCTGTTGCTGCTCGCGCTCGCGCTGATGCCGAAGGCGGGCGCGCTGGCTGCCGACGGTGTCGGCTCGGCGGATCGCGCCCAGTTCGGCGGCCGGTCGTACGTGCGGCTCGGCAACTGGGCCCGCGCCAACGAATTCACGCTGCGCTGGCTGGAGCGGGACAAGGCGCTGGAACTGGACAAACCGCTGGCGCGGCTGGTGTTCAGCGTGGATCCCCGCTCGGATTCCCGCAAGGCACAGATCAACGGCGTGGTCGTATGGCTGGCGTTGCCGCTCGTCAACCACAATGGCAGTGCCTTCATTTCGCAAACCGACCTGTCCACCACCCTGGCGCCGGTTCTGTCGCCGCCGGCAAATCCGCCGGGCACAAGAATCAAAACCATTTGCCTTGACCCCGGCCATGGCGGAAAGGACCCGGGTTATCAGATCGGATCCCACGACGAAAAGAAATACGCCTTGCTGCTGGCCAAGGAAGTGCGCGATCAATTGACGCGCGCCGGGTTTAAAGTCTGCATGACACGGAGTTCGGACACTTTTCCCTCCCTGGAAGCGCGGACCGATCTGGCGCAACGGCGCAAGGCGGATTTGTTCGTCAGCCTGCATTTCAACTCCGCCGGCGCGCAGCATCCGGAAGTCAAGGGAGTGGAGGTTTATGCACTTACCCCGGCGGGCGCCTTTTCCACCAACGCGGGTGGCGAGGGGGACACCCGGCCGTGCGCCGGGAACCGGCACGACGAAAGAAATATGTTGCTCGCCTACCAGATGCAGAAATCCATCACGAAGGATTTGCCGATTGAGGATCGCGGAGCCAAACGCGCGCGCTATCAGGTGCTCCGCGAAGCCGGCATGCCCGCCATTTTGATCGAAGGCGGGTTCATGTCGAACCCGGCCGAGGGCCAGCGGATTTTTGACCCGGTCTATCGCCGCCGGATGGCAAGGGCGGTGGTGGACGGAATCCTCGGCTACCAGCAGATGATCAAAGGCTGAAATGCCGGATCGGGAGCCGATTGAATAGGCAGGAGACCGCGTGAGGAGTCTCTGAATTCGCCCTCGTTTTCCAAGAGATTTTAGCCTCCTCACGGGTGTGTCGCCCAAGTTATCCAAGCATCAAAAGGTAGGGCGCGTCACGTCAGCAGGAAAACACCCAATTCCGCGACCTGGACTCCGGTTGCGGCGCGCACGGAGTGAGACGCGCCCCACCTTCACCCCATTTGGGCAACACTCCCTCGCGCCACAGCTCCGGCAGTGGAAAATGCTTTTAAACGGGCGGCTAAGAGTTCGAGAACGTCGTTCACTTTGGACTTTCAACTTTGGACATTGGACTCTAGCCTCAATGCGTGAGCATCGTTACCAAGACAGGCGACAAAGGCACGACGGCCTTGATGTACGGACGCCGGGTTCTGAAATACCATCCACGCGTCGAGGCCTATGGCGCGGTGGACGAACTGAACTCTGCGCTCGGAATGGCTCGCGCCACCGCGGCGCACGACGCCATGCGCGGAAGCCTGTTGTCCATCCAAAAAGACCTGATCGTCCTCATGGGCGAACTGTCGGTCTCGCCGGAAGACCTCGAGCGCTATGCCAAAGACCGCTATCCGCTGGTCGTGCCGGAAATGGCGTTGCGGCTGGAAAAGGAAATTTACGAGCTCGAAGCCCGGAGCAAGGTGTTTAAGGGTTGGGCCACGCCCGGCGGGGATGTGCATTCCGCCGCGCTCGATGTCGCCCGCGCCGTTTGCCGCCGCGCGGAACGCCGCGTCGGAGCGCTGCAGCAGGAGGGCCAACTGCGCAACGGACAGATTTTGATTTATCTGAATCGCCTGGCCGACCTGCTCTGGCTTCTCGCCCGCATCGTCGAAGCGCAGTCCGCGTCAACGCCAAACCCGCGCCAGCAGGACTAAGCTTTCACCAAGTCCCACCGGCTTCAAAACCACCGGCGAACTGCAATCCGCGCGCCCAAGAAAGTGTGTCGTGGTTTGACATTCATGAACTGCCTTTCTTTTCCCGCACCAAACTTTCCGGCAGTGCCATCACTTCCGATTCGGCGCCATCGGGTCGCCAGACTACGCGGCCATCGTGCAGCAGGCGGACAATTACACCGCGTGTTGATCCCCGCATTGTTTTAACCCGGTCGCCGGGTTTCCAATCGGCGGTTTCGCAGAGGGACTCCACGATGGCTGCCATGCTTTCACGGTCGAGAACGCCGGCGACATAGTGGGCAATGGCGGAGGTTGCCTCGCGGCGGCGGCCATGCGGCAATTCAGCGAAGAGATAGTCGGCAAAAGTGCGGGCGATATCTGCGAACGTATTGCCGTTGTAGAAGAGGAAAGGCGCCCGCCGATGGCAGTTCCGAAGATAGTCGAGGGTCTCGCCGAGGGTGGATTCTACTTGCCGCCTTTGGTCCCATTCCTGGCCGACTGCCGCAGCGCTTTCCGAATTCGCGCCGTGCTGCGCGCGACCTCTTGCGCAGACTCCCTGGTTGTGGCGGATGACAGACTCCCAACTCCAGTTTGCGAGAAAAGCGGCTCGGGTTTGTAGCGGTGATTGTTCGCCAGCGCCTCCTTCAGCGCCACTTCCGGCGTCGCGTGTTTCAGCAGGTCCGTGCGAACTTTCATCGCGCATACATTACCTCATTTTGGCGGTCTCGACAATCCCAATGATCCAGCCCGCACCCGCATTCGGCGGCTGCGGTTCATCGTTGGTTGAGAGTTTGTGCGAACGCGCTCACAGCCTTGAGCGGATTCTTATCAAAATGATCCAGGAGCATCAAGCGCGGTGTGGTGGAGAACCCAAAGGCGGGCAGTGCGTGCCACACCCGGCTCGCGCCTTCGCGGCGACGGAGCCGC
>CAZFOA010000276.1:0-4139 GCA_964520205.1 uncultured Verrucomicrobiota bacterium | reverse complement strand
TATAGTTCACACGGCGCCTCGGCACAAGTGTCAAGTGCGGCAGGGTCAGTTTGCGTCTTCCGGACTGCGGAGAATTGCTGCGCCGGGCTCGTGCTCAAATTCGTGCGGAGCGATGCTCCGCGCTCCGATCCGATTGACGCGATATCGTCAAGCGCGGCTTACTCCACTGCCCGATAAATGGCGTAGGTCAGGCCGGGGACTTCGATTTTGAGCGCCGGACCTTCGCGGGTTGCATGGATTTCTTTTCCGGCCAGCAGCTTCAACTTCTGGGGCTCGACCGGCCACGCAAATTCGGCGGTGGCGTCGCGCGCTGCGGGGTTGAAGATCAACAGCAACTTCTCCCCGCCTCCGGCGCGCGCATAGACGAAAGGATAGGTATTGGTCTTTGCGAAAAGCGGGACGAATTCCGCGTAAGCTGCGAGCGCCGGTTCGGTGTGCTTGAGCCGGATGAGTTTCTTGACCCGATTCAACAGCGAGTCGCGATCGTTCTCCTCCGCGAGCACATTCGGAGCGTCGGGAGCCGGGTCCACCGGCAGATACAGCTTCGCCGGGTCGGCCCTCGAAAAGCCGAGGTTCTTTCCGCCGGTCCATTGCATCGGCGTGCGGGCGCCGGCGCGCGGTTTGTAGCAACCCTCGATCTGCGGCAGGTTCTCCAACTGGCGCATGCCGATCTCGTTGCCGTAATAAAGGAACGGCACGCCGGGCATCGTCAGGCCGAACGCCATGATCATCTCGAGGTCGTCCACGCTCCGCCGGTTGTTCAGGCGCGCGATGTCGTGATTTCCCAGCGGCAGGCAGATGTAACCGTTCGACCGGGTGGCCTGCCAGGCGGAGAGGTAGCCGTCGAGAAAATGGGTGATGTCCCCCTGCCCTTCGCGATCGAAGAAACTGTGGCCGTCGGTCATACCATTTCCGATGCGCCAGCTTTCCTTTTGGTAAAGATCGTTGAAACCCTCGACCCAGTGATAGAAGTCGGCGTGAAACGCCCCGTCGAGCGCCTCGCGCGGCCCGGACCATTCGGCAACCGTGAAGGCCTGCGGATAATTTGTGTTCAGGATTTGCCGGACCTCACGCCAGTAGCCGAGTGTCTGGTGGTGGGGATCACCGCCCTTGACCAGCGCTCCAGCCATGTCGGCGCGGAAGCCGTCCGCGCCCACGTCCATCCAGAACCGCATGACTTTTTTCATCTCCGCCCGCAACGCCAGCACGTCGGGATGATCGGCCGGCAGTTGCCAGGGCTTGGCCGGGTCGGGAGTGCCGTAGCCGTAATCGAGGGCCGGTTCGCTCCAGAAAAAGTTGCTGTAAAAATTGCCGTTGCGCTGGCCGTAGCCATGGACCCACTGGTTGCCGCGCTCGTTTTTCCAGATGTTGTCGGTCCAGATATACCAGTTGGAATACGGGCTGGGCGTTGGTTTGGCCGAGGCGACGAACCACGGATTGTCAATCGAGGTGTAACTGATGACGTAATCGAACAGGACCTTGAGACCGCGTTTGTGCGCCTCGGCGAACAACCGGCGGGCGTCGTCGTTGCTGCCGTAACGCGGTGCGACCTGGTAGTAATCGCGAATGTCGTAGCCGGCGTCGTTGAACGGTGAATCAAAGAAGGGGTTGATCCAGATGGCGTCCACGCCAAGGCTTTTGATGTAATCCAACTTCTGAATGATCCCCTGCAGGTCGCCGATCCCGTCGCCGTTGGAATCGTAGAACGTCTGGGGATAAATTTGGTATACCACGGCGTGGTGCACCCATTCCGGGCAATCCGGAACGATATCCTTGCCGGTACTGGCGGCGTCTTCCGCGCGAGCGGCACAGAGGAGCAACGTGAAGGCGAGAAGGAAATGAAATTTCATAATTCGCGACGCGCCAAATTCTAGGATGGGGCGCTTTAAACTCCAATCAATATCTGGCGTGTTCAGGAATGCAAAAAGTGAAGTCCAACCCGGCGCGGCGGCTGTCCGGCAGAGAGCCGCGCGCTTCGATTCTTGGGAGAAGTGCGGCGGTTTGCCGACCCCCCCACGACGATTGCGACCAGCGAGCCCCACGATTTGCCTCTCGACGAATCGTGGGTGTCCGGCGCCAGGGGTCTCAAGGATTCAACAGCAGCCGGTAGAAGCGGTTGGTAGTAGTGCTGGCTGTGAAGTCGGTCACGGTCAAGACGGGTAGCGTGGCGGACAGGTTGGTCAACGCGATCCAGTTCGGGTTGCTCAGGTTGTCGGTGTATTGGACCGTGTAATTGCGGCTGACCAGGGCCGTCCACGAGAGCGTGAAATTAGTTCCGTTCCGAGAGGCGTTAAAGAATTGCGGCCGGGCCCCTTTGTTTGGCGCCGGTGCCACGCCGCGGAGCATCTGGTTGACTCCGGCGGTCGCCAGCGTGGTGACCGGGGATCCGGCGCCGGTATCGATGATGGAAACGAGCCGGTTCGCCGAGGCTTCACCGGTGGTGGCATAGACGATTGGGGACGCGCCGCTGAAGTCCACGGTCACCCCGCGCGCGCCGACATTGGTGAGGCCGGCGAAGGCGTAGCTCATGGACCAGGCGCTGCCGTTGAAATCCCAGCGTTGCACTCCGCCTTTGCCCGCCAGCGTGTCATCCGCAATATAGACGGTGGTGAAGGCCGGATTGAAAGCGAATGCGTACGGGCTGCTGCCGGTGCCGGAACCCACGAACAGGGAGGCCGTCGCGGGAACCACCGGCGTGCCCGGGATCTTCCAGATGCCTGGCGTGGTTTTGCTCGTGGTGAGGTAGAGGTTGCCGCCGAGGTCCTGGATAACCACGCTATTGGCAACGGTGTTTTGCACCGTGCTGGACGGGCCGCTGCCGAAATAGAATGTGCCGCCGACCGCGCCCGCGCCCCAATAATTTCCACGGCCGTCGCTGGTGCCGGAACGGATGTTGTTGCCGCTGTATTGATTGGTCGTCACTCCGGCGAGCGCGAAGTTGCCCGCCACATCCAGGATGCCCAGCACGCGCGGAACATTGGTGGAACCGGAATTAGGCAGGGAAGAGGCGCTGTTCGTGAACGCGATATTGTAGCCCGCCATTTCCAGCAGCCGCCCGTCCGCCGAGAGGGTCAGCGCGCCTTCGGACGAGGCACTGCCGCTGATAAGGAGGGCGTTGGTGGCGTTGTCGGGGATGGGGATGCTGCCGACGAGCGTGCCGTTGGTGGTGAACTGGTCGATGTAAATTGAATTGCCGTGGCTGCTCAGCGCTTCCGAGCCGTCGCCGACGCGAAGCACCGCGAGATTTCCGGCGACGAACGCCGATGCGGACGAACTACCGGCATAGCTGTTCTTGCTGACGAGCGCGCCCTTGTCGTTTTCCAGAATCAACGGCGTATTGCCTTGGGAGCTGAGGAAGCCCCCGTACGGCCCTTGCACGAAGAGGTTTTGCCCGGCGTGCGGGCTGGCCACGCGGGCGCGGAAGGCGTTCACATTGGCGGCGAGATAAAGGGATTTGCCGGCGGGAATCACCGTCCCGGGGCGCAGGGTGAATTCGATGCCGCCCGTGAGCTGCCAATTAGACACGTCCACCGCGAAGGAATTTGTGTTGCGCAGCTCCACGTATTGCTCGTTCTGGTTTCCGCTCACCGGATTGTAATCCCAGGACCCGATCTGGACGACCGTGTTGGTCGGCTGCGCCGCCGGGATGAAGTCGCCGTTGAGCGTGGCGTTGGGGCCGTAGAGAAAATTCCGGCGGCCCGGCAGGTAGGTGGAGATGATCTGCTCGGCGAAATTCGGGAAAATGCTGTAGCTGGTATTGCCCCACCAGGGGCCCCAGGCCGTGTAATCCAGCGCGGTGTCGGAAGGTGATATGCCCGCCGGATTCAACTTGCTTTCGTATTGCCGGATGAGCGGTTCGATGACGAGCGCGTTGGTAGGCGCGCCCGGCGGCATGAGAATCGTGTCCATCAGCGTGCGCAGCCGGCGCAGATACATCTGGCGGAAATCGCTGTAACCGAAAACCAGATCGAACAGCCGGTTGGCGGGTTTGTATTGCTGTGCGGGATTGTCGAAACTCAGCACGTTGTTCGTGTAGATCGTGTCGGTGAAATAGCCGTAGGCGTCAATCCAGTTCCGGCCCCAAGTCAGGTCCACGTCCCACGGGGTGATCGCCCATTCGCCGGTGCCGTCGCTGTCGC
>CAZFOA010000275.1:0-4212 GCA_964520205.1 uncultured Verrucomicrobiota bacterium | reverse complement strand
AAATCCGCGAGCACGAGGTCGTCGCCATCCTCGGGCCGTCGGGCTGCGGCAAATCCACGCTCCTGCGCGCCATCATCGGGTTGGAGCAGCCGACCTCGGGCCAAATCCTTTATCGCGGTCAAGTGCAGGTTGGGTTGAATCCATCGACCGCCCTGGTGTTTCAAAACTTCGCGCTGTTCCCGTGGCTGACCGTGCAGGACAATGTCGCGGTCGGCTTGTCGCATTTGTCGCTGGACGCCGCCGGGCGCGAAAAGCGCGTGCGACAAGTGATCGAGGCGGTGGGCCTGGCGGGTTCCGAGGAAGCCTACCCGAAGGAACTGTCCGGCGGCATGAAGCAGCGCGTCGGACTGGCCCGCGCGCTGGCCGTCCAGCCGGAAATTCTCTGCATGGACGAACCGTTCAGCGCCCTCGATGTGCTCACCAGCGAGACGCTGCGCAATGAAGTCATCGACCTCTACACCACCAAAACCACCCCCGTGAACACGATCCTCATGGTCACGCACAGCATCAGCGAAGGGGTTTTCATGGCGACGCGCCTCGTGGTGATGGGGGCTCATCCGGGCGCCATCCGGGCTGTCTTCGACAACGCGCTGCCTTATCCACGCGACGAGCACCACCCGGACTTTGTTGCGCTCATCGAAAAAATCCACGCGCTTATCACCCAGACGCTGTTGCCGGGTGAACCCGCTTCCGCCCCGATCGCCGTCGCCGGCCGGCTGCCCGTCCAGTCCATTCCGGCCGTCTCGCTTGGCAGCGCCATCGGCTTGCTCGAAGTGCTCGAAAACGAAGGCGACCTGGAGCTGTTTGACCTGACGCGCCATGTGGATATCGAATTGAGCCAACTCCTCCTCGTGGTGAAAGCCGCCGAGGTGCTGGGCTGGGTCACGACGCCAGGCGGGCGCGTCGAGATGACCGCGGAAGGGCGCCAGTTTCTCGCCGCCGACATCAAGACGCGCAAGCAGCGACTCAACACGAAGCTGAGAGGCCTGTTCGTGTTCGACCTCATCGTACAAGCCCTGAAACAGTCCGCGAGCAACGAGGTTGATGAGGCTGTGGTCTTGAGCCAGTTCACGCTGAACTTCCCGCGCGAGCGGCCACAGCGCATTTTGCGAACGGTTGTGGCTTGGGCACGCTACGCCGCGCTGTTCAAATACAGCAGCATCCGCAGGAAATTTCATGGACTCCAATCTCCAGCCGCCACCCCTTAAGCCCGCGCGCTAAGGCAGCAAGAACGATTGGAGTCGGGGCAGTCTTCCGCCCGCCAATCAGCCTTGCTCCAACCGTCTCGCCAACGACATCAACGGGCTCGACGCCGAACGCCCGGTTTGCCGGGTAGGGTTATACCCCATGGCAAACGATCCGCCTGGCTCGTAGTTTTAATCGAACCGAAATGCCAAACGCCAGAACCCGTTGGCGGCGGCTGAACATGAAAAGAAATCGGAACAATTTATGAAAAGTAAGAAGACGCGGACGTTGCTGTCCCTGACGATGATAAGTATGCTCGTCGTTTTGAATATGTCGGGACAGACTTTTAAACCCATCCAGCCTCCGATGCAACCGATACAACCTGCGCCGACGAAACCGGTGCCGGCAATACCGGGGCCGATGACACCGAATCCCGCACAGCCAACGCTGGTTCAGCCGTGGCAGCCGGTTCAGCCGGCACAACCCGGACAACCCGCGCCCAATCCCCCGTCGGTGTTCACGAACCGTGCGTCCGTGTTTGCGAACCGTGCGTCTGTTTTCACAAACCGCCCATCCGTGTTCACAAACTACCCATCACCATTTACGAACCGCCCATCCGTGTTCACGAATTATCCCTCAGCGTTCACCAATCAACCGGCTTGATTCTCAATCATCCCTTTCCGCCACCCGAAAAACCGCGCATGAAAGACTCCGTCTACAAACTCATCGAACTCACCGGCACTTCCACCATTTCCATTGAGGATGCCGTTGACAAGGCCATTAAGCGGGCGCACAAAACCATCAAGAACCTGTGCTGGTTTCAGGTGGTCGAAACGCGCGGCAATATCAACAAGGGAAAGGTGGATCACTGGCAGGTGACCGTCAAAGTCGGCTTCACCGTGGAAGGCTGAGCGCTGCGCTGGACATCCACGTGGCTCCCGAAAAATGCCGGCCGATAGAACAAATGGCCGCTGCCCAGGAAAGAACAACCATGCCTCAAGGCGATAAATCCAGCTATACCGCCAAACAGAAACGCCAGGCGGCATACATCGAGGAAGGCTACGAGAAAAAAGGTGTCGGCACGAAAACCGCCGAAGCCCGGGCTTGGGCCACCGTAAATAAGCTCACCGGCGGGGGCAAAAAGAGCGGCTCCGGCAGGAACCAGAAATGATTCATCCCTATGAATATCAAGAAAGCAGTGACAGACCATCCGATCCTCCAGGCTCTCGCAGAACGGTGGAGTCCCTACGGCTTCGAAGACCGTCCGGTGTCGGAGGCCGACCTCCGCTCGTTGTTCGAGGCGGCGCGCTGGGCGGCGTCGTCCTATAACGAACAGCCTTGGAATTATTTGATTGCCACGCGGGAAAACCCCCAGGAATTCGGACGACTCCTCTCCTGTCTCGTGGAAGCAAACCAGGCGTGGGCCAAGGCCGCACCGGTGCTCGCCTTGGGCGTCGTCAGTTTGCGATTTTCAAAAACTAACAAAGACAATCGGGCCGCCGTTCACGACCTGGGTCTGGCCGCCGGGAACCTGGTGGTGGAGGCAACGACGCGAGGTCTCTCGGTCCATCAGATGATCGGCATACTCCCGGACAAGGCGCGGGAGGTTTACGGGATACCGGAACATTTCGAGGCGTGGACGGCCCTGGCCATCGGATACAAGGCCGACCCGGCAAAACTGCCGGATGCTTTGAAGGCGCGCGATCTGGCGCCCCGGCAGCGAAAGCCCCTGAGTGAGTTCGTGTTCACCGGCCAGTGGGCAAAACCGTCACCGCTCGCGCTGAAACGTGACACCTGACTTCACGGGGGTGAATGCCTCATACCGCCTATTCAGCCAGCCAGGCAACGGCAGCAGGAATTCTTTCATGAGCCGGGCCGCCTGAAATCAGTTATAACCCATGAATTGGACCCCCTTGAATCTTACCGTCCGTGTCGGCTGCAATCTCGCCTACGAAACGACGGTGCCGACGCCCGTGCTGTTCGTGCTCAAACCCCGGCTCGAAGGCAGGGTGCTGGTGATGCAGGAGAAACTCTCGTTCGGCATCGGTCTGCCATCGTATGAGTTCCAGGATTCTCACGGCAACATCACCTACCGCTCGATGTTCATGCCGGGCCGCAACGAAATTCGTCACGATGCCCTGGTCGCCGTTTCTTCCCTGCCCGACAGCCGGGAGATGCTGGGCCCCATTCTGCCCGTGGGACAACTTCCTTTCGAGTTGCTGCGCTACACGTTGCCGAGCCGTTATTGCGATTCCGACAAGCTCCTGGATTTTGCGTGGAACCAGTTCGGGCAAATCACTCACGGCCTCCCGCGCGTGCAAGCCATCTGCGATTGGGTGCACAATAACATCGAATACCGCTTCGCTTCCGGACGGTCCGATCTCTCCGCCTCGGAAGTGATCGCGCGCCGCTACGGCGTCTGCCGCGATTTTGCCCATGCGGCCATTGCGCTGTGCCGCGCCTTCAATCTGCCCGCCCGCTACGTGACCGGACACTTGCCGGACATCGGCTACGTTGATCCAGGCACACCGATGGATTTTCACGCCTATTGCGAAGTCTATCTGGGGCAGGAGTGGCTCACCTTCGATCCGCGCTACAATATCCCGCGCATCGGCCGCGTCAAAGTCGCCCATGGTTCGGACGCCGTGGATGGCGCATTTGCGACGATTTTCGGCGAGGCCAAACTGACCCATTTTGAAGTCTGGGCCTATCAGGTGAATCCGCAGCAAGTCTCCGTGGGCGATCCCATTGATTTATCCAAACGTCTCGATGGCAATCAGACGGTGCGGCTCAGTTAAACCTTTATCCCTTTGAGCAGCTCGACCTGGTATTTCTTGAGTTCCATCTGCCGGCTATTTTAACGCAAAGGCGCAAAGATGCAAAGGCGCGGAGAAGACGTTTTACTTTGCGTCTTTGCGTTGAATACGAATAGCCTTTGATGACGCCCCGGACGCGCTCGGCGGTGATCTTCTCACGCTCAAACCGCAATCGGAAGAACGCTCCGGGTTTCGGGGACGCTCACCGGAC
>CAZFOA010000274.1:0-4249 GCA_964520205.1 uncultured Verrucomicrobiota bacterium | reverse complement strand
TTCATAAAGCCGTTCTATCATGCCCGCCCGGGAATGCAAGCAGAAGAAAGGGCGGTGGTACGTTTTGGTGGGGCGAGGCTACTGACGAGCCGGACCGGGCGCGCCGAAGCGCAGCGAAGGCGGCTCACGAGGACGCTCGCCCCACCGAAAGTTTCAGAATGTACCACTACCGACGAAAGGGCGTGTCCTGAACCCGAAAAGCGCCGATGAATCGGACGCACTCCAAACGCTTCGCGTCAATCGGAGCCATTGGACGCCGCGAAGCGTTTGGAGTGCGTGCGTCTTCAGCGCCGCTCCCAGCTTCCCCGGCGGCGATGCTCCCGGGGCGCAAGCGCAGGCGATAAAATGCTTGGTCAATTTCACCCAACGTCTGTAGTCTGCCGGCATGGTTCGCGTTGGCATCGGATACGACGTTCACGGCTTTGCTGCAGGGCGGAAGCTCATTTTGGGCGGTGTGGAAATTCCGCACTCGAAGGGCCTCGACGGGCATTCCGACGCGGACGTGCTCCTGCACGCGATTTGCGACGCCGTTCTGGGCGCCATTGGCGAGGGGGACATCGGCCATTTTTTTCCGAATACCGATCCGCGCTGGAAGGCCGCTCCGAGCCGGGTATTTTTGCAGGAAGCCGCGCGCCAGGTCGCATCTCGCCAGGGCAAAATCGTCAACGTGGATGCAACGGTCATTGCCGAGGCTCCCAGGATTCTTCCCCACGTCCAGCAAATGAAAATTCACATCGCCGAGGCCTTGGGCATCCAGCCCGACCGGGTGGGCCTGAAAGCCACGACGAACGAACGAATGGGCTTTATCGGCCGCGAGGAAGGCATCGCCGCGATGGCCGTGGCCGGGGTGGAACTGCCAGGATGATCTCCAGGTTCAGGATTTCGAGTTTGCATCAAGAGCCGCGCCCTTCCGGTTTGGAGCCGGGCCGCCGCAAAGCCGGACGCGGCGTTTAAGCCAATGCCCAAAGCGGAAATCAGTTGGAAGCGGGTTACGGAAGAAGGCGTTAAACTTCAGGTTTATGCGCAGCGCGTCAGCCGCGACTGGCGCTTCTTTGCCCGCGAACGGCGGTTCGATCAGTGGCAGGCGATCGCGGAACCGCCGCTGGAAGACTGGCTCGAATTGCTCGACGCCGTGCAGCGGCTGGTGACGCGCCGACGGCTGCAACCTGACGACGAAGAGCGCGTGCGCCGGCGCATCCGGGAGCGATTTCCTGAAACCCGGATTTGATCGGGGTTGAAATGCGGCGGCAGAGATTCCCGGGCGTTTGCGCCGGCGCGGATTCAATCACCGCATCACCCGTCCGGTTCGGAGAGGTCCTGATCCCGTTCGTTTTATTCTTCGGTCAGGCGCGACTTGAGCGCGTCTTGTTGCTGTTCGCAGATCAGGCGCACCCGATCACCGAGAGCGTTCATGTCCACCGGTTTCTTAAAGTAACAGGCAACCCCCACCTCGGCGCTCCGGCCGCGACTTACCATTCCGTCCAAAGCGCTGACCACGATCACAGGAACCTCGGCCGTCGAGGGCTGCGACCGGAGGATTTCGCAAACGGAAGCTCCGTCGATGTCCGGCAGCATCAAGTCGAGCAGAATGACATCGGGCAGGATTCGCCGCGCCTGGTGAAGCGCTTCCACCCCGTTAAAAGCGGTGAAAACCTCGAATCCCTGGCGCAGCAGGTTGTATTCCGTCAGCTGCACGAAATCCGTTTCATCATCCACCACCAATACTTTGGGTTTCATAGCTTGAAATGCTGCCGTCCCTGCGTGACTGTCACGTGGCGGTCAGGTTAAGAACGCGTCACAAAGTTAAAGGCTCAATTTCGTCCTGTTCTTCCGTCAGAGGCCAGGCGCCGGTTTGAGCGCGGCACGCAACCCGTAAGGTTCATCCCGCATTCTGCGCGCCGCTTGACTGCATGGCTGCGGCTATGACCCGAAACAAAATACTCATTGTGGGCGCGCCGAAGCAGTATCGGAACAGCGCGTTCGCGAAAGGCGCAGCGGCGTTTTTCCAGAAACCGATCGACAACGACGAACTAGTGGCGGCCATTCGAACGACGCTGGGCGAGGCTTCGCCGGAAACCGGCTTGTCGATCCACGTCCATCCGCAGTAGGCGCGGCAAATTTTTGGCAAATTTTCGGCTGACTCACCGGCGCGCATCCGGTAGGGTTGCCCGGCAATGACCCAACCGCCGCTAATTTTGATTTCGCCGAGCATCGAGAAGGCAGGCGTCGAGTTCGGCGACCAGTCCATCAGCCTTTCCGAGCCTTATCCCCGCGCGATCGCGGCCGCCGGCGGAATTCCCCTGACCCTGCCGGTCGGCAAGTCCCGCGAATTGATTGCCGAATGTGTGCGCCGCTGTGATGGGATTCTCCTCACCGGGGGTGATGATATCAACCCGCGCCTTTACCGGGGCAGATTGCCGGCGGAATTGCGCCGGACGGTGGGGACGAGCCCGGACGGTGGCGAACGCGATTTGCGGGAGTTGATGTTGATTGACGAGGTTTTTCGGCAGCGCAAACCGTTGCTGGCCATTTGCCGCGGGCATCAGCTTCTGAATGTGGCTTTGGGAGGGACGCTCATCGTGGATATTCCCGCCCAGGTTCCCAACGCCATCCGCCACAACCGCATGGATCGGCGCAACCAAATGGTGCATGAAGTGCGGTTGACACCGGAGGCGTTACTGTCCAAGATAACCCGTCGGCAGACACTGGGCGTGAACAGCACGCATCACCAGGCGGTCGGTCGCGTCGCTGAACCGTTGCAAGTGACCGCGACCAGCAAAGATGGGGTGGTGGAAGGCATGGAATTGAGGCCCGAAGCGACCGGCTTGCTTCCTTTCCTGCTGGCCATTCAATTTCATCCGGAGCGCCTGGCGGATCGTCACCCGGAGCACCGGGGGATTTTTTACGCTTTCACGCAAGCGTGCAGGCTGTACCGCAAGAAAACACTATGAAGGGCAAGATACTGATCGTAGATGACGCTTTGGATATTCGCGAATTGCTCGGCAGCATTTTGCGCACAACTTACGAGACCGCCACGGCCGACAACGGCGCGGCCCTCAAACAGGCTTTCTTGGAACCGCAGCCGGACGTGGTCCTGCTGGACATCAAACTGCCCGATGCCGACGGACTGGATTTGTTGCCGCAAATCAAAAAGCAGTGGCCGGAAACGGAAGTGATCGTCCTGACCGGCAATGCGACGTTCGATGCCGCCGTCGAAGCGACCAAACGCGGCGCGTATCATTTCCTCAACAAACCCTTCGACACGCAAGGCCTGCTGGTCACCGTCGAGCGGGCCCTCGAGCACAAACAGCAAAACGAGGAGAACAGCACCTTGCGCCGCGCGCTCTCCGCCATGAGCGGCGGAACCGCGCCCGTGTTCCAAAGCCTGGTCATGCAGACCGTCGTGCGCACCGTCGAACGCGTCGCGCCGAGCGATGTCTCCATTCTGATCACCGGCGAAAGCGGCACCGGCAAGGAAGTCATCGCGGATTTGATCCACGCGTTGAGCCCCCGCAGCAAGGGCAAAATCATCAAGATCAATTGCGCCGCGCTGCCGCGCGAACTGATCGAAAGCGAATTGTTCGGCTCGGTCAAGGGCGCGTTCACCGGCGCGCATTCGGACCGCGAAGGTCTTTTCCGGCAGGCGGAGGGCGGCACACTTTTGCTGGATGAAATTTCCGAAATGCCCGTGGACACGCAAAGCAAGCTGCTCCGCGTCCTCCAGGACCAGGAAGTCCGCCCCGTGGGCGGCAAGACCAGCTACCGGACCAACTGCCGCATTGTCGCGGCCACCAACCGCAAAACCGATGAAGCCATCAAGGATGGAAAACTCCGCGAAGATTTGTTCTACCGCATCAGCGCCATTTCCGTCCACCTGCCGCCTTTGCGCGAACGGCGCGAGGACATCATGCCGCTGGCCAATGCCTTCCTGAAACGGTTCGTCGCGCAGTCCAATCGCCCGATCCGCGGGTTCACGCCGGAAGCCGTCGAGCGGGTGATGTCGTTTGAATGGCCGGGCAACGTGCGGCAATTGCAAAACGAGGTCCAACGCGCCGTCTTGTTGTGTGAAGGGGGAGACATCGATGCTTCAGATTTGTCCATCACCAGCGCGCCAGCCGAAGCGGACGAGGTTCACGACACCAATTTCACCCTGCTCGAAGGCGTCGAACGCAATGCCATCGTCCAGATGCTGCGGGAAACCGGCGGCAACAAACTCGAAACCGCCAAACGCCTCGGCATCGGCCGCCAG
>CAZFOA010000273.1:0-4296 GCA_964520205.1 uncultured Verrucomicrobiota bacterium | reverse complement strand
GCAGGCAATATCCGTTTCATTTGATCGAACCCAAATGGCAGCAGTTTTGGGACGATCAGCACACCTTCCACGCTTTTAATCCAGGCGGAGAAATCCCCGCCGCCCACCCCTTCGCCCAGCGCCATAACCTGGCCGGCCGGAAACCATCCGCCACCGAACTGCCACCCAAATTTTACATCCTCGACATGTTCCCCTACCCGTCCGGCGCCGGCCTGCATGTCGGGCATCCGGAAGGCTACACGGCCACGGATATCCTGACACGATACCGCCGCGCGCTCGGCTTCAATGTGCTGCATCCGATGGGTTGGGACGCCTTCGGCCTGCCCGCCGAGCAATACGCCATTAAAACCGGCCAGCACCCGCGCCAAACCACCGAAGCCAACGTGGCGACGTTCAAACGCCAGATCCAAAGCCTCGGCTTCAGCTACGACTGGTCCCGCGAAGTGGACACCACCGATCCGCATTATTTCAAGTGGACGCAGTGGATTTTTTTGAAGTTGTACAATTCATGGTTCAATCCGCAAACGAACAAAGCCGAGCCGATTGAAGCGCTGAAGTATCCGGCAGAACTCCAACCAGAATCGGTGGGGCCAGCGGTGGGGCGAGAGTCCTCGCGAGCCGATTCCGACGGCGGCTCGTCAGTAGCCTCGCCCCACCAAGCCCTCGAATCCAAACGCCGCGCCTTCCGCGACTCGAGACGCCTTGCCTACGTCACCGAAGCTCCCGTCTGGTGGTGCGAACAACTCGGTACCGTCCTCGCCAACGAGGAAGTCGTGGATGGCAAGAGCGAAGTCGGCGGCTTTCCTGTCGTCCGCAAGCCGATGCGGCAATGGATGCTCCGCATCACCGCTTACGCCGAACGACTCCTGAAGGATCTCGACACGATTGACTGGAGCGAGTCGCTCAAGGAAATGCAGCGGAACTGGATTGGGCGGAGTGAAGGCGCGGAAGTCCAATTTCAAATTTCAAATTCAGAATCCAAAATCACCGTCTTCACCACGCGGCCCGACACCCTTTTTGGCGCAACTTACATGGTGCTCTCGCCGGAACATAAACTTGTCGATGCCATCACAACCGCCGGACAGCGGGAAGTCGTGGCAAAATACAAAGCGGAAGTCTCGAAGAAATCCGATTTGGAACGCACGGAACTGGCAAAAGAGAAAACCGGCGTGTTCACCGGCACTTACGCCATCAATCCCGTCAACAGCGGGAAGATTCCAATCTGGATCGCCGACTACGTTCTGGCCAGCTACGGCACCGGCGCGATCATGGCCGTGCCGGCGCATGACACACGCGACTTCGAGTTCGCCACCAAGTTCAATCTGCCGATCCTTCAGGTCGTCCAACCGCCCGATCCCAAAACCGATTGGCACGGCTTCGTTGATGACGGCACTTCGGTCAACTCGACCGGTCCGGAGATTTCAATCACCGGATTGCCGACCGCTGAGGCCAAAAAGAAAATCACCGGCTGGCTCGAAGCGAAAGGGCTGGGCAAGACGACGATCAACTACAAGCTCCGCGACTGGCTGTTCAGCCGGCAGCGTTACTGGGGGGAACCGTTCCCGATCGTCTGGAAGCGCGACGCGAGCGGAAATCTTTACCACGAGGCGCTGCCCGAAAGCGCGCTGCCCTTGCTCCCGCCGAAGCTCGAAGATTACAAACCCACGCCCGACGGCCAGCCGCCGCTCGCCCGGGCAAAAGATTGGGTGAACCTGCCCGACGGCTCGCAGCGGGAGACCAACACCATGCCCCAATGGGCCGGCAGTTGCTGGTATTATCTCCGCTACCTCGACGCCCAGAACGCCGCGGCGTTCGTGGGAAGAGAAGCGGAGGCCTATTGGATGGGCGGGACAATGAGTCCAAAGTCCGATGTCCAAAGTCCAAAGTCGGCCGGCGTTGGACCTGGGGCTTTGGACGTTGGACACAAGTCCACGACGCCAGGAGTGGATTTGTATGTCGGCGGCACGGAACACGCCGTGTTGCACCTGCTCTACGCCCGGTTCTGGCATAAAGTTTTGTTCGACCTCGGCCAAGTCTCGACGCCCGAACCGTTCTTCAAACTCGTCAACCAGGGATTAATCCTCGGCGAAGACGGGCAGAAAATGTCGAAATCCCGCGGCAACGTGGTGAATCCGGACGAAATCCTGGAGGAGTTCGGCGCCGACGCCTTCCGCCTTTACGAAATGTTCATGGGTCCGCTGGAAATGGTGAAGCCGTGGAGCACGCAGGGCGTGGCCGGCGTTTACAAATTCCTCGGCCGCGTCTGGCGATTCTTCGTGGACGAACCGAGCGAAACGGAGTTCGAGCAGGCAGAGACAACAACCCAGGAACAAAGCAACAAAGAGTTGCTCAATTTGATCAAGTTAAGTCCGGCCGTCAAAGACGCGCCGGCCACACCCGCGCAGTTAAAGGTTTTGCACGCCTGCATCAAGAAAGTCACCGAAGACCTCGACGGGATGCGGTTCAACACCGCCATCTCCGCCATGATGGTGTTTGTGAACGAGGCGATCGCGTGGGAAACCAAGCCGGTCGCGATCCTGCGCGATTTCCTGGTTTTACTCGCGCCCTTCGCGCCGCACATCGCTGAAGAGCTGTGGCAGAAACTTTCAACCTTCAACTTTCAACCTTCAACCAGCTTAAGCTACGCACCCTGGCCGAAGCACGACCCGCTTTTGCTGGTGGAAGACACGCTGGATATCCCGGTGCAGGTGAACGGCAAACTCCGCGATGTGATCCGCGTGAAGGCGGACGCGTCCGCCGCGGAACTGGAAGCCGCCGCGCGCCGCAGCGAAAAGGCGAAACCGTTCCTCGACGGGAAGACAATCAAAAAGGTGATCGTCCTGCCCAGGAAGCTGGTCAACATCGTCGTCGGCTGACAGCCCGTTTAAAGACTCATTAAGGCCTGGTTACATTCTGCTGCTTGGAGAAGCGGACCCGCCAAATTTGCCGCCAAAATCCGTCATCGGTTCCTGGACGACCCTGATATCCATGTGTTCATCAGCCGATCGCCGCGGCCGGGCGCTTCCACGCCCGCGCGACCGAGGCAAAGATAAGGATTCCAAGGACACCGCAGGCCGACTCGCCGAGCAGCATATCCCGGGGACCGAGGCTTGTCTGCACCGCCGCAAGGAACAGCCCCATGTACCAGATCGGGGTGTTCGAGAGCGACGCAAACCCGTTGTATTTGGTCGCGGCAACGCCGGCGCCGATGGCGTCGAGCACAAACCCGGTGAAAGCCGCATAGCAGAGTCCGGTCACAAATGCATAAGCGAGATTGCCCGCGACATAAACGAGCGGGGTGGCCGGCAGGAAGGCCATCGCTGCCGTTACCGCCGCCATGATGCCCCCAAACACGGCGTACGAGGTGCGGGCGCCGAGGCGGGCGCATCCGTAACCACCGGCAATGCAGCCAACCATGGAAACGATCCCGCTGAGGAAACCCTGCACCCATTCCACAACCCCGGACCCTGCGCCCCAATGGGCCGCAACCGAAGACTGCGCCAGCACTCCGGCCGCCGCACCGGTGCCGACCGGAACAAAACACAACACGGCGGCCAACACCCCGTCGCGCGAACGTATCACGGCCCAAAGCTCCGAACCGACGCGCCGGACCGCCCCGCCGATCGAAGTGTCGCGAGCCTCAGCGGCCACATCCGGCAGCAACGGCAGCACTGCGGCGCAACCCAGCATCACAACCGCAACAATCAGCCCCGCCTCCCAGCCGGCTGGAAGTTTGGTCAAAAGCCATAGACCCAGTCCACCGCCGATACCCGAACCGCCCAGGTTGCCAGCCTGAAACCACCCGCTGACCCGGCCCCGGTCCAGCTCAGGGGTGAGGTGCGCCATCATGGCCTCCACGGAGAACCCGAGGAAGGTCGTGGCGACCGAAGTTGCCAGGACGAGGGCCTGGATCAACCGCAGTGTGGGCAGGCCGAGCGGGATTGTGGCGACGGCAAACGTGCCCGCCGCGCAGCAGAGCGAGGAAATCAGGTACCACCGGTGGCGGCTCAGGGTGGTATCGGCGACCGGAGCCCAAAAAAATTTCCAAACTTGCGGCAGCATCCCGATTGCGATGAGTTCCGCACCCTGCTCCACAGTAAGACCCCTTTGGGTGGCAAGGAAGGCAAGCGCCACGCTGACGAACCCGCCGAATGCGCCAAACGGCACGATTAGAACGGCGAAGACAAAAGGATGCGGAGACTGACGTGTCCCCAGGGGTTGATCGGTATGGAGGATACCCATGCAGATTCAAAAGCATCGTATGCCGCGGCGGAATTTAGGCAATCGCAAAACATT
>CAZFOA010000272.1:0-4361 GCA_964520205.1 uncultured Verrucomicrobiota bacterium | reverse complement strand
GCCCGCGACGCCCAACCGGGGCTGTGGGTTTTTTTGGTGGGGCGTGGATACCGACGGAGCCGGCTCTGGCGCCGAAGCGCAGCGAAGGCGGCTCGTCGGTAGCCTCGCCCCACCAAAGAAGCGAACCACTACCCCAGACCGGCCCGGGTTGCTTCCACCGCTCCGTTGTCGTAACGTAAACGGCCTTTAATGACAGACCATTCCACAAAACGACCGGTGCGGGTCGGGCTGATTTCCCTCGGCTGCGCCAAGAACCTCGTGGACGCCGAGATCATGCTCGGCGCGCTGATAAAAGACGGCGTGGAGATTACCAACGACGCCGCGCAGGCGGATGTGGTGATTGTGAACACCTGTTCCTTCGTCGATTCCGCGCAGGAAGAAAGCGTGGACGCGATTCTCGAATCCGCCCAACTGCGCGAGGCGCAGAACCGCGGCCAGGGGTTGATCGTTTCCGGCTGCCTGCCGCAGCGTTTCCGGGAGGAATTGCCCCGGCTCCTGCCGGAAGTGGATGCTTTCATGGGTGTGGATCAAGTGGCCCAGGTTTCGGAAATCGTAAAGCGCGCGTTGAACCACCGGGCTGAACGGCTTGCCCGGGGCGCCAAGCCAAAAGCCCGAAGCCCGAAGCCCAAAGTCGCGGCGCGATTGGCTGAACTGGACAAAAACCGCGCGGCATCCGAACCCGAACCTGAAAAATCCCTTCGCCCCACGGCACAGGGAGAAGTTTCTGTGGAGGTGAGCCGGCGCCCAGCCTACATTCCCGACTACGCCACGCCCCGTTTCCGGCTGACCCCGCGCCATTTCACCTATTTGAAAATCGCGGAAGGCTGCAATCATCCGTGCAGCTTCTGCATCATTCCCCGCATGCGCGGCTCGCATCGCAGCCGGCCACAGGCGGACATCGTGGCCGAAGCCCGGGCGCTCATCGCCGACGGGGTCAAGGAACTGAATCTGATTTCGCAGGACTCGACCTACTACGGGCTGGATTTGCGCCCAAACCACAGCCGCGCGATTTCATCCCCGGAAAAATTCAATTCGGCGGTGCGCTCGATGCCGGCCCAGGCCGCGACGCTGGCCACGCTGCTGCGCGAGTTGAACGCGCTGCCGGGGGATTTCTGGATTCGCCTGCTCTACACCCATCCGGCGCACTGGACGGACGAATTGATCCGGACCCTCGCCGAATGTCCGAAGGTCGCGCGGTACGTGGACATCCCTCTGCAACACATCCATGAAAACATGCTGGAACGCATGCGCCGCGAAACGTCCCGCCAACACATCGTGGACCTGCTGAAAAGAATTCGCGCGGGCGTCCCGGGAATCGCGCTGCGAACCACGTTCATCGTCGGGTTTCCCGGCGAGACGGAAGAGTATTTCCAGGCGCTGCTCGATTTCATCCAGGAGACAAAATTCGAGCGCCTGGGAGTGTTCGCCTACTCGCGGGAAGCCGGCACGCGCGCCGGAGCCATGGCCGGCCAGATCCCACAATCGGCAAGGGAAAAACGCCGCGAACTCGCCATGGCGGCGCAGCACAAAATCGCCCGGCGCCTCTCCGAATCGTCCGTCGGTCGAACCCTCCGGGTGCTGGTCGAAAGCCAGGCCCATTCCCGTCAACTGCAGAAGGCGAACATCCGTTCCTGGGAGCACGGCCTGTTGCGCGACAACCAATTTCAAATCTCAAATCTCGAATCTCAAGTCTACCTCATCGCCCGCAGCGAAGCCGACGCGCCGGACATTGACGGGCGGGTTTATATCCGCGGGCCGCGCCGCCCCGGCGGAGCCGAGTTGCCGGTCGGGGAGTTCGCCCGCGTCAAAATCATCGGCCACACGGATTACGATCTGATTGCCGAACCGGCGTGATTTTCCGTCTCGATGGCAAATGGGGAGTGAGGAATGACATTTACTTGCGGCGGGTTTTCCTTTAATCCGTCGTCCGAAATCTGGAATTCGTAATTTGCATGAATCTGCCGAACAAATTGACCGCGTCGCGTTTCGTGCTGACCGTGGTGTTTCTGGCGGTGATGTTTTCCAAAGTACCGTTCCGCGAAACCATCGCGCTGGTCCTGTTCATCGCCGCCGGGGTGAGTGATTTTCTGGACGGCGAGATTGCGCGCCGCCGCCAGCTCATCACGAACTTCGGCATCCTGATGGACCCGCTGGCGGACAAAATCATGATTTGTTCCACCTTCATCGCGTTTGTGGGCGTGGGCTGGCTCCCCGCCTGGATGGCCGTCGTCGTCGTCGCGCGCGAACTGGCCATTACCGGTCTCCGGCTGCTGGCGGCCTCAAAAAGCGTGGTGCTGGCGGCCGAACGGTTCGGGAAAGACAAGACGATTTCACAAATCGTCGCCATTATCGCGATTTTTGTGCTGGCCGCCCATGACCAATGGGGCGCGCCCGGACGGCTGATCTTTGGCGGCCAACTTTTCAATAACTCATGGGTGTGGTGGTTTGCGGAGATCGCCAAATGGGTCGCGGTGACCCTGACTTTTACTTCGGGCTGGCTTTACCTGTGGAAAAACCGCGCCCTTTATCTGAACGAAATGTGATTCGCCCGTGAACGGCTTGCTCCTTTGGATCGCCCAGGGGTTCGGCGCCGGCCGCATTCCGGTCGCGCCGGGAACCTTCGGCTCGCTGGCCGGGTTGCTCTGGTTTGCGCTGTTGTTGCTCGCCGGAAACTGGATCGGCTTTCTCGCCGGAACCGCCGCCGGACTGGCGCTCTCCGTCTGGCTCTGCGGCGTTGGCGAAAAGGCGCTCGGACAAAAAGACCCGGCCTCGGTGGTGTTCGATGAAATTGCCGCGGTGCCGCTCTGCTTTATCGGCTGGCTGGGACTGGTGGTCTGGAAAACCGGCTCGTGGCCTGCCGCGGAATATTTTCTGTCAAAACAAACGGCGTGGGTCACGCTCGGTGTCTTCGCCGCGTTCCGGTTCTTCGACATCGTCAAGCCGTGGCCGGTGCGTCAGAGCCAGGCGCTGCCCGGCGGCTGGGGCGTCACCGTGGACGACGCCCTCGCGGCGGTGTATGTGAACATGGTCGTGCTGGCGGCTTTTGCCGGGAAGACAATCCTTGCCGGCGAACAATAAGCGGCAAAGACTTGGGTTAGTTGCACCGGCTTCGGCCATTTATCTCCGCTGCGCCGGCGCCGGCACCGGCAGGGTTTCACCGGAAATTTTGTTGGTCGGCTGATACACACCCGGCTTCAACCCGTTGAGCGGATCGCGCGTCCGAAAATGCCGCCAGGTGAAGAGCGTCGAGACGATGACCACGATCACGGCCAGCACGCCCAGACCGATCATCCCCTTGCGCCAATCCACTTTGGACAGTTGGAGCATGACAAAATCCAGCGGGGTGCGCTCCGCCTCCATCAACGGCGGCGGTTCGCTGAATTTTTCGGTCCGGCCCAACTCGGCGTCGAGCGCCGCCATCGTCTGCGCCACGTCGAGCTTCAGCAAGGTCGCGTAATTGCGGACAAAACCGCGGATGTAAACCGGCGCCGGGAAAACGTCAAAATTTCCCTGCTCCAGCGCCCGAATGTGGTCGGTCCGGATTTTCGTGACGTCGGCGACTTGGTTTACGGTCAGGTTTTGCGCCTCGCGCGCCTGACGGAGTTGTTCGGCAACCGTGGACATGGCGCCTACTTTGTGCGGTTTTGCGGAGGGATTTGCAATCACGGAATTTCCGGTTCGCCCCGGGCTCCGTGCCGGACGCGAATGACGGCAAGCGCGCGCCGAGCGGCTTCAACGAGGGAATCGGCCGCTCGTCAAACAGCCTGCTGCCCCGCGCCATCCGCGCCGCCGCCGTCCAGATCGATCAAAATGTCCCGCGGTTCGGCGCCTTTGCCCGGGCCGACAATGCCGCGGTTCTCCAATTCATCCATGATGCGCGCCGCCCGCGTGTAACCGAGGCGCAACCGGCGTTGCATCAGGGACACGCTGGCTTTCTGTTCGCTGCGGATGACTTCGATGCATTGCTGGATCAAATCCTCGTCCTCATCGATTCCGCTCTCGTCACCGAAGCTGGCCGTGGGTTTGGAAAGCTGTTGATGAATCTCGACATCGTAGTTGGGCTTGCCCTGCTTGGCGATAAACTCGACGATGCTCGCAATTTCCTGGTCGGTGATCAGCGCGCCCTGCGCCCGGATCAGCTTCGCCGAGCCGGGCGGCAGGTAAAGCATGTCGCCCTTGCCCAGCAGCTTGTCCGCACCCATCGCATCCAGAATGGTGCGCGAATCCACTTTGGCCGCAACCTGGAACGCGATGCGGGCCGGAATGTTCGCTTTGATGACGCCGGTGATGACATCCACACTGGGCCGCTGCGTGGCGACAATGCAATGAATGCCCGCCGCGCGCGCCATCTGCGTGATGCG
>CAZFOA010000271.1:0-4373 GCA_964520205.1 uncultured Verrucomicrobiota bacterium | reverse complement strand
GGGTTATCAGGATGAAACCGGTTTCCACTTTGGCGTTGAACAGCCGGAAAAAGAACGCCGGTGACCGCCGGGGCGGGAAAAGGCTCCCGTCTTCGCCAAGGACTACGATGCGGCAAGGAAGGCTGAAGGCCAAAGGACGCGGGGGAACATCGAACATCCAATGTGCGAAACGGCGCCCACGGAATGACGCGTCCTACCTGGAGGTGGCATATCTGCGAATGTCTTCCGCGGGACAAATAATGTGGATTGATGGGATTTCCCAATCGTGAGAGAGTCTAAATCCCCTGAGCAGTTCGATGTCAATTCGCCCGCACGGCCCATTTTCTTTCAGGACGTCGGACGACATTGATTGATGTGCGCGCATAAGGGTGACTTTTATGAGTGAGTTTAATTTTTCCTGCCCCGCCTGCGGTCAAAACATTTCAGGGGATACGGCCTATGCGGGAACGGAGATCAATTGTCCGGCCTGTCATGCCGCCATCGTCGTGCCGTCGGAAACTGCCGGGCCTGCCGGGGTTTCTCCCCAGACCGACACCCCACCCGCGTGGACAGACCACAACGCAACCACCGCCGTTCCGCGGACCTCCCGTCTGGCCATCGCTTCGCTGGTCTGCTCCCTGGCATCATTGGTCACATGTATCGGATGGATTCCGGGAATCATCTGCGGGCATCTGGCCAAATCGCGCATCCGCCGGGATTCGTCGCTCGCAGGAAATGGTCTGGCCACGGCCGGCCTCATCATCGGTTATTTGATTTTGGTGGTGGAAGTCGGAACCGCCGGGTATCGCATCTGGTCCTTTTCAAGCGCCGTGAAACAGGGAATTGCAGACGTCCAGCACGACCTGGCGACAAACAATCTCATCATCACCCGGACTCAACCCACAACTGTATCCAACGACAACCCACCGATGGAACCTGTCCAGCCCGTGATCGCTGTCACCACCCCGCCGCAAATGGAACCCGCCGCAGCCGGCTGGACATCCGACGTCAGCAAGGCTGCGTTTCCGGACCATCCGGTCGAAGGGAAAGTGCATGGCATGCATTTCGCACTCAAGTCAGCGACCCTCAGAGGTGCCAACCTTAGATTCAATTCTGAGAACGGGCCGTCGCTGGAGATTTTTGGTCTGGATCAACCCGTTGCAGGCCAGAGTTGCGAAATCCAACCCGCTGACAGCAGCGCCAATCCTCGCGTCAAGCTGACCTGGAACGAAGGGGATGTGATTCAGTCCGCGACCTATGGCAAGGGCTATGGAATGAAGCTGCAATTCGCGCAGGTCGTAAACCGGAAAGTGTCCGGGAAAATTTATTTGTGCCTTCCTGATGATTCAAGAAGCTACGTTGCCGGCACATTTGAAGTGAGGATTCCCAAACCAAAGTGAAGGTGGTTGAGACAACCAAACCATGCGCCCGAGAGGCGCTTTGTCGCTGCAAGTCGCGAGGGGTCAAAATGGGGAAATGGTCGGAGCGACAGGATTTGAACCTGCGACGTCTTGCTCCCAAAGCAAGTGCTCTACCAGGCTGAGCTACGCTCCGACGCGAGGGATTGCAATATCTCCGGATTCAACCCATTGTGCAATGACTTTCTCGGGAAGCGACAAAAGAATGGAGCGATACAGCTTAGGAGTTTGGGAGTTTGGGAGTTTAAGAGTTTAAGAATTGGGAGTTTTAGGAGTGATGGAACAATAACACCCTGCCAAACGCGGCGCGCCTTCCCAATACTCCCAAACTCCCAAACTCTTATACTCTTAAACTCTTATACTCCGCCTTTCTCGCTAGACGGTGGGCGCGATCATGGTAAGTTTCCCCTATGTCAACCCAATTGCCCGCGCCGCCGCAAAAGGTGAATTTGCGCCGCCCCGACATCATGACTGCGGTCCAGGCCCAGGTCCTATCCCACTACCGCAGCGATCTGGTGGAGCGGATTCGCGCAAACGGCAACATTCTTTCGGCCGGCGAATTGACGGTGAGGCTGGCGAAGGAGTTCGGCTTTTGCTACGGCGTCGAACGCGCCATCGATCTTGCCTACGCGGCACGCAAGGCCTATCCCGACCAGCGGGTCTTTTTGCTCGGCGAAATCATTCACAACCCCGAGGTGAACGACCAGATCCGCCGCCTGGGCATCGTGACCATCGCCGGCAAACCCAAGGACGAGGAAATCGACCAGCTCCGGCCCGAGGATATCGTCATCATTCCCGCGTTCGGCACGGAAGTGTCGACCCGGCGCAAGCTTGAGGAGAAGGGGTGCCTGTTTGTGGACACCACGTGCGGCGACGTGATGAGCGTATGGAAACGCGTGCGGCAGTATTCAAAAGATTCGGTTACCAGCATCATTCATGGCAAAGCCTGGCATGAGGAAACCAAAGCGACCAGTTCCCAGGCCCGCGCCCACGGCGGCGGACATTACCTTGTCGTCTTCACCCTCGCCGAAACCGATTACGTCTGCCATTACATCGTCCATGGAGGCGACAAAGCCGATTTCCTCGAAAAATTCAAAGGCGCCTACTCGGAAGGATTCGATCCGGACATTCACCTCCAGGCCATCGGCGTCGCCAACCAAACCACAATGCTGCGGGGCGAAACCGAGGAGGTGCAACGGCGGCTGAAAAGTGCCATGGCCCAGAAGCATGGCGAAGGGGAAATCTCGCGGCATTTCCGGTTTTTCGACACGATTTGCGGCGCGACCCAGGACCGGCAGGATGCGCTGGAAAAACTCCTGAAGGAGCCCTTGAAACTTCTCCTGGTCATCGGCGGTTACAATTCGTCGAACACCTCGCATCTCGCCGAAATGGGCGAAGCCAAGCTGCCGACTTATTTCATCAAGAACGCGGCAAAAATGGCTTCGGACCGGCTCATCGTCCACTACGACCAGCATCTGCACAAGGAAGTTGAAACCCGGGACTGGTTTCCCTCAGGCAAAGCCACCGTCGGCATCACCGCCGGCGCTTCGTGCCCCAACAACCTGATCGAGGACGCCATCCTGCGGCTGTTCGAACTGCGCGGCATCTCCGTCCAGCACTTGCTGGCCAATTGATTTCCTTTCCCGTCGCGCCTGGCCGGCATGCGCCCGCGTGTCTGTTTTTCGGTTTCGCCGCCGACATCCCTGTGCTATTCCCTCAACCATGAAGAACCGCGACAGCCGGACGAAATGGATTGATTCCCCCCCAAAGGAGTTTCTCCTGCCGGATCTCGCGAAAAAACGAGCGGTGGTCACCGGATCGTCGCAAGGAATTGGCCGGGCCACGGTTCAGGCGTTGCTCGCCAACGGGGCGCGGGTATTCGGATTGGATTGCGCCGCGTGCGACTTGCAGCATGAGCGTTTCAGCCCGATCCGGTGTGACCTGGGCAACGTGGCGGACATTGTGAAGGCGTTTTTGGAGATTTCCACCCTCGTTTCCGGGCTGGATTGCATCGTCAATGTCGCCGGCAACGACCCAAAAAATCCGATGGACGAAGTGACGGTCGAGCAATGGGACCAACTCCTGGATTTGAATCTCAAGGCGTACTACTTTGTCATCAAACACGGGCTGCCTTTGCTGCGGCGCGGCTCGGGCCAATCCATCGTCAACGTGTCATCGATCAATTACCGCCTGGGGATTTCCGGACGCGCTCCCTACGCCGTCACGAAGGCGGGCATCCTGGGTTTGACCACCGGCTTGAGCCGGGAACTGGGAAAGGAGAACATTCGGATCAACACGGTGTCTCCGGGATGGGTCTTCACCGCGCGCCAGATCTCGAATTACTTCAGTGGCAGCGCGGCGCCAAAGAACCTGGAGCACCTCGCCCGGCAACAGTCGATCCCGCTCAAAATTCTTCCGGCCGATATCGCCAATCACATCCTATTCTATCTCAGCGAAGTGAGCCGCGCGTCGACGGGACACAATTGCGTGGTGGACAGCGGCTGGATTCTCGAATGACGATTTGATCTTCGCAGGCCCGCAATCGATCCGATAGGAATTGCCGTTCCGACCTGGTTTCCGCGGGTTGCACCGATCTTCGGAAGTGGCCGGCGGCAGCCACAGCCTGGTTCAGCGATGCCGGGCATTAGAGCATTTCCAGTTATTACGTAGCGCAGGCTTTCCAGCCTGCGGGTTCAGGCGACTTTCCAGTCGCCTCTTTCGTGCTGATGAAACACGGGACAAGAATGTCCCGCAAACCCGCAGACAAGATTGTCTGCGCTACATAAAAGTTGTAACCGCTCCAATGAAAAGGCAGCCCTCAACTTTGGGGGGATAATGGGTTTGTTGATTCCCGCCAGGATCAGCCTCCGGCCATGGCCCCGACAATCAGGAATGGTTCGACACCGCTGACAACCGCGTCAGGCAGCCTGGTTTCCGGCGGTTCGAGAGACAGATCTTCTTTGCAGGCGAAGAATC
>CAZFOA010000270.1:0-4382 GCA_964520205.1 uncultured Verrucomicrobiota bacterium | reverse complement strand
GCCGAGGACGGCCGCACTCCGCCCCCAAAACCTCACCCACTTTTGATCACACCCCCGCAAAATGGCGGGCTGCAAAATTCCTTTGCCACCGCGCGCCAAAACACTAGCATCGGCGTTCCCCCGGAACCGTTCCAGGGGCACGACGAATAGGATTCATGAAAAGCTATGACATTGCAGTAATTGGCGGCGACGGCACCGGCCCGGAAGTCACCCGCGAGGCGCTCAAGGTTTGCGAAGCCGCCGCCGAGAAGTTCAAGTTTAAACTAAACTGGCACCCCTACGATTTTGGCGGCGAACGCTACCTCAAGACCGGCGAAGTGCTGCCGGACAGCGCCGTCGAGGAACTGCGGAAGTTCAAAGCGATCTTCCTCGGCGCCGTCGGCCATCCGCAGGTCAAACCCGGCATTCTGGAGAAGGGCATTCTGCTCCGGCTCCGCTTCGAGCTGGAGCAATACATCAATCTGCGCCCGGTGCGGCTTTACCGCGCGGAAGATTGCCCGCTCAAAGGCAAAGGCCCCGAACACGTGGATTTTGTCGTGGTCCGGGAAAACAACGAAGGCCTTTACACCGGCGCGGGCGGCTTCCTGTTCAAAGGCACTCCGAACGAAGTTGCCGTCCAGGAATCCGTGAACACGCGTTACGGCGTGGAACGCTGCCTGAAGTACGCTTTCGATCTCGCGCAGAAGCGCCGGGATGGCCGGCCCTGGAAAGGCCTCCAACCCGAGCACCTCAAGGCGGGCAAGACGGCGCAGCTCACGCTCTGCGGCAAAACCAACGTGCTCACGTTCGCGTTCGATCTCTGGTGGCGCGCGTTCCAGGAACTGGCGCCGAAATATCCCGCCGTGAAGACCGACTACGCCCACGTGGACGCCACGGTCATGTGGTTTGTCAAGAATCCGGAGTGGTTCGATGTGATTGTCACGGACAACATGTTTGGCGACATCATCACCGACCTGGCCGCGATCATCCAGGGCGGCCTCGGCATCGCCGCCGGCGGCAATATCAATCCCGAGGGCACTTCGATGTTCGAACCGATGGGCGGCAGCGCGCCCAAATACACCGGCCAGAACGTGATCAACCCCCTGGCCGCCATCAACGCCGGCGGGATGATGCTGGATTTCCTGGGAGAAACGAAAGCGGGAGCGGCCATCGAAAACGCCGTGATTCAAGTCATCAACACCAAAATCAAGTCGCTGGCCGCCGGTAAAATGGGTTTCGGCACCAAAGAAGTGGGCGATCTGGTGGCGGCGGAAATTTGAGTCTCCTCACGCCCGCTCCTGCAACGGAAAAAAATCTTGAGCGGGCGACCCCCCGGCTCCGCTACTTTCGCTTGGCGCGCATTCCGCCCTCGCCGACGGAGAACACCACTTCCCGGTTTGCGCCGGTGAAGTTGAAATCACATTGCACATCCGCGGTGGTCGCGAAGAAATGCGTCGGCGATTCGGCGTGCATCATAAAAGTCGCCCCGCCGAACATCAGCGACAATAAACCATCCGGCGCGCGCCGGATTTTGACCACGCTGTTCGGCCCGCGCTCGTAGTCGCCGGCGTAGCTGTCGAGCACGTCGTCGGACAACATGAACTCTTTTCGGGCCGGCCGGCCCAATTCGCGCACCCAGATGTTGCGGTAACGGACCGGGTTGCCGTGGTCCTGCAGGGCGATGGGGAGCTTTTCAGGATGCGCCCGGTACGGCGCGCGGTCCAGCCAGGACGTGGGGCCGGTCAACTCGACGTGGTTCTGCGCCAATACGCCGTTGTGGAACACAGTGACCCATGCTTTGGATAGCAACTTGCCCTCCGCGTCGAACCGCGGCGCGGTCCATACGATGTCGTAGGACTGCCATTCGCCGGCATGGCGCGAGGCGTTGACCAGGGGAGGATATTGACCATACACGGCGGCAGCCGCCCCATCCGCGTAGGTTTTATTTTCGGAGGAATCGAGCACCTGAATCTCGTAACGGTCGCAGCCGAAAAACACGCCGCTGTTGCCGCGGCCCTGCCCCTCGCCGCGCGGCGGCGTGGGCGTGGCCCATTCCAGGTGCAATTGGCAATCGCCGAAACACTCGGCGGTGCGCGCATAGCCGCTGCCTGGAACGCATTCCAGCGCGCCGTTGTTTATCACCCACTTCGTCGGTTGACCGTCCATCGCCACCCACGGCGACAAATCCCGCCCCTCAAACAAGACCACGGCGTCGGACGGCGGCCGGCCGGGCTGGTCTGGCGTGCTGGCAATGCCGGGATCGACGATCGGCGGCTGAGGTCGCGCGCGGTCGTGTTCCAGCCATTGGGGATCGGGTTGGGCGCAAAGGCTGAGAGCCCAAGCCCAAACGAGCGACCCGGCGAACACACCGACGGGGGGCGAGTACATGACTGGGAGAAATTTGAGGGTATTCATGATATGCGGGTAAGATTATGAGGTTGAAACGGAACAAATCAAACGAAACCACTCGCCCGGGAGTGTATCAGTCTGGTGGGGCGAGGCTACGGACGAGCCGCCTTCGCCATGCTGGGGCGCGCCAGGGCCGGCTCGGAAACGGATACCACCAGGGCTCAACTTGATACTGTATCTCTGGCGCGCGGCCTTCAGGCCGCTTCACTTTCGTTCGCAGTAGTCTTCAAAATCATACAATGCCGCTGGAAAGGGGTTTGGTGAAGCGACGTGAACGCCGCGCTCCTTTTGCCTGGAGATACAGCGTCAAGGTGCGCCCGATGCACCACCGGCGTCCACATTGACTTTCCGGCCGCAACTGCGCAATTTAGAGCCGGAAATTGGTCTGTGCCTCTTTACGAATACGAACTCTGTGAAGGCGACTGCAAAGTCTGCGGCGGCAAGTTCACCTTGCGCCGTCCGGTTTCGGCGGCGCCTTTGACGCAATGCCCGGCCTGCAAAAAGCCGGTGCGCAAGATCATTTCCTCGTTCAATTCACCCGTGAAACTCAAACCGCTCTCGGTTTCCGACGCGAAGAAAGCCGGTTTTACCGTGCTCAAACGGCTGGGCAAGGGAGAATATGAACGGCAATAGGCGAGCCTTAAGTCCGGCCCTGATCTCAATTGACTCGAATTCGACGATAAATTTGACGTCAGCCATCAGGGAATTCATGCGCCAAAATCACGCATTCCGCGGGAGATTCATTTGCCCGCAACGGAACGTCACACGAAAAACATTGCGCGGCTTCGGCCGATTTGGCTTCATCAAGGCGTGTTCGAAGCTGCAGGTGGGGCAGCGGATCTGTCGCTGCCTGCCGAAAAGGTTGCTTGGCCGGCGGTAAAGGACATGAAACGCAGCCGGATGCAGATTTTTTACTCGGGCCAGGTTCAGGGTGTCGGGTTCCGATACACTGTAAAATCGCTGGCGGCGGGATTTGAGACCACTGGCACGGTGCGAAACTTGCTGGACGGGCGGGTCGAATTGATTGCCGAAGGGCCGATGGAGGAACTGGAAGCCTTCCGCAAGGCCATTCGCGACTCGGGCCTGGAACATTTTATCCGGGACGAGGCAGTCAGTTGGTGCGAAGCCGTGGGCGGGTTTCGTGGATTTGAAATAGCGAGATAATTTTAATGAAGTTTGCCATTATAGCCGACATCCACGCCAACCTGGAGGCGTTCCAGGTGGTTTTGGAAGATATTAAACTCCAGAAATGCACCCATTATGCGTGCCTGGGCGATGTGGTCGGCTACAACGCAAACCCCAAGGAATGCCTCGACATCGTCCGCAGCATGGGCATGCCGTGCGTCAAGGGAAATCACGACGAGTATTGCTCCGGAGAAACTCCGCTCGACGGTTTCAACCCCGCCGCCGCCGAAGCGATCAATTGGACGCGGGCGCATTTGAGCGAAGAGGACCGCCTGTGGCTTCGCGAGCTGAAATATGTCCGGATGGTGACTAGTTTTTCGATCGTGCATGCCACGCTTGACGGACCGCAGCGCTGGGGCTACGTGTTCGACAAACTCGCGGCGGCGGCCAGTTTCACCTATCAGAACACCGCCGTCTGCTTCTTCGGCCACACGCATGTGCCCGTCGCCTTCATGCGCGACAGCATGGTGCGGGGCGGCACCTATTCAAAATTCAAAATCGAGGCCGGCAAGAAATACTTTATCAATGTCGGCGCCGTCGGACAGCCGCGCGACAACAATCCCAAGTCGGCTTACGTGGTGTTCGACATGGACGAAAACACCATCGAATTGCGGCGGCTGGATTACGATATTGCCGGCGCGCAGAAGAAAATCCGCGCCGCCGGCTTGCCGGAGCGATTGGCGGAACGGCTGGCCTACGGAAGGTAGAATGAAAGTGGCGCGGGCGGGATACCGGGGACACGACGAGGCCATTCGCTTCTGCTTTCTGCATTTTGAAGATTCTGATCCTCAAACCCAGTTCACTCGGCG
>CAZFOA010000269.1:0-4398 GCA_964520205.1 uncultured Verrucomicrobiota bacterium | reverse complement strand
GGTTTGCGGGCCCCTGTACCTGTCTGATCGTGGTGCTGATCGCCGTGCCGTTCGCGGCTGGGACCGGCCGCCGGAATGTTTTCGTTGGCGTCGCAGCCAGCATTTCGATTTGTTTCGTCTATCTGGTCCTGCAGCAGCTTGGGTTTGCCTTTGGCGAGGCCGGCCGTTTGCCGGCCTGGTTGGCGGCGTGGTTCCCGAATCTGGCGTTCGGGATGGCCGGCTTATGGATGATGGGGAGGGTCAGATGAATGGTTTCAATTTCAATGCGTCGGAAGCCGGGGTTCGGCGCCGGCGTGCGCGATTTCGCCTGACACCTGAAACTTGACGTCCGACACTGGATCAACACGTGAGCGATGCCTTGACAGACCTGAAAGCGCGGTACGACCAGTTGAATCTGCTGTACCAAGTTGGGAATGTGATCCATTCCACGCTCGAACCCCAGGAGGCACTGCAGTTGATAACCCGCGAAGCAGTCCGCTTGATGCGCGCCTCCAGCGGCTCGGTGGTTCTCATCAACCCCAACACTGGATTCCTGGAAATACAGGCTTCAGAGGGCCTGCCGCCCAATGCGCGCGAGCTGAAGCTTCGCGTCGGCGAAGGCATCACGGGCTGGGTTGCGCGCGCCGGCAAAACCGCCCGGGTGGCCGATGTGAGGCAGGATCCGCGCTATATCATGCTCCAGAAAAACGTGCGTTCCGAGCTCGCCGTGCCCCTGCAGGTCAACAATGAGGCCCACGGTGTGCTGAATGTGGATTCGGACCGGCCGGATGCCTTCAGCGCGCAGGATCAGGAATTACTCGAAGCGCTCGCGGCCCTGGCGGCGAGGGTGATTCAGAACACCTGGCTTTACGAGCAGTTGCGGCTGAAGGCCCGGTTGTTCGAGTCCCTCGCCAACGTGAGCCGCACCATCAATTCGACCCTCGGCCTCGATGATGCCTTGAAGGTCGTGACGCGCGAAGCCTGCGTGCTCATGCGCGCGAAAATGTGCTCGCTGATGATGCTGGATGAAAGCCGCGAGGGGTTGGATTTGCGAGCCAGTTACGGCGCGGGAGAGGCGTACATCGGCAAACCGCGGCTGAGCGTCAGCGAAAGCCTGCTCGGGGTCGTCGTGCGCCGCAAAAAACCGTTGCAGGTCGAAAACGTACAGGTTTCGAGCCGATATCAAAACGTGGACCTGGCCCGGCGCGAAGGGCTGGTTTCGCTCTTGAGCATGCCGTTATTGTTTGCGGACCAGGCGATCGGGACGTTGAGCGTTTACACCGGGCAGCCCTATAATTTTTCCAATGAGGAAATCCGCATTCTCTCGGCCCTGGCGGAATTGTCGGCCATTGCCATTGAGAAAGCGCGCCTTTACGAGCGGATTGTGGACGTGGAAGAGCAATTGCGGCAGAACGAAAAGCTTTCCGTATTGGGTCTGCTCGCGGCGGAGGTGGCTCATGAGATCAGGAACCCGCTCACCGTCATGAAGATGCTTTACCACTCGCTGGATTTGAAATTTCCGGCGGGCGATCCCCGCGCCAAGGATGCGCGGATCATCGGCGAAAAGATCGAGCACTTGAATAAGATTGTTGAGCAGATCCTCGCGTTCGCCCGCACGACTGAACCGAACCTGGCGCCGGTGAATTTAAACCAACTGATCGACGAAATGGGTTTGTTGGTCCGCCATAAGCTCAAGAATCAGGGCGTCGAGTGGATCATGAAGCACCACGCCGATCTGCCGCCGATCATGGGCGACGCAACCCAATTGGAGCAGGCGTTTCTCAATATCATATTGAATGCAGTCGAAGCCATGCCCGACGGCGGCACATTGACGATCACTCCACGTCCGGTTCGATTGCACCGGGAGTCGGGAAAACCAACCCATATTCTTGTGGAGTTCAAAGATACCGGCGCCGGGATGAGCGAGGAACAGCAACGGCGCGCCTTCACTTCACTTCTTAATACAACCAAACGCACCGGCACCGGCCTGGGTCTTGCCATCGTGCATCGCGTTGTCGAGTCGCACCACGGAAAACTCGTGATCCGGTCACAACCAGCCCGGGGCACAACCATCAGCATGACACTGCCGCTGCACCCGGACGCTGCCGACGGCACCCGCTGAGGGTCAGCCGGGCGGCATTCCGCACACAGCATCCGGTGCGCGCCAGTTAACGCGTCTTACGCCTTTGCCCGATTCTTAATGGACGCCGGGCGATGACTTGCAGAACCCTGTAGCGTCACTCCGGTAATCCCACTCCGCGGCGCATTCCGCCGGCACCGCGGTTGAACCCAGACACCTCTTCATTTCACCGGCTGTTGGGAAAGTACGGTCTTTCCATCCAGAGAGCTTCATGGTTTTATGCTCGGACATCATCGTGTTGATCTGAGATCTATTTTATGAACCTTTCAAAGCAACAACTCTGGGAACGCTTTCAGAAATATTATACCGAATTTCCAACTGTCGGTCTGGCATTGGATTTGAGTCGCATGAATTTCCCGGATGACTTCTTTGAGTCCATGGGACCACGAATGCAAAAGGCATTTGCGGCGATGGCTGAACTGGAAAGGGGCGCCATCGCCAATCCCGATGAAAATCGCATGGTGGGGCATTACTGGTTGCGAAATTCCGCGTTGGCGCCCACGCCGGAAATCCGCCGTGAAATTGAAGAAACCGTCACCGCGATCAAAGCGTTTGCCAGCCAGATCCACACCGGCAAGATTCACGGAGGGGGCGGAACGTTCAAAAACTTGCTTCTGATCGGAATCGGCGGTTCCGCACTCGGACCTCAATTTGTCTCGCATGCGCTCAGCCAACCGGGAAGAGACCGACTGCACCTTTTTGCATTCGACAACACCGACTCCGACGGAATGGACCGAGTCCTTGCCGAAATCGGCACCGAACTGAACCGTACGCTTTGTCTGGTCATCTCCAAATCGGGCGGAACCAAAGAAACCCGGAACGGGATGCTTGAGGCTAAAGCCGCCTATGAACGAGCCGGCCTCGATTTTGGAGAACATGCAGTCGCAGTTACCCAGGCTGGAAGTCAATTGGACAATTACTCCACCCAACACCATTGGATCAAACGCTTCCCGATGTGGGATTGGGTTGGAGGAAGAACAAGCGAACTTTCAGCCGTAGGGCTTTTACCTGCTGCACTCCAAGGGTTTGAAGTTGATTCTATCCTGGCAGGAGCCAAGTCATGCGACGAGTTAACAAGATTAAATAACGTTAACGCGAATCCTGCTGCACAGCTTGCCTTGGCATGGTTTCAGTCCGGTAACGGTAAAGGACTGAAGAACATGGTCATTTTGCCCTATAAAGATCGGTTGGAGCTGTTCCCGAAGTATCTTCAGCAACTCATCATGGAGTCTCTGGGCAAAGAAAGAGATGTTGATAACAAGATCGTTAATCAAGGAATCTGTGTCTTCGGAAATAAGGGATCAACAGACCAACATTCTTATATTCAACAACTTAGAGATGGACTCAATAACTTCTTCGTCACTTTCATCGAAGTCTCACTTGACCGCCAAGGCGCTTCGATCGAGGTAGAGCCAAATATCTGTGCCGGCGACTTCCTAAATGGGTTTTTGCTTGGTACCCGACAGGCGCTGTTTGAAAAGGATAGGGAGTCGGTGACATTAACCGTAAGAGAGGTTACACACTTCAGCGTCGGAGTTCTAATCGCACTATTCGAACGCGCGGTTGGGTTATACGCCTCCCTCATCAATGTCAATGCATACCACCAACCTGGAGTCGAGGCCGGCAAGAAGGCCGCTTCAGCCATCATCGATTTGGAACTAAGGATTCTTCAGTTTTTCTCCAAAAACCGAGGCGTTGAATCGACCGCCGCTGCTCTTTCAAAGGCCATTGGACAGCCGGAAGATATTGAGCTGGTTTTCAAGATTTGTGATCACCTGGCAGCAAATCCGAATCGCGGCATTGCAAAGATTTCTGGAAAAATGCCATTTGAAGCCTTGTATCGGAAAGCATAAATGTTTGTTTACCCCAAGAGATACGATGTGATCGTGGTCGGCGCCGGCCACGCGGGGATCGAGGCTGCTTTGGCCTCTGCAAGGATGGGCTGTCAGACTCTCCTTTTATCCATCAATGCTGATACGATTGGTCAGATGTCCTGCAACCCGGCGATCGGTGGGTTGGCAAAGGGCCATTTGGTTAGGGAAATCGACGCGCTTGGGGGAGAGATGGGCAAGGCGGCTGACATGACCGGTTTGCAGTTTCGAATGCTGAACACAAAAAGGGGTCCCGCCGTTTGGGCACCACGCGCGCAGTGCGACAAGAAAGCCTATCAATTCAGGCTAAAATGGCTTTGCGAACGTGAGACCAACCTGGATGTAAAGCAGGGACAGATCTCCAAAATCCTTCACAATGACGGTGAAGCGACCGGAGTGGAAACCACC
>CAZFOA010000268.1:0-4409 GCA_964520205.1 uncultured Verrucomicrobiota bacterium | reverse complement strand
CAGCCGCTTGCCAGCGAGTTATTTTTCATGCATCCACCCACAATCCATGCTAGGCTGTGTGAACGAACTCTGATTTACATTCCGGGAGCAGCAGCCTTCGCAGCAGGGCGCCAGGCCGTCGGAAAGGAATCCCGCGCAAGCAGGGTGCCCACAAAACCGGGGGCGCAAGACAGCGAAGAACCGAACCGCGGCTGGAGCAGCCGCTTGCAGAACTCACGGGCACTGTTCCCTGCAAGGTGTGCGGCTGCCTGGTTGACGCCAACCGCATGCACCCTCACATGGTGCGCTTCCATGGCGTGGCGTTCCGGCCCAAAGGCCCTCAGCCGAGCGTGTGAGTTGCGGCCGGGACTTTCTCGGCATTGCATGCTGCCTCTCATTTTGGAACGGCTTTTTGATTGTTAAGTCCAACCCCCGGCAGTATCGGAATTTTCATCAACGACCTCCGCAAAAATCTCCGCGATATTGATGACCACATGGACCGCGAGGGCGCCAACTCAGCGGCGGGCTGCGGCATCGCGCTGGATGCGTCCCTCAAGAATGCCGAACTGCCGGGCCAGCTCGTGGCGGCGAGAACTGGGGGAGGTGTCGACAACCGCTGCGTCGCGCCACCGGTGGCCAACCGTTGACGCCCGGCCTGTAGCGGCGGTCTATGACCGTCGAACGGCCCACAGGAATACGAAAAGCCGGCGCGCATGGAGTGGCGCACCCCACCTTCGTTTCGTCCACGGCTGCGAATTGCCGGCGGTTTAGGCAATCGTCATGCACGGGCAGCCACCAGATGCACGCGTCATCCGCTTCACACCTGTTGGCGGAGAGGGTGCCGATTACCGCGCTTCAATCATCTCGCGGAATTCGGCGAACAACGGCGCCGAGTCGTGCGGTCCCGGTGAAGCTTCCGGATGATATTGCACGCAAAAAACCGGCTTCGTCCGGTGACGCATCCCTTCCACCGTCTGATCGTTCAGATTTACCCGGTTCACCGCCACCTCCCCGGGCAGAGACTTCGAATCCACAGCAAAACCATGGTTCTGCGAAGTGATTTCCACCCGGCCGGATTCGAGGTCTTTGACCGGCTGATTGGCTCCGCGATGGCCGAATTTCAACTTGAAGGTCTTTCCGCCCAAAGCCTGGCCCAGGATTTGGTGTCCCAAACAAATGCCAAAAATCGGGATGCCGGTTTTGACGAGATCCCCGACAGCGCGCACCGCGTAACCGAGCGCAGCCGGGTCTCCGGGCCCGTTCGACAGAAAAATGCCCGCCGGTTTGTACTTCAACGCCTCGTCGGCCGGGGTCGTGGCCGGGACCACCTGGACTTTGAATCCATGCTGACGCAACCGCCGCAGAATATTGTATTTCATTCCGTAATCGTACGCGACGATCGGAATGTCGGCCGGCGGCAACGGGTCGCGCGCCTGGCGCGCATCGGCCTGGCCGGGCCCTTGAACCAGTTTAAAACTCCCGCTCTGCTCGTCCTTTTCGTCCCAGAGAAAGGCCTCGGGATGGGTGACTTCCTTGACGTAATCCACGCCCGCCAAACCCGGCCACTCTTTCGCGCGCCGGACCGCTTCCGCTTCCGAAACGCCTTCGGTGGAAATGAACCCGTTGAGCGCGCCGCGCACGCGAAGTTTCTTGGTGAGCGCCCGGGTGTCCACACCCTGAATCCCCGGCAGATGGTTTTGCTCGAGATATTCGCCCAGGGAAAAATCCGCGCGCCAGTTGCTGACGACGGGCGAGAGTTCGCGGATGACAAAACCGGCGACGTGCGGGCGCCACGATTCAACATCGAATCGGTTCACGCCGTAGTTGCCGATCAGCGGGTAGGTCATGGTGACGATTTGCCCCTTGTAAGACGGGTCCGTCAGAATCTCCTGGTAACCGGTCATCGAGGTGTTGAAACACACCTCGCCGCAAGCGGAGGCAGGCGCGCCGAAGCCTTCGCCGCTAAACACGGAACCGTCTTCCAGGGCCAGAATCGCTTTCATCGCAAATGGCAAAAAACCGTCGCGGGATGCTAGGGCGGCGCACGCGACGGTCAAGTCTTAACCAACGAAGCGGGCGGAACAGACCCCCGCATAAAAACACGATTCGAGGAGGTTCAATTCTTCTTTTTCAAACTCTCCAGACCGGCAATGTATGCCTTGGCGCCGGCGGGGACGTAACCTGCCCGCCGGCCAATCTCTTTGCCTGCACGATCCAGGATGACCATGGTGGGAAATCCCTCCACTTTGTAGGTTCGGTTCAAGGCGTCGTTGGCCTTTTTCAAGGCGTCGTTCTGATGCTTTTTTTCCGGAAAATCCACCAGCACCAACACGAGATTCTTGACGGCGTAATCCTTGAATTCCCGCGCGCTGAGAATCTCCCGGTCAAACTGGATGCACGCCGGGCACCAGTCCGAGCCGGTGAAAACCATGAATACCAGCTTGTTGTCCGCCTTGGCCCGGGCCTGGGCCACCGCGAGATCCGTAATCCAAACCGGTTCTGCCGACACAGTTGCGGTCGATACCTCGGGCTTGGGGGGCGTGCTCGTGTCTGAAGCGTATCCCCGACTTAATCCAAGCCAGAGCGCCAGACTCAAGGAACTGACAAAATAGATAATATCGCGCTGCATGGACATATGATACACGAAGGAGTGATTTAGTTCAAAATAGAGAAAGAAATGGTTTGATTCCATCGGATTGGAACCGGCGCCGCGGTGCGCGGATGGAATCGAGTCTGAGGCTCGACACTGGGATTGGAGGATGCTCTTAAACTGCGTAGCGCGGCCGTCCCGGCTGCGGGTTGTGGCGGCGTCTCGCCGTCAAGACGAACACCCGGCGGGACGCCCGGTGAACTCGCAGGCAAGGACGCCTGCGCTCTTGCCCCCGACTGAAGGGCTACACTGCCGCCAATTCGGCTTGTTCAATCCACGCTTTTCTGCCCCCGACGATGGTGGTCACCGGCTTACCCTTGAGCGGCCAGCCGTAGAAGGGGTTGTTCAGAGATTTGCTCGATGTCTCGCTTTTGTCAAAAAACCACTCGCGATCCGGATCGAACACCGTCACGTCCGCGTCCCTGCCGACACCGAGAGTTCCCTTGTCCAGCCGGAGCAACCGGGCCGGCGCCTCGGTGTACTTGCGAATCAATTCAGTCAGGCTGAGGCGCTGGGTGTGATAGAGCTGCATCAGGGAAAGCGCCAGTTCGGTTTCCAGGCCGGTGATCCCGAACGGCGCGTAATCAAACTCCACGTCTTTCTCGTAGTCGCAGTGCGGCGCATGGTCGCTGCAAAGAATCTCAATCGTCCCGTCCGCGAGCCCGGCCAGGATCGCCTCCCGGTCGCGCGCCGAACGCAGCGGAGGATTCATTTTGAAATTGGTATCGTATGCCGGCCACGAGGGGAATCGGGCTGGATTGGATTCCCAGCCGAAAACACCTTTGCCATCGGCGCTCCAGAATTTTTCGCCGCCGGCCACCGCCGCATCGGTGAGCGTGAAATGATGCGGGCACGCCTCGCCCGAAATGGGGACGTTCCGCCGCTTGGCTTCGCGCAGAAGCTGCACGCTGCCTGCCGCGCTGAGATGCTGGCAATGCACGCGCGCACCCGTCAACTCCGCCAACAGGATGTTGCGCGCCACGATGATTTCCTCCCCGGCGGACGGCCACCCCCGCAATCCGAGGGCGGTGCTCCAGTAGCCCTCGTGCATCACGCCGTCCGTCACGAGCGAATAATCCTGGCAATGATCGAACACCGGCAGGTCAAACATCCGCGCGTATTCAAGGGCGCGCCGCATCAGCTCATGGTTCTGAACACAGTGGCCGTCATCGGTGATGGCCACCACGCCGGCGCGCTTGAGCGAACCGATGGACGCGAGTTCTTCGCCCTCGATGTTTTTGGTGATGGCGCCGGCGACATACACGTTGACCAGTCCCAGGCGGGACGCGCGCTCATGGATCAGCGCCACGGTCCCGGCCGAGTCAACAGCCGGCGAGGTGTTCGGCATGCAGACCACGGAAGTGAATCCGCCGCGCGCCGCCGCAGCCGTGCCGGTGGCGATGGTTTCCTTGGCGGTTTGGCCCGGCTCGCGCAGGTGCACATGCAAATCAATCAAGCCCGGACAGACCACCATCCCCTTCACGTTCATACGCTCGATCCCCGCGGATGCTTGGGCCGAGGCTTCCGGGCCGACAGCGGCGATCTTCCCGTCAACAATGAGGAGGTCGGCCGGGGCATCGAGGCGGTTGGCCGGGTCAATTACCCGTCCGCCGATGAGGAGCAGCGAGTTCATGCGCGCGCAGGATACACGTTGCTGAATTGACAAGGCAAGCGCCGGCGTTATGATTCGTCGAGCTTTGGCAGCGGGCCTGCCGCGCCGAAGCGCAGCGCAGGCGGGCGTAGTTCAATGGTAGAACGGAAGCCTTCCAAGCTTCACACG
>CAZFOA010000267.1:0-4486 GCA_964520205.1 uncultured Verrucomicrobiota bacterium | reverse complement strand
CCTGGGGGACATTGCCTGTGAAGTTGAAATTGGCGGGGAAATTGGTGCCGGCGCCGACCAGCTTGATGGTGATCTGGTGAGTGGTGCCATTGGCGTTGGTTCCTCCAACAACGAAGCTGCTCAGGTCGAAGGTTGCCAGCTTGGGGGCCGGGTTGGTGGAAGATCCCAAATTGATGTAAACCCCGTACATGTTCGAACTGGCGTTCTGAAGCATCAGGTAGGGGTAGCCTATGGCTTCTCCCATCCACATCGCAGCGCCGCTCGCGGTGTTGAGCCGGTAAATGTCGGTGTTCGTGCTCGTATTGCTGACGTAAAGATTGCCATCGTTCGCAAAGCGGATGTTCTGCCCGGTGGTGCCAAGGTTGGTGGGGCTCCCATAACTTCCGACCAAAGTGGCGGTGCCGGTGGCGAGATTGATCGTGTAGAGTTTGCTCGACGTGGCTCCGAACAGCGCCCCATCGCTGGGCCGGAAGGCCAGGGACTCGATGGCCGTCACGCTCAAATTGGCGACCTTGGTGATGGCCCCGTTGGTTTTATTGAACGATACCAGGGCTGTCGTGTTGGATATGCCATACAGCATTCCGTTCGTGGGGCAGTAAGCGATGTCGTTAATCAGCGCCGAGCCGATCGAGGCAATCCTGGTGAAGGTGCCGTTCAACAAATTAATGGTGCCGAAGCGATTGGTTGATTGGTTGTACTCGACCGCATAAACATCGTTCTGGGCGTTGGCTGTCAGTGTCACATTGCACAACCACAGGAGGACCAGCAGCGCCTTTGCGAGAGCCAGTTCGAGCAGGTTGGTCAACGGTCGATCTGACGGGGCCTGTGCCGTGACGGGCTTTAGGCTCACCGGAGTCACGAGTTTCGCAAGTAGCTTTCTGTTCATAATCGTCTTTCCTGCGACCTCCTCCAGCTTTCGAAACGCCAGCGTCCGTGCCAGACGAACAGTTTTCCCCCGGAAATTATCCCGGGGAATTCCCGGTGGCATTGCAGGCCCGAAAACTCCCAATTGAACGGGATCTTGCGCCGAAGCACGGAGAGGCGTTCAACTGCACTTTGAGAAGCCTGTTACTTGATGAATCCGCCGGATGGAACAAGCTGCACGGCTCGCAGTCCCGCGGCGATAACCGGCAATTACTTGGAGCCTGCCAGGACACCCAAAACAGCCTCCCCGACGATTGCGGACAATCCACAACCCTGTCTATTAGCCGATTGATGCTGGCGATGTCTCAATAACTTGTCCTCGTGTCCGGATTTGAGACGTTCAGTCCGCCTGCATTTTGTCGATGCGCCGCTATCCTCGGACGCGTGGCTGACGCTCCTCACCAGCCCGTGGGCTGTCCGTTGAAGAACCGCTGTTGGGAGTTCGTTGGCTGCAAGCAGAAGACCGTGAGAACGAGTCAACACATGCGCGAGGGATGGTGCGACGTTTGGACGTGGACATCTTTGGATACGAAGACGAAGCCAGGGCCCTGCTGGTATCCCGGCATGAAATCACCGATCCCGACTTTTGGGATGGGCAATGATTGATCACCGAATCTCTCTCACCGTCACGTTGTTTCCAAACTGATAAACTACCGTCCACGGCAACAGGGTGATTGCGGAATGGCTCCCAATCGGGCATGCTGCTGAAGCCGCGCACGTGGCGGAATGGCAGACGCGCCAGACTTAGGATCTGGTCCCGAAAGGGTTGGAGGTTCAAGTCCTCTCGTGCGCACCACACTGCCGCCGCACTTGACCTGTGTTTCCGCCTCCGCTACGTTGCGCATCAGAGAATAAATCAATTATGCAAAATTTCCTGGTCCCAATGGTCGTCGAGCAAACCGGCAGAGGCGAGCGTGGTTACGATATTTATTCGCGCCTGTTGGTGGACCGGATTGTGTTCCTGGGCACACCGGTGGATGACATGGTCGCCAACGTGATCATCGCACAATTGCTCTTTCTGCAGATGAGCGATCCCAAGAAAGACATCCATCTTTACATCAATTCTCCGGGTGGCAGCGTCACCGCCGGGCTGGCGGTTTACGACACCATGCAGTTCCTAACCTGCGATGTGAGCACGTATTGCATCGGCCAGGCAGCCAGCATGGCCGCAGTGCTGTTGTGCGGCGGCACCAAAGGCAAGCGTTATGCTCTGCCTAATGCGAATATCATGATCCATCAGGTCCTCGGCGGCGCGGAAGGCCCGGCCAGCGACGTGGAAATCCGCGTGCGCTACATGCTGAAATTAAAACAGCGGCTGAACCAAATTATATCGAAACACACCGGCCGGTCCGTCGAACAGGTGGAAAAAGACTGCGACCGCGATAATTTTATGTCACCGGCAGAAGCCAAAGATTATGGGCTGGTGGACGAAGTCGTGCAGTCCCGGAAAGAAATTCCGGGCCTGGTCGAAAAAGCCACCAGTTTGCTCGACAAAAAGGAGTAGCTTGGCGCGCCCCACGAACATCACCTTGTGCAGCTTCTGCGGCAAGTCGCACGCCGAAGTCAAAAAGTTGATTGCCGGGCCGGGTGTCTATATCTGCGATAATTGCGTCGTCCTCTGTAAGAACGTTTTGGACAAGGAACAATCGGCGGCCGCCCGGAAACACCGGTCCCGCGTCAATGTTCCCAAACCGGCGGAAATCAAACGGCAACTGGACAAGCACTGCGTCGGGCAGGAGCATGCAAAAAAAACCCTGTCGGTCGCCGTGCATAATCATTACAAACGCATTTTCCAGGAACCGCCCGTCCGCACCGAAGAAGCCGCAAAGGAAACCTCCGCCCCGCTGCCACAAGACCCGCACGCGGAAGTGGAGATCGAAAAGAGCAACATTCTCATGATCGGCCCCACAGGTTCGGGCAAGACCCTGCTCGCCCGCACGCTGGCCCAGATTCTCGACGTTCCCTTCGCCATCGCCGACGCGACCACGCTCACGGAAGCCGGCTATGTCGGCGAAGATGTCGAGAATATCATTTTGCGATTGCTGCAAAACGCCGACTACGATGTCAAACGCGCGCAACGCGGCATCGTTTACATCGACGAAATCGACAAAATTGCGCGCAAGACGGAAAATGTGTCGATCACGCGCGACGTCTCGGGCGAGGGCGTGCAGCAGGCCCTGCTGAAAATCCTGGAAGGAACCATCTGCAACGTCCCGCCTCAGGGAGGCCGCAAGCATCCCCAGCAGGAATATATTCGCGTCGATACGTCCGACATTCTGTTCATCTGCGGGGGCGCCTTCGTCGGACTCGCACGCATCATCCAGCGGCGGCTGGGCAGAAACGTGCTGGGCTTCCGCGCTGTCGAAGACAACAGCAAAACCGCCGCGATCAACCGCGAGGAAATCCTCCAATACGCCGAGCCGGAGGACTTGCTGAGCTTCGGGTTTATCCCCGAATTCGTCGGCCGCCTGCCGATGGTGACGGTGCTCGCCGAGTTGACCGAAGAACAGTTGGCTTCCATCCTGACCGATCCCAAGAACGCGCTCACCAAGCAATACTCCAAACTCATGGCGATGGAAGGGGTGGAACTGGAATTTTCGGACGACGCCCTTCGCGAACTCGCGGCGCAGGCCATCAAAAAAGGCACCGGCGCCCGCGCACTCCGCAGTTTGCTGGAAAAACTCATGCTCGATGTCATGTTCGACGTGCCGAGCAGCGACGACATTCTGCACATCAAGATCACCCGAGCCGTCGTGGCGGGTGAAGTCAAGCCGATCATCCGCCGCAAGGCCGATCAGAAGGCGGCGTGAAGCGCCATGAGCGTTTGAGCGTCCGAATCTCCCCGAGCGTCACGTTCCACGTTTCATTCCCCAATATCCTCGTTCCACAAATCCGGCCGCGCGACCCTGAAATCGCGCATGAGTTGGATGCACTCCGATTCCTGGAGCACCTCCAATTGGACGCCTTGGGAACGAACGTAATCCTCCGGCCCCTGAAAGGTGAGATTCTCGCCGACAACGATCCGCGGAATTTTGTAAAGCAGCGCCGCGCCGCTGCACATCGGGCACGGTGACAGCGTCGAGTAAAGGATGCAACGCCGGTAAACCGCCGCCTTGAGCCGCCCGGCGTTTTCCAGGCAATTCATCTCCGCATGATGAATTACGCTCCCCCTTTGCACCCGCTGATTGTGACCGCGCCCGATGATCGTGCCGTCACAAACCAGAACCGAGCCGATGGGAATGCCGCCCGCCGCCAGCCCCTGCCTGGCCTCGTCAATCGCCGCCTGAAGAAATGGATCCATGCCATGATTGAAACAACCGCGGTGACGACTGGCAAGCTGTCCTGAAGAGTTGGCACCCCGCTAACCATGCGGCTTGCCTCAAATCGGTGGCGCATCCATTCGATCGGAGCGCGGAGGATTGCTCCGCGCGAATTCACGCAGGAGATCGGCGGAGCAATGCTCCACGCTCGGCAAGTTGCAAGCGGATACGTTAAAACCGCAAATCGGGTGGTGGTACGTTTTGGTGGGGCGAGGCTACTGACGAGCCGGCTCGCGCCTTCG
>CAZFOA010000266.1:0-4489 GCA_964520205.1 uncultured Verrucomicrobiota bacterium | reverse complement strand
ACGTCTTGTGCAGATTCAAATGGCAGACGTCCGCGCCGATGAAGCCGGGGCTGGTCAGGCCGACTTGGGCGTTCATGTTCGCTCCGTCCATGTAAACCTGTCCGCCGTTCGCGTGGATGATGCCGCAAATCTCCCGGATGCCGGCCTCAAAAACGCCATGCGTGCTCGGATACGTGACCATGAGGCATGCGAGATCGTTCTTGTGTGTCTCGGCCTTGGCGCGCAGATCGGCGACGTCAATGTTGCCCTGCGTGTCACACGCGACGGCGGTGATTTTCAATCCCGCCATGGCGGCGCTGGCGGGATTCGTGCCGTGCGCGGAGGCGGGAATGAGGCAGACGTTGCGATGCGAGTCGCCGCGCGATTCGTGATAGGCGCGAATGACGAGCAAGCCGGCGTATTCGCCCTGCGAACCGGCATTGGGCTGAAGCGAAATTCCGGCAAAGCCGGTGATTTCCGCCAGCCAGTCTTCGAGGTTTTGAAAAAGAACCTGGTAGCCGCGCGTTTGATTGATCGGCGCGAAGGGATGAATCCTGGCGAACTCCGGCCATGAGACGGGAAACATTTCCGCCGCCGCGTTGAGCTTCATCGTGCAGGAGCCGAGCGGAATCATGGAAGCCGTGAGCGACAGGTCGCGTGATTCGAGCCGTTTGATGTAGCGGAGCATCTCGGTCTCGGAGTGATAGCGATTGAAAACGGAGTGCGTCAGGAAGGGAAAGGTGGAAGGCGCCGGGCGCGAGGCGCCAGGCGGCGGGCAGGCAGGCTCAAAGCCGGCCGGTTTGTCGGCGTTGAACACCTGGAGAATCTCCGCGACATCACTGGCGCTTGTGGTTTCGTCAAGCGAGATGCCGAGGGTGCGCTCGTCGATCTCGCGGAAATTCATCCCGTGCAACCCGGCAATCCTGATGACCTCAGCGGCGTGTTTGTCGCCAAGATGGATGGTGAGCGTATCAAAGTAGGGCCGGCATCCGGACTGCCCGGACGGGCTGGAAGCCTGTCCAACCTTCAGGCCGAGCTTCTCCAACCCGGTCGCCAGCGCTTTGGTCAGCGCATGAACCCGCTGTGCAATCTGCTTCAATCCTTCCGGTCCGTGATAAACCGCATACATCGACGCCATGCTTGCGAGCAGCGCCTGTGCGGTGCAGATGTTGCTGGTGGCTTTTTCGCGGCGGATGTGTTGCTCGCGCGTGCCCAGGGCGAGCCGCAAGGCGGGTTTGCCGCGCGAATCCTTCGACACCCCGACGAGACGTCCGGGCAGGTGCCGTTTAAAATCATTCCGCGTGGCCATGAACGCCGCGTGCGGGCCGCCGTAACCGAGCGGCACGCCGAATCGTTGCGCGCTGCCCACGGCGATGTCCGCGCCGAATTCGCCGGGCGGTTTGATCAGGGTGAGCGCGAGCAAATCCGTGGCGACGGTGACCAAGGCTCCGGCCGTGTGAGCTTGTCCGGTGAAAGGCGCGAAATCGTGAATCGCGCCGAAGGTGTCGGGATATTGCACGAGTGCGCCGAAAACTTTTTCGTTGAACGGAAACGATTCATGGTTCCCGACGACGATTTCGATTCCGAGAGGTTTGGCGCGGGTCTGGACGACTTCGATGTTTTGCGGATGACAGGTTTCCGAAACAAAGAATGTGTTCCGGGTTTCGTCGCCCTTGAGCCGGTGGCTCATCACCATGGCTTCCGCGCAAGCCGTGGCTTCGTCGAGCAGCGAGGCGTTGGCGATGTCGAGCGCAGTCAGGTCGGTGACCACCGTCTGGAAATTCAGCAATGCCTCGAGCCGGCCCTGGGAAATCTCGGCCTGGTAAGGCGTGTATTGAGTGTACCAGCCGGGATTTTCCAGCACGTTGCGCTGAATCACCGGCGGCGTGATGCAATCGTAGTAACCCATGCCGATGAATGAGCGGCACACCTGGTTCTGGGATGCGATGGCCTTGAGGGCGGCAAGCGCTTCGTATTCGCTCCGCGCACCCGGAAGATCGAGCGGTTGGGCGAGACGAATCTGGGAAGGCACGGCCTGGTCAACGAGGGCATCGAGGCTGTGGTATCCAAGCAATTCGAGCATCTGCCGCATTTCGGCCGGGCCGGGTCCGATGTGCCGGCGGACGAAGCGGTCAGGGTGCGGCAGCGCGGCGGCTTGCGGAGATTTCAAGGCATCGGCGGCAGGGGCCTGTTTTTCGGTCGTATCCATGTTCATCCTGTCCAATCCGGACATTGGCTGAAAGTATGTTTGCTTTCGGGCAAATCAAGTGTGATCTGGCGGCGTCAGGCATCAAAATTCACAGAGAAAAATCAAATTCCAACGTGTCTTTACCGCGTTGGGATCCTAGTCTGAAATGGCTTCGCCGGTAAAGTCTCAAATCCCCAACAGGTTCCGTATTCAGCCGGTCTCCTCCACAACTAATGGTGTTTTTTGCCCGAAAAAAGCCGAAACAAAGCATTGTGCTTAACCTCGATTTTTCCTAAACTTTTGAGGTGATAAAGTGGCCTCGGCGAACGCCTCCGGCCACCACCATTTTATGCCTGAAGAAAACGTTTTGGATGCCCAGTCGCAAGCGCCGGTTTCGCCCGAAGCACCGGAGAAATACGATGCTTCGAAGATCGACAAACTCGAGGGGTTGGAAGCCGTGCGCAAGCGGCCGGGCATGTATATCGGCGACCCGGACGAGCGGGGCTTGCATCATTGCGTTTTCGAAGTGCTCGACAATTCGATCGACGAACACCTGGCCGGGCATTGCGACAAGATCGAGGTGGCGGTGCACATGGACGGTTCGGTGTCGATTCGTGACAACGGACGCGGCATCCCGGTGGACATGCATCCGAAGTGGAAGATGCCGGCGGTCGAACTGGTGTTGACCAACCTTCACGCCGGCGGCAAGTTCGGCCAGGGGGCCTACAAATATTCCGGCGGATTGCACGGGGTGGGCGCCAAGTGCGTCAACGCGCTCTCGGATTGGTTCAAGGTGGAGGTGTCGCGCGACGGGAAGGTTTACTCGATGGAATTTGAGCGCGGGGTCACCACGAAGAAGCTCGGCGTGATCGGCCAGTCCAAACACACGGGCACGCTCATCACGTTCAAACCGGATCCGACCATCTTCACCCTCACCACCGAGTTCAAGTTCGACCTTCTGGCCAATCGCCTGCGCGAACTGGCGTTTTTGAATCCGGGCATTGAAATCACCCTCGCCGACGAGCGGATCGAGAAGACGGAAACCTTTTTCTATAAGAACGGCATCGAAGAATTTGTCCGGCAATTGGGCCGCAACAAACAGGTGCTTCATCCCAAGCCGATCGTTGTCAACCGGCAGAAGGACGAGGTGTTCGTGGATTGCGTGATGCAATACAACGACAGCTACAACGACCAGATTCTCTGCTTCGCCAATTCCATCGCGAACACGGATGGCGGCACGCATCTGACGGGCTTTCGCTCGGCGCTGACGCGCGCGATCAATCAATACGCGAAGCAAAACAGCCTGTTGAAGGAAAAGGACCCGGCGATTTCCGGTGACGACGTTCGCGAGGGCCTGGTCTGTGTGCTGAGCGTGAAGCTGCCGAATCCGCGGTTCGAGTCGCAGACGAAGGTTAAACTCGTCAACACGGAAATCGACGGCATCGTTTCATCCGTGGTTTATGACGGCCTGATGACGCATTTCGACGCGAATCCGTCGGTGGCCAAGAAAGTCATTGAAAAGGGATTGCTCGCGGCGCGGGCGCGGGACGCGGCCCGGAAGGCGCGGGAAACCGTGCGGAAAGGCGCGCTTACCGGCGGCGGTCTGCCGGGCAAGCTGGCCGACTGCTCGGACCGCGATCCGGCGAACACCGAGTTGTTCATCGTCGAGGGTGATTCCGCCGGCGGCTCGGCCAAGCAGGGGCGCGACCGGAAATTCCAGGCAATCCTGCCGATTCGCGGGAAGCTGATCAATGTCGAGAAGGCGCGGCTGGACAAGGTGCTGCAGAACAATGAAATCCGCACGATGATCACGGCGGTGGGTACCGGCATCGGCGACGGCGAGGGTGAGGGCTCGTTCAATCTCGAGAAGCTCCGCTACCACAAGATCATCATCATGACCGATGCGGACGTGGACGGCTCGCACATTCGCACCTTGCTGCTCACGTTTTTTTACCGGCAAATGCAGGACCTGGTGAAGCGCGGCTTTGTTTACATCGCCCAACCGCCCCTCTACCAGATTGCCCGCAAGAAACGCGTCGAGTATGTGGATGACGATGCGCGGCTGAACAAGATTCTCATCGAACTCGGCACCGACGAGGTGCGCCTGCGCAACCTGTCCGACGGCAAGGAACTTTCGGAAAAGCAACTGGCTGAGATTCTCGAATTGCTTGAATCGCTCGACAAATACGCCAACGCGCTGCGCCGTCACGGCGGCGATTTTGCGGCCTACGTGGAACATCGGGACGGCAAATCGCTCGAACTGCCGCGGCACCTGGTCAAAGTGCGTTCCGGCAACGACGAGACGGTCCATTACTTCCACGA